>NZ_JALNTO010000014.1:0-95396 GCF_023161785.1 Bacillus sp. 2CMS4F
TGTATCTAAAATACAATAAGCATCTAAAGAAACAAAAAAAGCTTGTAGAAAAAACATCGTTTTCTCTACAAGCTGAAAGAGCCGGAGGCTCTTTTTTTGTTTTTACAGGGCAATATGTTTTTCGCTGGCTAGCTTCAAAAGGGTTAGTACCGAATCGGCTTGTTTATGGCCGAGCTTTTGTTTTAGTTTGCTTTCTTCAACTAAACGGCTTCCATATATATCGACAGAGGCTTTGTCGACGACAGTATGCCAGTTTTCCTGTTTTTTTCCCTCAACGAGCGGTTTTGAATGTCTCTCAGAAAAAGAGAACACAAACAATACAAATGCAAGTGAAAGTACGATGCCGACAACTAGTTTTTTACGGTTGATCTGTGCTGTCATTTGTTCTCTCCTTCACCATTTTACTTTCTATTTAATCATATTTTCAGCTTGCTTTACATAATGGAAAAGTCATCTTTTAGAGTAGTGCTTACGTTGCGGATGAGGGCGACGTGTGAGATTTTCATAAGCTATTGATTGCGTTTCTAAAATCGATGAGCATGCCTAAGGTCACGTTGTGAACCAAATCGGGTGTGCGTAATAGAAAAAAATTGAAAGATTATGGTAAGATGAACAACATTCGAGGGGGATTATATGATGCCTGCACCGGCATCTTGAAGACCTGCCTGCTGTTTCAGACGACAAAATGGATGTCCCTCTCTTTTTCGATAGCAGGAGGTGGTGAAGTTCGTCAATTGCTGAATCTTTTCTTTCATGGGGAGGGGAAAAGCATGAATGTGGTAAATCGGCGACAAGCTTTGCAGCGTGCACTGATGAACGGAAAAAATAAACAGGATGCTTATCATCCGTTTCCGTGGTACGAGTCGATGAGAAAGGAAGCTCCTGTTACCTATGATGAAGACAATCAAGTATGGAGTGTTTTTCTTTATGATGATGTCAAAAAAGTGATTGGGGATAAAGAGCTTTTCTCCAGTTATATGCCGGAGCAGACAAGTTCTATCGGGAATTCGATCATTAATATGGACCCGCCAAGACACACGCAAATCCGTTCTGTTGTCAATAGAGCGTTTACGCCGCGTGTCATGAAGCAGTGGGAACCAAGAATTCAAGACATCGCAGATGATCTGATACATCGTTTTCATGGACGAAGCGAGTTTGATTTGGTCCAGGATTTCTCATATCCGCTTCCTGTCATTGTGATATCTGAGCTTTTAGGCGTTCCTTCAGAGCATATGGATGCGTTTAAGACATGGTCTGATATTTTGGTGAGCACACCAAGAGATGGAAGTGAGGAAGCGGAGAAAGCCTTTCTGAAAGAGCGGAACAAGTGCGAGGAAGAGCTAGCCGCGTTTTTTGCCGGCATCATAGAAGAAAAACGGAAGAAACCGGAACAGGACATCATCTCCATTTTAGTTAAAGCGGAAGAAACCGGCGAGAAGCTTTCCGGAGAAGAGCTGATTCCGTTTTGTACATTGCTGCTGGTGGCGGGAAACGAAACGACAACGAACTTGATTTCAAACGCGATGTACAGCATTTTAGACACGCCGGGCGTTTATAACGAATTGCGGCGGCATCCAGAGCTGGTGCCTCAGGCGGTGGAGGAAGCTCTGCGTTTCAGGGCGCCTGCACCTGTCTTGCGGCGAATTGCCAAACGGGATACAGAGATTGGTGGCCAGCAGATGAAAGAAGGCGACATGGTGTTAGCGTTTGTGGCGTCTGCAAATCGTGATGAAGCGAAGTTTGACAGGGCGCACATGTTTGATATTCACCGCCATCCCAATCCGCATATTGCGTTTGGCCACGGCATTCATTTTTGTCTTGGGGCTCCGCTTGCACGGCTTGAAGCAGCCATTGCGTTAACGGCTTTGACTCAAACGTTTTCTCATATGGAGCCAGTCAGTATCACCCCGATTGAAAATAGTGTGATATACGGACTAAAGAGTTTTCGTGTCAACATATAATATGAAAATTGGAGGCTGAAATGATGAGACAGCATCATATCTCAATTATTAATATCCCGGCATACGGACATGTGAATCCCACTCTTGCGTTAGTGGAGAAGCTTTGTGAAAAAGGGCACCGTGTCACTTATGCGACGACTGAGGAATTCGCGCCTGCGGTGAAGCAAGCCGGGGCAAGCCCGCTTTTATATCAAACTACGATTAACGTGGAACCGGAACGCATTAGGGAAATGATAGAGAAAAATGAAACACCGATTAGCATTTTAAAAGAATCGCTCGAAATCTTGCCTCAGCTTGAAGAATTATATCAAAATGACCAGCCTGATCTTATCGTTTATGATTTTATCGCATTTGCGGGAAAATTGTTTGCTGATAAGCTGAATGTGCCGGCCATCAGGCTTTGTTCTTCCTATGCGCAAAATGAATCCTTCCAGCTTGGAAGTGAAGAGATGCTCAAGCAACTCAAACAAGCGGAGGCCGATTTCCAGGTTTACCTTGAGAAAGAAAACTTACCGGCTGTCTCATTTGAACACTTAGCTATACCGGAAGCGTTAAATATTGTCTTTATGCCGCGGTCTTTTCAGATTAAAAACGAAACCTTTGATGAGCGATTCTGCTTTGTCGGTCCTTCACTTGGAAAACGAGGTGAACAAGAGAGCCTGCTGCTGGAAACAGGGAATCGTCCGCTCATGCTGATTTCATTGGGAACCGCTTTTAACGCATGGCCGGAATTTTATCGTATGTGTATAGATGCATTTCGGAATTCCGACTGGCATGTTGTGATGTCAACAGGGATATCAATTGAACCTGACAGTCTAGGTGACATTCCTGACAATTTTACAGTTCGCCAGCGCGTTCCGCAGTTGGATATCTTAGCGAAAGCCGATCTGTTTGTTTCTCACGGAGGAATGAACAGTACGATGGAGGCAATGAATGCGGGGGTACCGCTTGTTGTGATTCCGCAAATGTATGAGCAGGAGCTCACTGCCCGGCGTGTTGATGAATTAGGCCTCGGCGTCTATTTGCCGAAAGAAGAGGTCAGCGTCTCCCGTTTGCAGAAGGCAGTTCAGGACGTATCCGGAGATAAAGAAATGCTCAACCGTGTAAAAGACATGCAGAAAGACGTAAAAGAAGCAGGCGGAGCGGAGAAGGCAGCTGCGGAAATTGAAGCCTTCATAAAAAAGTCTGTCGTTCCGCAATAACACATTTGCACCCGAAATCTGCTGAGATTTCGGTTTTTCTTCTTTTAAAAAGGATGGGATGCAATGAGTAAAGAAAACGCCGTCTATCTGATTACAGGGGTGATGGCAGCGGGGAAGTCCACAGTTGCCCAGCTTCTTTCTGAGCGTTTAGACAAGAGCGTTCATATCAGGGGAGATATATTTAGAAAAATGATTGTAAACGGCGAAATGCAAATGTCAGACACTCCTTCAGCTGAGGCGCTGGAACAGTTGCGTCTTCGCTACCGGCTGGCGGCTAACGTATCGGATATGTATGCTGAAGCGGGGTTTCATACGGTGGTGCAGGATGTGATCATCGGACCTATGTTAGAAGAAATGGTGAAGTTGATCAGTTATCGTCCATTGTATGTGATCGTGTTGGCACCCCGAGCTGACATAATAGCCGCAAGAGAATCAGCACGCAAGAAAAAAGGATATGGAGATATCAGCATTGAATCTCTCGATGCCGTCTTGCAGTCAGAAACACCGCGTCTTGGCCTGTGGCTGGATGCGTCAGAGATGACGCCGGAAGAGACGGTGGGAATGATATACAAAGGGCTGGAGACTGCAGCGAAAATAAAATAATGAATCCCGCTTTCTCCAGCTTGTTCTCGGGTGCAGAGGCTAACCCCTGCCCCGCGAACATCTTCTATTAAATATTCTTTTTCATCCCGCATCTCCGGCATTCTCTCAAAAACTTTCCGCCTTTTACGGAGCTTTTAAAAAGCGTATAGTCACAATTATCACAGCGTCCGCTATGGACGTCGGGATATTCGTTGAATTCATAAATAACCGATGTGTCGTAGCCTTTTGTTTCGTATTCTTCTTTTGTTTCCATGGTCGATCCTCCGTTAAAGCGTGTCTGTTGTTTATATTACAGCATGCATCCGGTGTATTCAACGGGTAATGAGAGGCATTTGGTTCATCTTGATTTCTCCCTTGGTTTGCGACACAATAGCTTTATTAAAGGTTATATACATATAAAGCCTAAGCTGGCAAAGAGGAGAGGAACGGATATGGGTAAAGGTTTACATGGAAAACGCGTTGCGATCGGCGGTTCTCGGAAAACGGAAGAAATCAGCACAATCATTGAAAAACAGGGCGGAATTCCTGTCGTTCGGCCTCTCCAAGGAACGGTGTACTTGGCAGAGGAGCAGGTGGAGCCGGAGCTGCGCAAATTTGCGGAAGAAAAAGCCGACTGGGTGATCTTTACGACAGGCATCGGTACGGAGACGCTTGTGAAGATGGCAGAGAAAATCGGAATAAAGGACGAGTTTCTGCTGGCGATTCGCCAGGCTAAAGCGGCGTGCCGAGGGTACAAAACATTGTCTGCGTTAAAAAAGCTTGGCATCACCGCAGAGGCTTCTGATGAAGATGGGACAACCAGCGGATTGATCCGGTCCTTGGAGCCTTACGACTTTTCAGGAAAAAAAGTAATGGTGCAGCTTCACGGAGAAAATGCACCTGCCCTCATAGCATTTTTGAAAGAAAAAGGAGCTTCAGTTTTGCCGATTCTCCCTTATCAGCATATCCCGCCAGAGGAGGAAACGGTGGAACAGTTATGCCGGGAACTGCTGAATGGTGAATTGGATGCTGTTTGTTTTACCACGGCCATTCAGGTTCGTTCTCTGTTTCAATTTGCCAAGGAGCGCGACTTTATCAATGAAGTGAAGGCTGTATTCGAAGAGCATGCCATCGCAGCGGCTGTCGGAAAAGTGACAGCTGAAGCGCTGCGGGAAGAAGGGATCACAAGGCTGCTTGCTCCGGAGATTGAGCGGATGGGCGCGATGATTATTGAACTTTCACGGTATTATGAAGAAATGGCTGGGGAATAAACAGCACAAAAGCCGCTTTTCTGTTGAGAAGCGGCTTTTATGTGATCTGCAAATCCCGAAATCGCTGTCATAATGTTAACCATTTTGCTTCAGCTGCTGATGCGCGGTAAATAATGACGGGTATGTCAGCACGCTGAGTATGACACAAGTCAGCGCGGCGGACGCCATCGTTGTAAAAACAATCAAAAGCTGAAAGCGAACTGCCTGAATCGGGTCCGCGCCCGCTAAGATCTGGCCGGTCATCATGCCGGGAAGCTGGACGAGCCCTAATGTCTTCTGGCTTTCGAGCGTTGGGATCATACTCATTTTCATAGCGGAAGTCAGGATATGCTGTATGGATTGTTTTGGTGTGCCGCCAAGCGACAAAATCAATTGAATTTCTTCCTTGCGCACCCCGATCTCGGAGCTGAGCCGGTTTAAAAACAGGCTCGCGAGCACCATTGAATTTCCGATGACCATTCCGCTGATCGGGATGACATACCGTGCGGTAAGCGGGATGATGTGAAGCGCCAGAAGAATGCCTTGGGTGACGATTTCTACAATCGCTAATGCCACAAACACCCTCCAAAAAGAACCGATTTTCATTTTCTTTCGTTTGACGACGTTTTGCGCCGCCACCGCCAGCATTAACAGCACCATCAGCAGGATAAACACAGGGTGATCCCCATGAAATATCAGCGACAGCACATAACCGATCACAAGCAGCTGTAACGCGGCCCGGATGGTGGCAATGATCATGTCTTTTTCTACGCCGGCTTTAAAGGATTTTGATAAAAACAAGGCGATCAAAACAAAGATCATCGTTAAAGAGAGGGAAAGATAATCCATTATTGAGTGCCTCCCTTCAAAAACTCCTTGGCTGCTTCATGCTGCGGATTAGAGAAAAATGTTTCAGTTTCTGCGATTTCCAGCAGCCGACCATCCGCCATAAACCAAATGGAATCGGCTACTCGTTTTGCCTGCTCCATATTATGAGTCACCCACATGACCGTCAGCTTTTTCTCTTGATGCTGCCTTTTGATCAGCTCTTCAATCTCCAGAGCAGAAACAGGGTCCAGGGCAGATGTAATTTCGTCCAATAATAGGATGGAGGAAGGGTTTGCGAGTGTTCTGGCAAGTGAAAGCCTTTGCCGCTGTCCGCCGGATAAATCCTTGGCGCTCCTGTCTAACAGCTCTGGAGACAGGCCTGTCAGTGAAGCGAGCTCTTCAGGAGAGTAAAGCTGGGTTTGGTGGAGCTTTTGTACCAGATTCAGATTGTCACGCACCGTTCCGTCAAGGACGGGGGCGGATTGAAAGGCAAGGGAGGCCGTCCGCCTCAGTTCATTCACATTCCAGTCTCTGACTTCCTTTCCGTAAATCTTCACTTCACCGTGATCCGGTGTTTTCATCAAATTACACATTGACAGCAGTGTGCTTTTTCCTGAACCGGAAGGGCCCAAAACGGCCACGGTTGCACCCTGTTTAATGTCTCCGGTGACATCCTTTAATACATCATAGGTTTGTCCCTCTTGTTCATAGCTTTTTCGCACAGATGTGAATGAGATTGCTGGTATATCGTCTTTTTGATTGTTTGCTTCCATTAAAATATCACCTTTCAGTTAAGTGGGCTTAGACTATACATAAATATAACGTGAAACAGGTCTCTTTTGGAAGGCGTTAAAAAGAAAGGAGAACGGGCTTTCGCCCATTCTCCAGAAGCTGCTAAGCAGTCAGATTTGACTGAGTTTTCTCTTTGGGTTTTTGTTGGGAAGCGAAGGTATGTAACACCATTCCGGCAATAATAATCATTAAGCCGGCAAACGATAAAATGGAAGGGAAAACACCTGACAGCAGGATTATTTCACCAAGCAAAGCGAATATCACTTCCCCGGATTGTGTTGCTTCAACAGCAGCAAGCTTTTGCGGATGATCTCTTACCATATCCGTTGCCCAGAAAAATAAAACGGTCGCAATGATGCCTGAGCTGACGGCAACGATAAAGGATTGAACGGTTTGCCCCGCGGTCGGGAGGCCATCTGACCACCAGCCGTAAGCTGCCAATACAAGCCAGAATGGAAGGCTTGCAAGGGTCATTCCCAGCACACGCTGGAACGTATCAAGCCTGCCTCCGTATTGCTCAAGCATTCTCCGGTTTCCCAGCGGATAGGCGAAAGCAGCAATGACAACCGGCAACACGCTGAAGAGCAGCATTTTTCCGGAAAGCGATTCTGCATGCTGGAGCTGAATCAGCGCTGCCCCAATCAGAATGACGACGGAAGTGCCCAGCGAAACAAGGGGAATCTTTTGCCGAACGAGCAAAGTGCCTCTAGGTGTGTCTTTTTTCTCATAGAAAAATGGAGACAGCAGCACACCGGCTACAATGGTAATTTGCCATGTTCCGGCTACGAGCCAGCCCGGCCCGAATGCGGCGGCAAACGTGATCGGCGCATAAAAAAGAACAAAGCCGACAAAGCTCCACTTTATCCAAAAAAACGGCTTTTTCCGCATCTCTTGTAAAAGAGGAACGAACTTCCCTTTCATTATGACAATTAGACATAAAAACGGAACCATAAAAATAAAGCGTAACGAGGCGCTCCAAAGCCAGCTGCCTCCGGATAATTCCATCGCCCTGTTTAAAATAAAGGTAACGGCGAAAAAGAGAGAAGCCAATATTCCGATTATGATCGCTTTCATCAAATCCCTCATTCTGGCATTATTTTTTTATACTATACTATCCGGGATGATACAGATCAACGGAATTGTGAGAAAATAATGATGTTTTACGGATCAATATATGTGGAAGACAGAAATAGGGAGGTGAAAATGATGGAAACAGAAACGTACTTTTTTCAGGATGACGGCAGGGTTCCAAATCACCCTGATTTTCCGCTCGTTATCTATAAAAATGTTTTTATGGGACGTGCTGAACAGGCAGAGCGGATCGTCAATCAATCGGCATGGCTGGCTAAACAGCTGGTCGGGCAGTGTTTTTCCGTACCATCATTATCACAGCAACACGCATGAAGTCCTAATCGCAGTCCGAGGGGAGGCTGTTATTCAATTTGGGGGAGAAAAAGGAGCTGCTGTTCCTATCAAAACGGGCGACGCAGCGGTCATCCCAGCCGGTGTCGGCCATAAAAAGCTAAGCGCGAGCCCCGATTTTACCGTGATCGGCGCTTATCCAGATGGTTCTCGGTATGATATGAAGACGGGAAAGCCGGATGAAAGAGCGGCTGCGCTAGAGAATATAGAGCAAGCAGTACTTCCGGCATTGGATCCAGTTACAGGAAAAAGAGAACCTCTATTAGACATATGGGTAACGCGTAGGGGAGAAAATTGATGGATTGTCAATAACTAGTGCTGAAGAAATGTTATGACACGGGCACCATATAAATTAATTTCATAATCGAAGCAATTCACGTTCAAATTTTGTTCAAAAAGTGTTATCATATAGAAGGTAATCAAATTGGAGTTTTTTATGTTTGCTATTTTCAGAGAGAGTAAAGGATTTTGACTTATTCAATGGTTTATTTTTGAGATAAAAATAATACTGAATATGGCAAGATGAAAAACTGGGTAGTAAACATTTATTTTTGCGAATGATTGTGCACGAATTCACAATCCTTCTTCTCATGCTTTCAAACATGAGATCAGGGAGAGGCACTACCCTTTCCAAAAAATCAGCATACTGCTTATAGTAAAGGAGAATTGGATATGCCAGAAACAATCGATCAAACAAATGCGTCTGTCAGCCAAAGCCAGCAAGATCTTATTGATCAGCTGTTAAAGCCAGAAGTTCAAGAATCACTGACTGTTTTAGTTGACCAGCTTCCAAAGCTGACTGAGTTAGTGAATATTTTAACGAAGTCTTACGATTTCGCTCAGTCTGTTGCGACTGACGAAGTATTGAAAAGCGATACAGTCGGTGCAATCACTGAAATTCTTGAGCCTGTAAAAGAAACAGCAAAAGAAGTGGCTGCGACTGCAATCGAAGCGAAAGACCGCGCGGATGCTAGCAACGAAACGATTGGACTTTTCGGCCTGTTGCGCATGCTGAAAGATCCTCAAGCTCAAAAGCTGTTCCGTTTTGCTAACAGCTACCTTGAAATCATGAACGAAAAACAAAAATAATCTCAGATTCAAATTGATATAAAGGACGGAGGATATACGATGTCAAAACATATTGTCATTTTAGGCGCTGGTTATGGCGGTGTTCTTTCTGCTTTAACAGTTCGCAAACATTACACAAAAGAACAAGCACGCGTGACAGTGGTAAACAAATACCCAACTCACCAAATCATTACGGAATTACACCGTCTTGCAGCAGGCAACGTGTCTGAAAAAGCGGTTGCAATGCCGTTAGAAAAACTTTTCAAAGGCAAAGACATTGATCTTAAAATCGCGGAAGTCAGCTCTTTCTCTGTTGATAAAAAAGAGATTGCGCTTGCTGACGGTTCTGCATTAACTTACGATGCGCTAGTAGTAGGCCTTGGTTCTGTCACTGCTTACTTCGGCATCCCAGGACTTGAAGAAAACAGCATGGTTCTTAAATCTGCTGCTGATGCGAACAAAGTTTTCAACCACGTTGAAGACCGTGTGCGTGAGTACTCTAAAACGAAAAACGAAGCGGATGCAACAATCCTTATCGGCGGAGGCGGCTTAACAGGCGTTGAGCTTGTCGGTGAGCTTGCTGACATCATGCCGAACCTTGCGAAAAAATACGGCGTAGATCATAAAGAAATCAAATTGAAATTGGTTGAAGCAGGTCCGAAAATCCTTCCTGTTCTTCCGGATGATCTTATCGAACGCGCGACTAAAAGCCTTGAAAAACGCGGCGTTGAGTTCTTAACAGGCCTTCCTGTTACAAATGTAGAAGGAAACGTGATTGATCTGAAAGACGGATCAAAAGTTGTTGCCAACACATTTGTTTGGACTGGCGGCGTACAAGGAAATCCTTTAGTCGGCGAATCAGGTCTTGAAGTGAACCGCGGCCGTGCGACAGTTAACGATTTCCTTCAATCTACATCTCATGAAGATGTATTTGTTGCCGGTGACAGCGCAGTTTACTTTGCGGCAGACGGCCGTCCATACCCGCCAACTGCACAAATCGCATGGCAAATGGGTGAGCTGATCGGTTACAACCTTTTCGCTTACTTAGAAGGAAAAACACTTGAAACATTCCAGCCAGTAAACTCTGGTACACTTGCAAGTCTTGGACGCAAAGATGCGGTAGCCATCATTGGTGCTAATTCTACACCGCTTAAAGGTCTTCCTGCTTCCTTGATGAAAGAAGCAAGTAACGTACGCTACTTAACACACATTAAAGGACTATTCAGCCTGGCTTACTAATCCTTTCTTGTAAAATCGGACATTGCCAAAAAGTGGTCTTTTCAGGCAGCTTTACGGCAATGTCTTTTTTGCGCTTATTTGCTAACGTTAACATTTAAATTTTAAAAAGAGATTGATCCCAGAGGAATATAAAGGTAAAATAAAAACAAATCAAAATGTTAACGTTAACATTTTGAAATAGAATGAAAGACGGTGAGGACATGGAACCCTTTATGGGAGAAAACGTTTTGCTGAAAAATGAAACCGCTGTCAACCTCTATCACCATTATGCGAAAGACATGCCGATTATTGATTATCACTGCCATTTGAGTCCGAAAGAAATCTATGAAAATAAGAGATTTCAAAACATGACAGAAGCCTGGCTGTATGGAGACCATTACAAATGGCGCATCATGAGAGCCAATGGAATTGAAGAAACATACATTACAGGCGATGCAGCTGATGAGGAGAAGTTCATGGCATGGGCGAGAACAGTACCGATGGCGATTGGCAATCCGCTCTACAATTGGACCCATTTAGAGCTGCAGAGATTTTTTGGGATTTACGAGATATTAAATGAGCAATCGGCGCCAAATATTTGGAAACGGGCGAATGAACTGCTGCAAGGAGAAGGCTTCGGGGCAAGGGATTTCATTGTGAAATCAAATGTAAAAGTAGTATGCACAACCGATGACCCTGTCGATTCCCTCGAATACCACCTATTATTAAAAGAGGACAAAGATTTTCCTGTCAGTGTGCTGCCGGGATTTCGGCCGGATAAAGGGCTGGAAATCAATCGCGAAGGCTTCCCGGATTGGGTGCAGGCGCTTGAAAAGGCTGCGTCACTTTCGATTACAACCTATGATGAGTTTTTGACGGCTCTTGAAGACCGAGTGCGTTTCTTCCATTCAGTCGGAGGCAGAGTATCTGATCATGCGATTGATTCAATGGTGTTTGCCGAAACGGACAAAGAGGAAGCGGGCCTCATTTTTACCGCAAGATTAAATGGGGAACAGGTTTCTTACGAAGATGAGAAGAAATTCAAGACATATACGCTTCAATTTCTTTGCGGATTGTATGCTGAGCTTGACTGGGCGATGCAGTTTCATATCAATGCACTCAGAAATACGAATACGAAAATGATGAATAAATTGGGGCCGGATACAGGCTATGATTCTATGAATGACGAAGAAATTGCGAAGCCTTTGTACAGGCTGCTGAATTCAATCGAAATGAAAAACCAGCTGCCGAAAACGATTTTATATTCGCTCAACCCAAATGATAACTATGTCATTGCCAGCATGATCAATAGCTTTCAAGACGGCATCACGCCTGGGAAAATACAATTTGGCACAGCATGGTGGTTTAACGATTCCAAGGATGGAATGCTTGATCAAATGAAAGCGTTGTCAAACGTTGGGCTTTTCAGCCGTTTTATCGGCATGCTGACTGATTCCAGAAGCTTTTTGTCGTATACACGCCATGAATACTTCAGACGGATTGTCTGCAATCTGATGGGCGAATGGGCTGAAAACGGTGAAGTGCCGAAAGATATGGAGCTTCTTGGCGGCATCGTACAAGGCATTTGCTATCACAATGCGAAACAATATTTTCAATTTCAAGAAGAAAAGGCAAACGTATAAAATAAGTTCCGCTCAGATACGTCATACTGAGCGGACATCTCATCGAAAATTCTTAAGACACAGAGGTGGAAGATGCGAGCAGAACTGGAAAATAAGGTTGTGTCGATTGAAACGGAGAAGAGGCTTTCACTGAAAGAGAAAATTTCCTATGGTTTTGGTGATTTTGGGAACGGTTTTATGTTTGATTTAGGCCAAATCTATTTATTAAAGTATTTTACTGATGTGGCGGGAATTCCGGCTGCAATGGCGGGAAGTATTTTTTTAGTCAGCAAGCTCTTTGCGGCTGTAACAGACCCCATTGTCGGCTCATCAATTGATTATCGCAAAAACATCGGCAGGCGTGGGAAATTCAGGCCTTATTTATTAATCGGCAGCATTGTTCTTGCGGTGTTTACTGTTCTTATTTTTCTGTCCCCGAATGTATCAACGACAGGCAAGCTGATTTATGCGTATGCATCCTATATACTGTGGGGCGTGGGCTATTCATTTGTAAACATTCCGTACGGTTCATTGGGAGCGGCGATGACTCAAAATACCGAAGACCGGACTTCTATCTCTACTTTCCGCCAAATCGGCTCACTCGGGGCTTTGTTTATCACGAGCGTGGCCGTCATGCCGCTGCTCGTCAAGTTTGATAACCCGAAGGTAGGCTATCCGGTGGTCATGGGATTGTTTGCTGTTCTCGGTGTGCTTTGGTTTTATATTTGCTATCGCAACTGCAAGGAACGTATTGTTATTGCGGAAGCGCCAAAAGAGAAATTAACATTTTCATCTGTCGTCAAAACGTTTATAACGAACAAACCGCTGTTAACCCTTGTCCTGATGACCATTTTTTCGATTTCCGCATATAACATTAAATCCGCAATGCTCGTATACTTCGCACAATATAACCTAGGCAATGTCGAACTGATGGCTTATATGAACTTTATCATTATTGGATCTTCCTTTTTGGGTGTCGTGTTTCTGCCAAAGCTCGTTAAGATGTTTGGAAAGAAACAAACCGCAATGATCGGTTTCGGCATCAGCGTTGCCGCGGATCTGATCAACTTTATGCTTCCTTCAAATGTATATGTGTTTACCATCCTTGCAAGCATCGCGTTTATTGGAATCAGTATTCCCAATGGCATTACGTGGGCGCTTGTCTCAGATATCATTGACTATGGCGAGTGGAAATCCGGTGAGCGGAAAGAAGCAACGACATATTCCCTCTTTAACTTCTCGCGGAAGCTTGCTCAGTCATTGTCTGGATTTCTCTCGGGGATCGGATTGGGGCTTGTCGGATATATGCCGAACGTAGCCCAGACGGCACAGGCGCTGCTCGGCATTAAAGCGCTTCTTCTTCTGTATCCCGCCATTGCTTTGGCATTAGCTATGGTCATTATCGGTTTTCTTTATAAACTGACAGATCAGCAGCATGCACAGATTGTCGAAGAGCTTCAGCATAGAAACTGATCAAACAACCATATAAAGAATATTTTGAATAGTTCGCAAGTAATAATAATTTGTAAGGGTTTTCGCTAAGTGATGAAACTGAAAGAAAGGAGGCTCTTTATTGAATTGAATACGGTAACGATTTCCGCTGAAGAAGCGAAGGAACTGGTTCAGCAAAAGCTGATCGGCGCCAATTTGAATGAACGAGATGCCGAAAAAGTAGCAGACGTGCTCATACACGCCGATTTACGCAATGTGAATTCTCATGGTGTTTTGCGAACAGAACATTATGTGAACAGGCTGAGGGCTGGAGGCATCAATCCAAAAGCGTGTCCCATTTTTAAAGAAACGGGGCCGGTGACAGGAGTGCTGGACGGTGATGACGGGTTCGGCCATGTGATTGCCGATAAGGCGATGGCTCATGCCATTGAAATGGCAAAGAAAAATGGTGTTGGCATGGTCACCGCGACAAACAGCAGCCATTGCGGAGCGTTAAGTTATTTTGTGCAAAAAGCGGCTGAGGAAAAACTGATCGGAATCGCTATGTCTCATACTGACAGTATTGTCGTCCCGTTTGGCGGGAGGTCTTCTTTTTTAGGCACAAATCCAATTGCTTACGGTGTGCCGGCAAAGCATAAAAAACCGTTTATCCTAGATATGGCGACGTCAAAAGTGGCATTTGGAAAGATTCTGCAGGCGCGTGAAGAGGGCGCAGAAATACCAGAAGGATGGGGAGTCGATGAAAACGGAGAGACGGTAACAGACCCTCACAAGGTCGTCTCGCTTTCAGCGTTCGGGGGTCCTAAAGGCTACGGGCTATCTGTTGTGGTGGATGTGTTTTCAGGTTTGCTGGCTGGGGCGGCTTTTGGGCCGCATATCGCTAAAATGTATGGCGATCTTGATCAAAATAGGAAGCTTGGACATTATGTTTGCGCGATCCATCCGTCCTATTTTACCGGACAAGATACGTTTTTAGAGCAGATGGACGCCATGCTTGATGAACTGCAGCAATCACCTCCGGCTAGAGGAGTCGAGCGAGTGTATGTGCCTGGCGAATTGGAGCAGCTGCATGAGGAAAGAAACAGGAAACACGGAATTTCAATTGCTCGGAGCGTGTATGAATTTTTAAAAAGCAGGTGAGAAAATGAAAGCGGTTCAAGTGCGAAAAGCGTATGATTTGGTGACAGCAGACATGGAAAAGCCTGTTCTTTCAAAGGCTGATGAGGTGCTCGTCAAAGTAAAACGAGTCGGAATTTGCGGTTCTGACATGCATATTTATCATGGCACGAATCCGCTTGCGACCCTTCCGAGAGTAATCGGACACGAGGTAACGGGAGAAGTGGAGGAGGTTGGTGCGAATGTTAAAGGCCTGAAAGCCGGAGACCATGTTGTGATTGAACCGATTTCTTATTGCGGAAACTGTTATGCCTGCCGTAAAGGCCGGCCAAATGTTTGTGCGAAGCTTTCTGTGTTTGGCGTTCATGAAGACGGCGGGATGCGGGAATATGTTGTGCTTCCTGAAAAGCAGCTTCACGCGGTTTCAAAAGAGCTGCCTTGGGAGGAGGCAGTTATGGCCGAGCCTTATACAATAGGTGCCCAGGCTGTTTGGCGGGGACAGGTGGAAAAGGGTGATCGCGTTCTGATTCAGGGAGCGGGGCCTATCGGCATCTGTGTGTTAAAAATGGCAAAGCTTGCGGGTGCTTCCGTCATGATAACCGACTTAAATAATGAGCGGCTGGCATTTGCTACAGAAAACGGTGCCGACGCTGTTGTGAATGTTCAAACAGAACATGCGGCTGAGCGGGTTCGGGAATGGACGGGCAATGAAGGAGCCAATGTAGTCATTGATGCTGTCTGTCTCCCTGCGACTTTTGAGCTTTCCGTTGATGTTGTTTCTCCGGCAGGGCGTGTGGTGGTGCTTGGATTTGATGAGAGAGCGTCACAAATTCCTCAGCTCCCCATTACAAAAAAAGAAGTCACGATTACCGGCTCAAGACTCCAGACAAATCAGTTTCCGAAAGTTGTAAAGCTGCTGAATGAAGGACGGTTAGCGCATAACGGGCTCGTCACCCATACGTTTTCAGTTGATGATGTCCATCACGCGTTTCAATTTATCAAGGAGCATCCTGATCAGGTGCGGAAGGCAGTGATCACATTTGATTAAAAGGCTCAATCCGGAGGTGTAGGATGAATATTACATTTCGATGGTATGGACGAGGCAACGATACAGTCACACTTGAACACGTGAAACAAATTCCCGGGGTGAAAGGCATCGTCTGGGCTCTTCATCACAAACCTGCCGGGGAAGTGTGGGGAATAGAGGAAATCAAAGCCGAGACGGAATATATACAATCCCATGGTTTTCATACGGAGGTTGTCGAAAGCGTAAACGTTCATGAAGCGATTAAACTGGGCAGCGAAGAACGCGGCCGGTACATTGAAAATTATAAGCAGACCATCCGCAATCTGTCTGCTTTTGGCGTGAAAGTGATTTGCTACAATTTCATGCCGATTTTCGACTGGACACGCACCGACATGTTCCGTCCGCTGGAAGACGGCTCAACCGCTCTGTTTTTTGAAAAAGCCAAAGTGGAGAGCCTGGAGCCTCAAGAGCTGATCCGGACGGTGGAAGAAGCGTCTGACCTGACACTCCCAGGGTGGGAGCCTGAAAAAATGGCTCGGATCAAAGAACTGTTTGAGGCCTACAGGACGGTCGATGAAGAACAGCTGTGGAACAATTTATCATTTTTTTTGAAGGAAATTCTGCCGGTTGCTGAAGCGCATGGCATTCAAATGGCCATTCATCCGGATGACCCGCCTTGGCCGATTTTTGGATTGCCGCGTATTATCACAGGAGAGGCAAGCTATGAGAAGCTGCGGGCCATATCAGACTCACCTTCTAACTGCATCACCTTATGTACCGGTTCCATGGGAGCCAATCCCGCCAATGACATGGTGGAAATTGCTAAAACATATGCCGGGCTTGCTCCATTTTCACACATCCGCAATGTGAAGATCTTTGAAAATGGGGATTTTATTGAAACGTCTCATCTGACAAAGGACGGTTCGATTAATATTCAAGGGGTCATGGCAGAACTGCGCAAGCAGGATTACAACGGATATGTCAGGCCGGATCACGGTCGCCATATTTGGGGAGAGCAATGCCGTCCGGGCTACGGCTTATACGATCGCGCTTTAGGAATCATGTATTTGAACGGACTGTGGGACGCGTACGAATCAATGGCGAAAAAAGAGGTGGAATTATGATTCCTCTTCATCATCGACTGGCAGGTAAAGTTGCTGTTATCACGGGCGGCAGCGGTGTGCTCTGCTCGGCCATGGCCCGGGAGCTTGCCCGCCATGGCATGAAGGTGGCAATACTGAACCGGTCAGCTGAAACAGGACAAGAGGTTGTGAGGGAAATTACGAAAGCTGGCGGCACGGCATGTTCCGTTTCTGCTGATGTGCTGGACAGGACGTCGCTAGAGAAGGCGAAGACTGATATCCTTGACCGATTTGGCGCTGTTCATCTCTTAATCAATGGAGCAGGAGGAAATCATCCCGCTGCGATTACTGATGTGGAGACATATGAAGAAGAAGGAGAAGGGCAATCATTCTTTGACATGGATGAAAACGGATTTTCAACTGTTTTTTCAACCAATTTCACTGGGGCATTTCTGGCTACCCAAGTGTTTGGAAAGGAACTGCTGAAGGCAGACTCACCAGCCATTGTGAATATTTCATCAATGAGCGCTTATTCACCTATGACGAGGGTTCCGGCGTACAGTGCGGCCAAAGCATCAATCAATAATTTTACAATGTGGCTGGCTGTGCATTTTGCGGAAACCGGACTGAGGGTTAACGCAATCGCACCAGGCTTTTTTCTGACAAAACAAAATCACGATCTGCTGATCAATAAGGATGGAAGCTTTACAGACCGCTCTAAAAAGATTATTGCGGGAACACCGATGAAGCGATTTGGAAAACCGGAGGACCTGCTCGGCACGCTTCTTTGGCTGGCGGATGATTCCTATTCAGGCTTTGTCACCGGCATCACCATTCCTGTCGATGGAGGTTTTATCGCTTATTCAGGAGTGTGACGAAAGCAGATACAGATACTGAACCAACATAGGGGTGAGGTTGAGATGTTTTCAAAAGATAAGCTTCCAGTCATCCTTTTTTTGTTCCTGGCTGGTGTGATTAACTATCTGGACCGTTCGGCATTGTCCATTGCAGCTCCATTCATTCAGGATGATCTCACACTGTCCGCTACACAAATGGGCTTGATTTTCAGCAGTTTTTCGATTGGATATGCCGTTTTCAATTTTCTTGGCGGTGTGGCATCCGACCGCTACGGAGCAAAATTGACCTTATTTGTGGCCATGGTCGTTTGGTCGCTGTTCAGCGGAGCAGTTGCATTGGCTTTTGGCTTTGTCAGCCTGCTGATCATACGAATTTTGTTTGGAATGGGGGAAGGGCCGCTTTCGGCGACCATCAATAAAATGGTCAATAACTGGTTTCCGCCGACTCAGCGGGCGTCTGTTGTCGGAGTCACAAATAGTGGAACGCCCCTTGGCGGAGCCATTTCCGGCCCAATTGTCGGCATGATCGCCGTTGCATTCAGCTGGAAGGTTTCCTTCGTTCTCATTATGATCATCGGATTGATTTGGGCTTTTCTCTGGTTAAAATGCGTAAAAGAAAAGCCGGCTGAACCAATGGGCAATGCACCTGCGATGAAAGTTGAAGCCGCTCCCGAGGAGAAAATTCCGCTGACCTTTTATCTGAAACAAAAAACAGTCTTGTTCACGGCGTTTGCTTTTTTCGCTTACAACTACATCCTCTTCTTCTTTTTGACGTGGTTTCCGAGCTATCTTGTCGAGGAGCGGGGATTAAGTGTTGGGGCAATGAGTGTCATCACAGTCATTCCGTGGATTTTAGGATTTATCGGCCTGGCAGCCGGGGGATTTGTTTCGGACTATGTATACAAAAAAACAGTCCGGAAAGGCGTGCTGTTTTCGCGTAAAGTCGTGCTCGTCACGTGTTTGTTTTCTTCCGCGGTATTGATTGGTTTGGCTGGGCTTGTCACCACAACTGTAAGCGCTGTTACACTCGTGGCTCTGTCTGTCTTCTTTTTATATTTGACGGGCGCGATCTACTGGGCTGTTATTCAGGATGTAGTCGACCAAAAGAATGTCGGTTCTGTTGGCGGATTCATGCATTTTCTCGCCAACACCGCAGGCATCATCGGTCCCGCTTTAACCGGCTTTATTGTTGACCGGACGGGTACTTTTTCTGGCGCATTTTTACTTGCCGGAGGGCTGGCCGTCTTCGCTTCACTGGCTGTCATCCGTTTTGTGCGGCCGATCATCGGCAGCGCAGCAGGAACGCATGCTGATGATACGGTTTCTTATTAATCTGGAAATATAGTGGGAGAGGCGGTGTGTTTGATGATACAATATGTAATAACGAATCGCAGCCGGTATGATAAGGAAGGGAAATAGATGGTAACCATTAAAGATATCGCAAAACTTGCAAACGTATCCCACACAACCGTTTCCAGAGCACTCAATAACAGCCCTTATATTAAAGAACACACGAAGAAAAAAATATTGGAGCTTGCATCACAGCTCAACTATACACCGAATGTGAATGCAAAAAGCCTTGCAATGCAAAAATCCCATACGATCGGGCTTTTCTTTACAAGCATCACAAACGGAACCTCACACAGTTTTTTCGCTGATACCATAAAAGGCGTAAACCAGGCAATCAGCGAGGAGTACAATCTGTATGTGCGCGGCATTGATGATCTGAAAAGCTATGACTCTGTAACATCAATGAGATATGACGGCATTATTTTAATGAGTCAAAGCGATATTGATAATTCTTTTATTTATCATATTCGGGAAAAAAAGATCCCGCTCGTCGTGCTGAACCGGGATATCGATGACAGGGGCATTACCAACATATTGTCCAATGACAAGGAAGGTTCTCAGGAAGCTGTAGAATACTTGATTAAAAACGGACATCAAGACATCGCCATCATTGAGGGAATCGAAGGATTTAAATCCTCTCAGCAGCGAAAGGAAGGCTACTTAGCAGCGCTGATTCGCCATCATATACCGATCAAACATGAATACAGTGTAAAAGGGCAATACGATATGGAGAGCGGCTTTCAGGCGATGGAACGCCTGCTGGCGCTTCCGAACACTCCAACTGCTGTCTTTTGTTCGAATGATGACATGGCGATCGGCGCAATGAATGCCATATTTGCCAAGGGGATGCGCGTGCCTGATGATATATCTGTCATCGGATTTGATGATATTGGTTTTTCGCAATATATCACGCCAAGGCTTTCTACAGTGAAACGTCCTGTTGAAAAAATCAGCGTGCTCGGTGCAAAAAAATTATTGGCGCTGATCAGCACACCTGATACGAAAGCAGAAAAAATCTTTGAAAACACAGAGTTTATGGTGCGTGATTCAGTAAAAGATGTCACGACATGATGCCCCGTTTTTCCAGCGGGCATTCTTTATACAGAGAAATGTTAACGTGTGCATAAATCCGAAAGGGAGGCAATGACGGTGCAAAAGCTGAATAAAAAATTGTACGAAAGCTATACACAGTATCCGGAAAGGATTCTCCAGTTTGGAGAAGGAAATTTTCTGCGGGCGTTTGTCGATTGGCAAATTGAGCAATTGAATCGACATACTGATTTCAATGGAAGTGTCGCAGTTGTACAGCCGAGAGGTTCAGAGAAAATCAAAAGATTAAATGACCAGGATGGCTTGTATACTCTTTTTTTACAGGGAATGAAGGATGGAGAAGCGGTAAACGAAAAGATGATTATCAATTCAATCAGCCGCGGGATTGATCTGTTTTCCGACTATGACGAGTTCAAAAAGTTGGCTTCAAGCGAAGCACTGCGTTTTATCATTTCTAATACGACCGAAGCTGGTATTGTTTGTGAGACAGAGGACCGCTTAGAGGATAGGCCGCAAAAAACATTTCCAGGGAAATTAACAGCTTTTCTGTACTTTCGCTACCAGGCTTTTGCCGGAGACGAGACAAAAGGGTGTGTCTTGATTCCGTGTGAGCTGATTGAGAATAACGGGCAAAAGCTGAAGGAAGCGATTTTGCATTATGCTGATCTATGGGAGCTGGAAGAGGGGTTTGCGCAATGGATTCAGAACGCCAACACGTTTTGTAATAGTTTAGTAGACCGCATTGTTCCCGGTTTTCCTGTAGACAGCATTAATGAGATCACTGCGGAATTAGGCTATCAAGATGAACTGGTTGTTGTGGGAGAACAGTATTATTTATGGGTGATTGAAGGGCCGAATTGGATTGGAGAAGAATTGCCCTTTGCGGCAGCCGGTCTTCATACAAAGATTGTCAGCGATCTGACCCCATACAGGACGAAAAAAGTGAGAATTTTAAATGGCGCTCATACGGCAATGACGCCAGTGGCTTCTTTATACGGTTTGAAAACGGTGCGTGATTCAGTTGAACATCCGGCAGTGGGGCGCTTTGTTGAGGAGCTGATTCATGATGAAATACTTCCTGTTTTGAAAATGGAAGGGCTTACTCAATATGCGGAGGATGTGCTGAGTCGCTTTAAAAACCCGTACATCAAACATTATGTGGAAAGCATTGCACTGAATTCAGTATCAAAGTTCAAAACGAGAAACCTGCCGACCCTTCAGGAATATGTTGAACAAAAGGGACAGCTTCCTGCACGTTTAGTGTTTTCATTCAGCGCGCTTCTGTTTGTTTATCGAAAGAAGGAAATGCAGGATGACCCGGCTGTTCTTCAATTTTTCCAAGAGGTTTGGAATCAGGAGACCGGAGATATGCTCCGTATCGCTTCAGCCTTATTAGGAGAACAATGGCTGTGGGGAGCAAATCTGAATGAAATTCCGAAGCTGACTGAGAGAGTCGCTGATTACTTGAATTATATTCAAGAACTGGGAATGGAGCGGGCTCTTGAACAATGCTGTCTGCAAAGGGGGAAAGTGCTGTGAAATCATTTATAAAGATTCATAGACAGGATAATGTTTTGCTTGCTCTGCGTGATATTCAGAAGGGAGAGCGGCTGAATGCGGGCGGCGTGATGATTGAAGTAAAAGATGATATTAAAAGAGGCCATAAGATTGCATTGCAGCATATAAAGGAAAACGACAGCATCATCAAATACGGGTTTCCGATCGGGCATGCGTTAAAAGATATTTTTATTGGGGAGCATATTCATGTTCATAATACAAAAACAAATTTATCTGATATCCAAACGTACAGTTATACACCGAGATTTGAACAAAATCCATACACACATGAGGAGCGGACATTTAAAGGATATAGAAGAGAAAACGGCAATGCCGGTGTTCGCAATGAATTGTGGATCGTGCCAACCGTCGGCTGTGTCAATGGAATTGCCGAAAAAATGCTTCAGCGGTTTGTCAGAGAAACGGGGGATATTGCCCCGTTTGACAACGTATTAGTGCTAAAACATCAATACGGATGCTCACAGCTTGGCGATGATCACGAAAATACTAGGCAAATCCTGCTGAACGCCATTCGCCATCCAAATGCCGGCGGTGTCTTGGTGCTGGGGCTCGGCTGTGAAAATAACGAGCTGGCAGCAATGAAAAAAGCGCTTCAGGATGTCAACAAGGATCGGGTGAAGTTTCTCGAATCCCAGTCAGTGACAGACGAAATGGAGGCGGGTGTCGCATTGCTGAAGGACATCCATGAAGCGGCCAAAGAGGATAAACGGGAAGACATCCCGCTTTCTGAACTGAAAATAGGGTTGAAATGCGGGGGGTCTGACGGTTTTTCCGGCATCACAGCGAACCCATTGCTCGGACGATTTTCTGATTATATCATTGCACAGGGAGGCAGCACGGTGCTGACGGAGGTGCCGGAGATGTTCGGTGCGGAAACGCTGCTGATGCAGCGGGCTGCCAATGAAGAGGTATTCCATATGATTGTCGATTTAATCAATGATTTTAAACAATATTTTATACAGCATGATCAGCCGGTGTACGAAAACCCTTCGCCAGGAAACAAAGCAGGCGGCATTTCCACCCTTGAGGATAAATCGCTGGGCTGTACGCAAAAGGCGGGGATTTCTCCTGTCTCAGATGTATTAAAATACGGTGAAGTGCTTAAGACAAACGGACTGACGCTATTGAGCGCGCCTGGCAATGATTTAATCGCCTCCTCCGCATTGGCTGCGGCCGGCTGCCACATTGTTTTGTTTACAACGGGGCGAGGCACGCCGTTCGGCACTTTTGTTCCAACGGTAAAGGTGGCGACGAATACACAGCTGTACGAGACGAAGCCGCACTGGATTGATTTTAACGCAGGTCTCTTAGCAGAGGATGATGTTCATGAGGAATTTGTGCTTCGTGAGTTTATCGATTATATCACGAAGGTTGCAAGCGGAGAGCTTGTGAATCACGAAAAAAATGACTTCAGAGAGCTTGCTATTTTTAAATCGGGTGTGACGCTATAAACCAAGAAAGGCTATCCTGTTAAGGATAGCCTTCTTGATTAAATCAGCTTTAATCCGCTGATTAAGATAATGGATGCCATAATAAATTGCAGCGGACGGGGTGAAAATCTAGGTGAGAGATGACTGCCAACCAGCACTCCCGGTATGGATCCGATAAGCAAATTGGCCGCTAACAAATAATCAACGCTCCCGAAGCTTGCGTTTAAAATACCTGCCGCAGTAACGAGCAGAAAAGCATGCGCAATATCTGTCCCGACAATGTCGGATGTTTTCATTTTAAATAAGTACAGCATAGCAATCGCAAACAACGAGCCGGAACCGATCGACGTCAAGCCGACGATAAATCCAAACACGACACCGATAAGAATCGTAAGCATCCGCTTATCTTCGAGCGGCATCAGCTGCCAGCGGTTCGGGCGAAGTTTTTTGTCCAGAAACAGGCGGACGATGATCGAAATGGCAACTAGGGTCAACACATAACCAAGAGCGTGTTTAATAATCTCTTCCTGATGCTGGTGGAAGGCGGGGAACAAATGAAGTATGCCAATGGCTATAGAAGCACTCGGAATACTGCCGATGGCTAAGTATTTTACCAATTTAAAATTGATTGTTTTCTGCCGCCAATGGGACGCAACACCAAACAGCTTGGTGATCGAGTTATAGACAAGGTCCGTACCGACTGCAATGGAAGGATTGATTCCAAGCACTATTAAAAGAGGAGTTAAAAGCGCAGCTCCGCCTACACCTGTCAATCCGACTAAGACACCGACTAACAAACCCATCAAAATGATGCTAACACTCATGATAAAGGCCTCCTGAAAACCCGACTATTTTTATCAGATTATATATGATTAGGTCGCTTTAATCAATTAAATTTTTTGAATATTTGTACGTGTGTTTCTTTGATTTTTGTATGCTCAATATCTTTATTCATTTGCCCTATAATGAGTGTCAGGACGAGATGGGATTGAGTTTGATCGGTTAAAACAGGTCATTCGGGGCGGTATTTGGCTGAATGAGATCAACCAGTCAGCCAAATACCGGCTGTCACTGGGAATCGCGGTGTGTTGGATACGGTAGTGAACTGAAGGCAATAAAAAAAGATACCTTTAGATCAGGTATCTTTTCTTTAGGTTACATACGCTGCTGATAAAACGGCAGCTCCGTATGGCCCATTTCTCTTACATAAACAAACAGGTTGCCTTTATGGTGAATTTCATGCTCCATCGCAAGCTGAAGCAATGCGCTGCCAGTGACTTTTCTTCCGAAAGTGGCTGTCAGGTCAATTTCTCTGTCAAGGTGTTCCTCAGTGAGCTGCTCAAGGATGGCAGCCGTTTTTTCTGTAAACGTTTTAGCCAAAACATTGAGATCTGTTTCCGTTTCTTCCTGCTGGTTTTGAAAAGGTGAGGCATTGCCTTCTTTAATGACATTTGCGAACAGATGGAAAGTCGTCAGGATGTGCTTGACAAGCTCTTCTGCTGACATTGATGTTTCCGTCGGTTTGTAGCTGTAATGATTTTTGCTGATTTTTTCTGTCAGCTCAATCGTCACATTGCGATGTGACAAAAAATGACTCACAATTTGAGTGGATTGGCTCAATAGAATCTCCTCCATATGTAAAAATAAATGGTGCAATGAAATCCTATATCAATGGGCATAAATTAACAAGCAATATGCTGAGAAGTGATTGTATTTTTTGCGGTTAGCCGAAATTCGACAATTGCGGTCTTTTTGCGTTCTTCTTTTTCTTGTAAATATGATAAAATATGACATATCTCGGGTATATAAAAGGGGGGATTAATTGAGGATGAAGCAGACTATTCCGTCCTCTTATGTCGGGCTTAAAATTAATGAATGGTATACCCATATCCGGCAGTTTCACGTAGCTGAAGCCGAACGGGTCAAGCTCGAAGTAGAAAGAGAAATCGAGGATATGGAAGAAGATCAAGATTTGCTGCTGTATTATTCTTTAATGGAATTTAGGCACCGTGTTATGCTGGATTACATTAAGCCTTTGGGGGAGGACACCTCGCAGCTAGAGTTTTCAGAATTATTAGAAGACATCGAGGGGAATCAGTACAAGCTGACAGGACTGCTCGAATACTACTTTAACTTTTTTCGCGGGATGTATGAATTTAAGCAGAAAATGTTTGTCAGTGCCATGATGTACTATAAGAGGGCAGAAAAGAACCTTGCCCTTGTGTCAGACGACATTGAAAAAGCTGAATTTGCTTTTAAAATGGCTGAGATCTTTTACAATTTAAAGCAGACTTATGTCTCTATGAGCTATGCCGTTCAGGCGTTAGAAACGTATCAGATGTATGAAACGTACACTGTCCGCAGAATCCAATGTGAATTCGTTATTGCAGGTAATTATGATGATATGCAGTATCCAGAAAGAGCATTGCCCCATTTAGAACTGGCTTTAGATCTTGCAAAGAAAGAAGGCAATCCCCGCCTGATCAGTTCGGCCCTTTACAATCTCGGAAACTGTTACGAGAAAATGGGTGAATTGCAAAAGGCAGCCGAATACTTTGAGAAATCTGTTTCTATTTGCAAGTCGGAAAAGTTCGATAATCTTCCGCATTCTATCTACTCATTAACACAAGTTCTGTATAAACAAAAAAATGATGCCGAAGCGCAAAAGCAATATCGTCAAGGATTGGAAATCGCCCGTCAGTATAGTGATGAATTATTCGTGGAGCTTTTTCAATTTTTACATGCGTTATACGGAAAAAACATTGACACAGAATCAGTCTCACACACCTTTCAATTTCTTGAAGAACATATGCTGTATCCTTACATTGAAGAGCTGGCGCATGATGCTGCCCAATTCTATATAGAAAACGGACAGCCTGAAAAAGCACTTTCCTTTTATGAGAAAATGGTGCACGCACAAAAACAAATCCAGAGAGGAGATTGTTTATATGAAATCTAAATGGATGACAGGTTTGTTGCTCGTTGCGGTCGGGTTCAGCTTTACTCAGGTGATGGTCCATGCAGGAGAAACAGCAGATACAGAGGGAAAAACATTTCATATTGCGGCACGCAATCAAACATGATGATGACAAAAAAAGACCCTCAGGGGTCTTTTTTATTTCAGATTCCATTCCTTTATGGCCAGCTCAGAGGACCCGCTGGACACCAATGGATCAGCTTGTCCGATTTCGCGCGCCTCTTCCAGTGAACCCGCTTTGATAACGTATGCTCCGCCTGTGGCGTCGCTGAAATGCCCGAACATTTTTAAGCGTTTTTCTGCCTGCAGACGGTCCAAAAATTCATAGTGTCCGGCTGCATGCTCCTGATTGAATTGATCTGTTCTCGTAGTCAGTATTAAGTACGTATTCAAGAATGTCCCCTCCTTTTGAACTTTAGCTTAGCACAATTATCCATATAGCGGTGCTTTTCGTCCTACGAATGCCACCTATTGATGAAAAAAGAAAAAGGAGAGATGATAGGTGAGCATTCAAGTGAAGAAAAATTTGGTTTCTGAGGCGAAGTACGCGCTGAAATGCCCGAATGCGATGTCCGCTGAATATATTACCATTCACAACACGGCAAACGACGCGTCCGCTGCCAACGAAATTAGCTACATGATCGGAAACACCAGCTCGACAAGCTTTCATTTCGCGGTTGATGATAAAGAGGTGATTCAAGGATTGCCGCTTAACCGTAACGCTTGGCATACTGGTGACGGCACAGACGGTACAGGCAACCGCAAGTCGATTGGCGTTGAAATTTGCTACAGCAAATCGGGAGGCCCAAAGTACGAGGCAGCTGAGGCATTAGCGATCTCTTTTGTGGCACAGCTTTTGAAGGAGCGGGGCTGGGGAATTGATCGAGTCAGAAAGCACCAAGACTGGAACGGAAAATACTGCCCGCACCGCATTTTATCAGAGGGGCGCTGGGAGCAAGTCAAGGCGGCAATTGAAGCGGAATTAAACGGCAGCGTTTCAGCGAAAAAGGCTTCTTCTTCTGCGCAAGTGTATCATGTGAAAAAAGGAGATACGCTGTCCGGTATCGCAGCATCACACGGTGTCAGTGTGAAAACTCTGCAAAGCTTAAATCACATCACTGATCCAAATTACATTAAAGTCGGACAGGAGATCAAGCTTTCCGGGACCGCCTCTTCCTCTAAAAGCCATGCCGCATCCTCTTATCCGCTGCCATCGGGGGTAATCAAAGTAACGAGCCCGCTGACAAAAGGCACAAAAGTAAAGCAGGTTCAGACTGCGCTGGCAGCTCTTTATTTTTATCCTGATAAAGGGGCGAAGAATCATGGGGTTGACGGTGTATATGGGCCAAAAACAGCAAATGCTGTCAAACGCTTTCAATCTGTCAGCGGATTAACGGCAGACGGCATTTACGGGCCGAAAACGAAAGCTAAAATTGAACAAAAACGATAATGAAAAAAAGGAAGCTTCACTTGAATGGAGCTTCCTTTTTCCCTTACAAACAAACGGCAGCGAGAACCTTTTGACTGATTTGGCACAGCAGGAGAGTGCCGCGCCATAATAGGATGTTAAGAGTTATGAACAATTTGCTGGGCACGAAGTTGACAAGAAATCTAGAAAAGCAAAAACCTTCGAGCAATAAAATAGAAAATAAAAAGACCCGGTGATCACCGGGGAAAAGAAATAGAAAGTTACAGGTTTAGTAATACTTTTTATATTCTACTTTGTAATCATAGTCATGTTTGTCATGGTCATAACACTTTTTGCCGTGGTCATAATATTTTTTGTCATGGTCATAGTACTTTTTGTCGCAATCATAATCTTTCTCATGATCATCATAATACTTTTTATCGTGGTCGTAATACTTCTTGTAGTACTTCTTTTTGTAAGTGTAATACTCTTCTTTATATTTTTTATAATAACCCATACTAACCCCTCCTTTAATGTTTGATCAGTTTTATTATATGGATTAAAAAAGAGATGGTATGGTCAAATGTATTCGTCATCAAAAAAAGGCTGTTTTCAAAAACAAACTGATAAAAATGGATAGCGTGCCAGCTTACATAAGCCTTTTAAAAGAATGATTTATAACATTTATACTTAATCCACCTGTAGATCGACCGCATAAGGCTCCCATTTAAACGCCGCAGTTTTTCTTTCTAGTAAAATAAGTGCTTACTTTTCTATCGCCTCAGCTGTTGACAGAGTTGACACATTCCAGCAATGTATCGATAAATCCCTTCATATATCTCCTGATATGGAAATACGATAAAAAGGTTTTCATTCATAGATGAGTAGAGTAAACTGGTGCTGACTGATAAAGGAGAGCGCTTAACATGAAAGATATGTATGACAGTTTTTTAACTCTTTCTGCGTCTGAATCGGAATACCGGATTATTTATGAAGAGAACAGCGGGAGCGAGCATATTGTCATCGGTCCTCACGGCGGAAGAATTGAGCCGGGCGTCAGCGAACTGGTGCGGGCATTTGCTGATCAAAGTTCCATTTATATCTTTGAAGGATTGAAGCAGCGCAACAACCGTTCGCTCCACCTGACAAGCACTCGTTTTGATGAACCGCTTGCCATAGAAAAAGTAAACGCCCACCGATTCGCGCTGGCATTTCACGGCTATCGTGATCTGAAAAAGCCGCATACATTGGTCGGGGGGGCGGATCGGATAAAAGCAGAAGCCATTTGCGAGTTGCTGAATGAGGCAGGTTTCAGTGCGGAACTGGTCAGTGAAAAAGACCGGCTGGCAGGTGTTCATCCGCAAAATATCGTCAATCGGACGAAAAGGGAGATGGGGCTGCAGCTGGAACTGAGTACGGCGCAGCGGAGCGCGCTGTTTCACAATTTTGGCTGCCGTAAGGGACAATACATAGAAAACAATCTTTTTTCTCGATATGTGAATGCCGTTAAGCTTGGTTTTTATGGAAGAAGCAAGTAGGACCTGCAATAACTGCCCATTCCTTCATATGCTGTGATTGTTTGAATGCGCAGGGAGGAATAAACGATGTTTTATCATATTAAAGAGCTTCAATATCAGGCAAAGCCTTCCCATCCGGATCCTGTTTATGCAAAAAAGCTCCAAGAGGTGCTGGGCGGCCAATTTGGTGAAATTAGTGTGATGATGCAATATTTGTTTCAGGGTTTTAACTGCAGGGCGGATGCCAAGTATAAAGATTTGCTATGTGATGTGGGGACGGAAGAGATCGGACATGTGGAAATGTTGGCTACGATGATTTCCAGGCTTCTGGATGATGCTCCCGCTGATGTACAGGAGAATGCTTATAAAAGCAACCCCGCTATTGCAGCAGTGATGTCAGGGATGAATCCTCAGCACGCTATTGTGTCCGGCTTGGGTGCGATGGCATCAGATAGTGAGGGTTATCCGTGGAATGCAAAATACATTATCTCAAGCGGAAATCTGCTGGCGGATTTCCGTGCAAACTTAAATGCGGAAGCCCAGGGGCGCCTTCAGGTGACACGGC
The DNA here is from genome assembly GCF_023161785.1 of Bacillus sp. 2CMS4F. Classification (NCBI taxonomy): domain Bacteria; kingdom Bacillati; phylum Bacillota; class Bacilli; order Caryophanales; family Bacillaceae; genus Bacillus; species Bacillus sp. 2CMS4F. Next base: position 29,355 of record NZ_JALNTO010000014.1, read on the forward strand.
TTTACGCCATGACTGATGATCCCGGTGTAAGAGATATGCTGTCATTTTTGATTGCAAGGGATACTTATCATCAAAATATGTGGTATGCAGCGATTAAAGAGCTGGAAGAAAGAGAACGGGATATTGTCGTTCCCACGACATTTCCGCGTGAGCTAGAAAAGCAGGAAGTATCCTATGACCTGTTTAACTTTTCCAGAGGGGATGAAAGCTCAGAGGGAAGGTGGGCTCATGGCGAAGCCTTTGATGGCCGGGGCGAGTTCAGGTATATCCCGGCTCCGATTGCATTTGGTCCGGAACCTCATCTTAAACCGGCACCGAAGTGGTTGCATGATACGATGCCTCCCATGTCAAAATGCTAGTTTCTCTGCCGGGCTGAGGACATATGTCCCCAGCCCGTTTTCATGTCAGCCACGCCTTCTGATATTGTACAGTGCTTTTGCTTCCGCTACCTGTAATGGGGGCTGATCTTCCTCATATTCCGCTTTTGGCCGCTTATCAGATAATAAATAAGCAAGCCGCTTCTGAAATTGAATACCTGCTTTACGCCGTTCAAACATTTCAAGTCTTTTCTCAGCAAAGTCCTTTGTTACCCGGAATACCGTCGCAATGGTTGCAAGAGCCTGACTTCTCCATTGCGGCAGTTCCATCTGCAACAGCATAAAGGTTGGCACACAGAAGTGGTACATAAATTGGTTCGCCTGAAATTCCTGCAGCTCCCTGAAGAGCTTGTTCATCTGAAAATGATTGCCTGCATGCTTTAATACGTGGCACAGTTCATGGCCAAAATCCTCCCATTGCTCTTCCTGGGACTTTTTTTGGTTCAATATGATACTGTACATGCCGTCGTATTTCACCATCATGCTTCCCATATCCTCGAAATGAACCCAAATATCTAGATCGTTTGCGATTTTCAGCATGTCAATGTGATGGGGAGAGGTGATGCCCAGCCTGCTGTATAAATTTTTTACGTATTCCTCCAGATGTGATAAGTAATCGCCCAATTGAATACTCCCTTTCGAACATACGTTCTGTTTATAGCGAGAAAGAAAAGCCCGTTTAGGACTAAAAAGTGTGTTGAAATCTTTCCCTTTTCTTTAAAAAATAAACACTTTTTTCTTTATATCGGTCTATTTTTTATATGTTTTAGAGAACAGAGAATTATTTATTTGTTTTTCGGTTTCCGGTTTTTCTCTTTTTCTTTTAAATAGTTGATAAATTCGATGGCCTGCTGCTTGCTTTCCGGGGAAAAATCCTGCATATCCCGGTATGCGAGCTGCAAGTCCGGATCAGAAAACATATCATCATCAGATTTTTTTTCTTTTCCTGTTAATAAGTAATCCGTTGTCACTTGGAAGTAATCAGCCAGCTTTTGCAGTGTGTCGTAATCAGGTTCGCTTCGCCCGTTTTCATAATGAGAATATCGTGCGCGCGATACACCGATGTGAGATGCGATTTCTTCCTGTGTCCTTTTTCCTCTGAGACTCTTCAATCTGCCGCCTATCATACTATGACCTCTCTTTTTTTAACTCCCTAAGTTACTTATGATTATAGATACAATCTGTATCAAAATAAAGCTATGATAAAAAAAGTATCAAAAATAACTTGATGATACGGAATGTATCGTTTATACTTGGTAACAGTTGATACGAATTGTATCAAAAACAAATCGGGAGAGTGATCATATGCATCCGATTCAAATCGTTTTTAGTGAACATCCGATAGATCAGCGCCATCTCGGACAATCCGGCGGCTCCATTTCTTTTACGGCATGCGGCCTTCCGGTATTCCATTTTGAAAATCGAGAACAATTTCAAGCATACTTGCTGTTAAAAGAAGAGGTGAAACGCAATGAAAAGGGATAAAAGCTATCCTTTTCCCATGTATTCAGGGCTCTTGAATTCAGAACATTATGACAAAATAGGCTCGGCCCTGTGGCTGTTTCTCTGGTTTATCAGCTCAACGACAAAAGAAATTGAGAAGGACGGCGTGAGCTGGGGAATTGTGCTCGGCCATAAGCCATTAAAAGCAAGAGAGATGGCGGCCGTATTCGATGTAAGTGAAAAAACAGTCAGAAGATGGCTGGAGCTTCTTGAAAGCCATGGATACATAAAGGCTGCCCGCGCGCCATACGGACTCATGATTTCTGTGAAGCACTCTAAAAAATTCAGCTTCAGATCGGACAAAACTGCACACCGCAGCGATAATGAGCGGTCATTTTCGCCGCTGGCACAGGACAAAGAAGACCGCTCTAATATAGATAAAACAAAAACATATACTGCTGCTGATGATGCAGTGGATCACATTGCGAAGCGGTTTACACAATTACGGTCGGCTCAAGAAGGACGCACCGTGTATCCTTCCTCCAGAGATTATCAAGCCATCGCCCGTATTGTCGCCATCGGCGTTCCCGTAACGCAAACAATCAAATGGCTTGAGGAATGTTTTCAAGCTTTTGAAAACCGGCGAACCGCTGCTTCAGAAACGATAAAGGCCTTTCGCTACTGTTCGAAATTCATCGAAGACCGATTTTTCGCGCAGCAAGCCAAAAAGACCGCTGCAATACAACATGAGAGGAATGAAAGTAATGACAAAACATACAATCGAGCAGATTTTAGACGAGTTGAGAAAAGGGAGACGTCCATTACTGGCGGACAAACCGGCCGAATCAGACACAAGCCGGTATGATTGCCAGCGATGCAAGGATCAGGGAGGATATCTCAGCCGGCAAGACGGTCTGGAAGTGTGGACAATGTGCAGCTGTATGGCAGAACGAAAAGTGAAACGGCTGCTTGGCGCAAGTGAAATTACACCTGCTTTCAGACAGCTTGGCTTTCATGAATTCCGCACCCAAGGGAAGCCGCAGGCCGTCAAGGACGCGTTTGAATGCGCCAAAGAGTTTGTGGCGGATTATGAACAAATCAAGGACAGCCGGAAAAACAGCATCGCCCTTTTGGGTCAGCCTGGTTCCGGGAAAACACATCTTCTTACCGCTGCGGCCAATGACCTGATGAGAAAGCGCCATGTGCCGGTCATTTATTTTCCATTCGTCGAAGGCTTTATTGATTTAAAAAATGATTTTGATCTTTTGGAAGCCAAGCTGAACCGAATAAAGCAGGCAGATGTGCTGTTCATTGATGATCTCTTTAAACCGGTAAACGGCAAACCGCGCGCCACTGATTGGCAGCTGGAACAAATGTATTCCGTTTTGAACTACCGCTACTTAAATCATAAACCGATTCTGCTTTCAAGCGAGCTTACGATTGAAACGCTCGTCCGGGTTGATGAAGCGATCGGCACGAGAATCTATGAAATGTGCAGTGATTATTTAGTGATTATCAAAGGAACAGCGTATGACCTGAATCATAGATTGGAGGGCATCAGATAATGTGCAAGCTCTGTAAGACAAAGAAAGTAATTGTTGAACATACCGGGATCGGAACGGTTTTTCATCCATGTCCGAACTGCCGGTCCGGCAATGATTTAACGCCTGTTATTCAAAAGCTGGAACAAATGCTGACAGCCGGAAAAGCGGGGCTGAATGCCCGTGATTAAACAGCTGGCTGCTCTGTTCGCGTTGCTGTTTCGGGCGAAGCGGACAGAAAAAAACATCGAACAATGGTACAAGGATGACGGGAAGTGAAGCAGATGCCGGAAACAAAACAATTTGAAATGAGTCCTGCGCCGTGGCGTGCTGTCGCATGCGGGGATGAGAAGCCAATTTATATCTATTCTGCTTACAGTGAAGAAGAAAAAGAGAGATTCCCTTATTCAAACGGCCGGCTGATCGCCGCTGTATTTGACCTCAGCTCTTTTTCGCAAATAAGCAATGCCAACTTGATGGCAGCCGCACCTGAGCTGAAGGAAGCGGCTAAAGCGGCGCTGGATTTTCTGAACGGGAATTCCGCTCATTCCAAGGAGCACATCATAAAGGTATTAGAAGAAGCCAACAAAAGCGCTGAACCCGAAAGGAAGGAAATGACACATGATCAACCCTAAAAAACTCGTAAATATTGATTCCATCACGCTTGACAGCCAGCTTGAGGATGGGAAAATCCGCGTTATTATAGTCGACGGCATAAAGCAAGAAGCCTGGATCACAGAAGCTCCGGAGCACGGGAAAACGCTTGTTGAAACGAGAAAGGGAGACCTTGCCCGCGTAGAATTTGAAATCGGCTACAAATTAAATTAAAGCGAAAAAAGAATACGTCCAAGACGGAAAGCCTGCGGACACTGATCAACATGCACAGCATTTGTGCGTTGATTGGTGTCCGCTTTTTTATTGCACAAATGAGGAGGAATCATAGAATGCAAGACTTATTATTTGAATATAAACGCACATTAAAACAAACAAGAACACAATATAAGTCGCTCGCTGAAGCAGATGAATCAGTGCTCTCAGCTGAGGACATGAAGGATAAAAAGATTATCAGAAACATCATCACAGACCTTGAATATGTAACAGAATGGCTTGAAAAAGGAAGACAGCCCGGCATCAGACGGGCGATTGACCGGCGTGATGCGTATCAGCGGCTGATGATCAAAGATCCAAGAATCATAGAATCATTTTCTTGCGATATGATGTTTGAGCCGGACGGACAGGTATCTGAGGAAGACAGGGAGAGAATCCGAGAAGCTTTATCCCTTTTAACGGACAGGGAGAAAGAAATGTTTTTGCTGCACAAGGTGGAATGCTTTTCTTATGAACGCATTGCCGATCTTCTTGGCGTCAAAAAATCAACTGTGCAGACAACAATCAAACGGGCTTTATTAAAGATGCAAAGACAGCAGGAGGAAATAAACCGATCGCTTGCCTGAATGCTTGTCATACGTTTGCCACCTATAAGTGAAAAGAGCATGACACATAAGCGGCCGGCATAACCAGCCGCTTTTATGAATAGAAATCCATGCTGGAGGTGGCGGTGATGCCGTAGCATGAAAACACAACAGAGAGAACAAGCATTAGCAATCTATCAGCACCATCAGGGAAATATCACAAACAGGGCCATTGCAGACACAATCGGTGTTTCGGCGAAAACAATCGGCATCTGGAAAAAACAGGACGGATGGAAAGAAGCCTTGTTTTCTGAAAACGGACATAAGCAGCGCCGCATAGAAAACGATGAATTAAATGAACGGCAGCGGCTGTTCTGCCTGTACTACGTAAAAAGCTTCAATGCGACACAGTCAGCGATCAAGGCGGGCTATTCTCCGGACAGCGCCCATGTGACGGGCTGCAGGCTGTTAAAGAATGAAAAGGTTGCCGCTGAAATCAGGCGGATAAAAAAAGAAATGGTGAATGAAGTGTTTATTGAAGCGATGGACGTTTTGCAGGTATATGTCAAAATCGCGTTCGCCGATATTACGGATTATGTGACCTTTGGCAAAAAAGAGGTGCAGGCCGTCGGAAAGTCGGGACCGCTGTTTGATGAAGATGATAACCCGATCATGAAGGAAATCAGCTTTGTCGACGTCAAAGACTCCGGTCTCGTTGACGGCACTATTGTCACGGAGGCAAAGCTCGGCAAGGAAGGCATCGCCATTAAGCTTGCCGATAAGATGAAAGCACTTGAAAAGCTGTCATTATACTTTGATTTGTTTCCGGATCAATTTAAACAAAAAATAGAAAAAGAGAAGTTAAAGCTCGCAAAACAAAAAGCGGAAAAAACTGATGACGGCCGCGAGCCAATTGAAATCATGATCAAACGAAAAGAGGACAAGGCATGATTGTAAAAGAAATCAATCCTCATTTTGAAGATTACGTGTTCAATTGGGAGCAGACGTACCAGTTTCTCGTCGGCGGCTACGGCTCATCCAAAAGCTATCATACGGCGCTGAAAATCGTGTTAAAGCTGTTGAAGGAAAAGCGGACGGCGCTCGTCGTACGAGAGGTGTTCGATACCCACCGGGATTCGACCTTCGCTTTATTTGAAGAGGTGATTGAAGAGCTTGGTCTCACGAAGGCAGCCGCAGCACTTTCTTCCCCGCTTCAGCTGCGGTTTCAAAACGGCAGCCGGATCATGTTCAAAGGAATGGACAACCCGGCGAAGCTGAAATCTGTTCACAACATTTCTTTAATATGGATTGAAGAGTGCTCTGAGGTGAAATATGAAGGCTTTAAGGAATTAATCGGCCGTCTTCGCCACCCTGAGCTGAAACTGCACATGATTTGCACCACCAATCCTGTCGGCACCTCCAATTGGACGTACCGGCATTTTTTTCGGGATGAACGCAATCAGCGGTTTGTGCTGGACGACAGCGAGCTTTATGAAAAGCGGACACTTGTCAGGAGAGATACGTATTACCATCATTCCACGGCAAACGACAACCTCTTTCTCCCCGAAAGCTATATCAAGCAGCTTGACGGACTGAAGGAATATGATCCTGACTTATACCGAATTGCCCGTAAAGGCAGGTTCGGCGTCAATGGAATCAGGGTGCTGCCGCAGTTTGAGGTGCTCCCGCACGACCGTATCGAAGAACGTATTGCCGCCATCAGCAAGCCGATCCTTCGCACAGGCATGGATTTTGGTTTTGAAGAATCCTACAATGCTGTCGTCCGTCTCGCCGTCGATCCTGATAAGAAATATCTCTACATTTATTGGGAGTATTATAAAAACAAAATGACAGATGACAAGACGGCTGAGGAACTGCGGGAATTGGCTGAAACACAGGAAATGATCAAAGCCGACTCCGCTGAGCCGAAAAGCATTCAATATTTCCGCCAGCAGGGTTTTCGGATGGTCGGAGCCAGGAAGTTTCCCGGCTCCAGGCTTCAATACACCAAAAAGGTCAAACGCTTCAAAAAAATTTTCTGTTCGGACCGCTGTGAAAATGTCATCTATGAGCTCAAGACACTGACGTATGCCAAAGATAAAAACGGTGCGCTGATTGAGGATGAATTCACGATCGATCCGCATACGTTTTCTGCTATTTGGTATGCGCTTGATGATTATGAGGTCGCAGATGTGAAGGAAACAGCGCAAAAACGAATCCGTCCGAACCGAGAAAGGAGGAGGTCATAAATGCCGCACAATCAAACAGTCAGAGCAACGGTTTTAAAAGCCAATGCATCTGCTCCTCAGACAAAGCAAATTTATGAAGACGACTTTTCTGATTTGTACGGAGAGGATATCATCGCTCCGCCCTACAATATCACCGAGCTCAAAACAATTGCTGAATACTCAACCATTCTTCAGCAATGCATTGATGCGTACAGAGTGAATATTACTGGTTTTGGTTTTGATGTGGAGTACACGTTTGATGTCAACGCCACTGATGTCGACCAGGCGAAAAAGAAAAAAGCGGAAAAAGACTGGGCCAGACTTGAAGCCTTTTACAAATGCCTTCACTTTGATGAATCTGCTGAAATGATTTTAGGCTATGCCATTGAAGACAGGGAAAAAACCGGAAACGGCTTTATGGAAGTGCTTCGCGACGGGATGGGAAAACCCGCCGGCATTGAATATTTGGATGTGAAATATATGCGCGTATGCGGAGCCGGCGAGCCTGTCGAAGTATCTTTTATGTATGAAGAAAACGGAAAAGTGAAGAGAATCAAAAGGCAAAAACGGTTTCGGAAATTTGTGCAGATGATCAATGGAAAAAAAGTATTTTTCAAAGAATACGGCGATCCTCGAAAACTGGACATGCGCACGGGCGAATATGTCAGCACACTGGCTGAAAAGCACCAAGCAAACGAAGTGATTCATCTTAAAATCGGAAGCGGCGTATACGGCGTGCCCCGCTGGGTAGGCAATATCGTCAATTTATACGGCGCCCGGAAAGCGGAAGAGCTCAATTTTATGTACTTTAAGCAGGGGCGTCACGTACCCGCGGCGATTACGGTGGAAAACGGGATGCTGTCTGAAGCTTCTTACCGGGAACTGCAGGAGTATATGAATGACCTTGAAGGTGTGGAAAACGCCCATAAATTTCTTCTGATTGAGGCGGAAGGCATCGCGAAGGAGAAGGACCTTCACGGCGGTGAAGATATCACGCCGGTTTCTGTGGAAATCAAATCCCTTGCGGAAATCCTGCAAAACGACGCCTTGTTTCTTGAATATGATGAAAAAAGCAGAAATAAGCTGCGCTCTGCTTTCCGTCTGCCGCCGCTTTATACGGGAGAAGCTCAGGAATACAACCGGGCTACGGCTGATACAGCGAGAAAAATTACGGAGGAGCAGGTGTTTCAGCCAGAGCGGAAAACGCTTGTCAACAAATTGAACACACTGCTTTTGCCGGAGCTGAATCTTCATGATGTGAGGCTGACATTAAAAGGACCGGACTTTCGTGATCCGCTTGAGATTGCGAAAGTGCTCGGTCCTTTTATTACAGCTGGAGCCGTTTCGCCGAATGATTTGCGAGACCTTGCCGGACGGGTGCTCGGCAAAACGCTTGAGGAGTGGCCGGAGGACATTTACAAACGCCCTGCCGGACAGGATGCTGAAAAGACAAATCTGACAGCACTTATGCAGGAGCTGAAGGACAGCATCGAAGATATCAAAACGTCCTGAAGGGAGGTGAATCAAGCAGGTGGCGCGGGAATTGAAAAATGCCAAAATCAGCTTTGTCAGCTATGTGGACAAGGCGGCAAACCAGACAGAATTTTTCTTTACGAAGTCAGCCGAACCTCCGTCATTTGAAAAAAAAGTTCGGCTGTTTACGAAAAGCGAGCAGGATGAACAAAAGCTCGTATACGGAATTGTGTATGAGCCTGATGTTCCAGATGCCCACGGCGACTATATGACCGCAGAAGAAATTGAAAAAGCGGCGCATGGCTTTCTTGCAGACGCGCGGGAGATTGATATCAATCACAGCTTTGAAGGCGGCACAGGCGTGGTCGTTGAATCCTATGTGGCGCCCGATGATTTTATCATCGGAACAAAACGGATTACAAAGGGCTCGTGGGTGCTTGTGACAAGAGCGTCAGATGAGGTGTGGGAACAAATCAAAGCCGGCATCATCACCGGCTACAGCATGGCGGGCACTGCTGATGTATATGAAGAAGAACCGGTTGAAAAAGCCGGATTTCTAAGCGTGTTCAAGCAGCTGCTGGCCGACAAAACAGGAAAGGAGACTGAAGAAATGAGGAAAGAAGACATGAGGGAATCAATCGAGCATGCGCTGTATCCGTTGCTCAAACGGCTGGAGACAATTGAAAAAAACACAGAAACAGAGGAAAAACCGGAGCAGACGGGAGATGACGAGCGCCTGAAGAAGCTCGTTGAGGACATGATTGCCCCGCTGATCGAACGCATTGAAGCCCTGGAAAAAGCTCGGGGAGCCTCTAAACAGACGGCGGACGATGCGGCCGGCAATACAGAGCAAGTCAAAAAATCAATCTGGAGCGGACTGCTGTAAACCAGTCAAAGAGGAGGAAATCAATTGAGAAATCAAGAGATCATTCGGAAAGCGGAAATGTCGCTTTCTGCTTTAAAAAGCGGCGGGCTCATGAACCCTGCACAAGCATCAGCTTTTATCCGCATGGTGCAAAACACGCCGACGATTTTCAGTGAATCCCGCGTGATTCAAATGGAAAACGATTCGCAAAAATTTGAAAAAATCGGCTTCGGCCAGCGTATTTTGCGCGCGGCTCAAGAAGGAAAGGCGCTGACAACAGACGAACTGACGGTTCCGACGACAAGCACTGTCCAGCTGAACACAAAGGAAGTCATTGCGGAAATTAACATTACGTACGACACGCTCGAAAACAATATTGAAAAAGGCGGACTGCAGCAGACGATCATGCAAATTTTAGCAGAGCGGGCGGCAGTTGATATTGAAGAGCTGATCGTAAACGGAGATACTGCATCAGCAGATCCATACCTGGCGCAGCTGGACGGCATCCGTAAACAAGCAGTGTCCCACATCGTCGATATGAACGGTGAAGAACTGTCGAGAGCGACATTTAAAAAAGGCTTAAAGGCTGTTCCGCCGAAATATTTGCGCATCCCTCAGGAATTCAGATTCTATACGTCGCACGGCTTAGAAGTTGAATGGAAGGACCGCGTGGCGGACCGTCAGACAAATCTTGGGGACCAGGCTGTTCAGGGCGGCTTGTCCACAGCATTCGGCGTACCGGTAAAAGGGGTATCCAATATCCAGCCGTACGCAGTTGGAGAGGGAGACGCGCAATATGATGCGTCCGATATCATTCTGACACATCCGAAAAATATCATTCTCGGCTTCTCACGCAATATTCGAATTGAAGTCGACAAGGATATCCGCTCCCGTAAGTTCATCATTGTCTTAACGGCGAAGCTGGACAGCAAGTTCGAGGAAGAGGATGCCTGCGCTAAATTAATTAACGTAAAAGAATAATCGAAATGGGGTGGCCAGCTTATATGCTCATCGAACCGACGGACGTTGCCGCCTATTCGGTCTATGACCAGGTGAAAAACAGGCCGGAAGAACTGCTGGCGCAGGATATCATCGAGGCGGAATCGGAAGCGGCCCTCATTACAGGGCACAGCTTTACAGACAGCATCTACGACCCGCTCCCTGAAAAGGCGAAATTAGCTTTGCTGAAGCTCGCCCAATACTTTGCGCTAGTAAACAGCGACGAATCAGCCGCATCAAGCTATCAGTCTGAGAAAATGGGGGATTACTCTTACACGGTTTCCGGTGAAGCCGGCATTCAAAAGCCCGATGTATATCATTTGCTGGAAGAGTTTATCGCACCGGACTATGTTCCGGAGTCTGCCAGATTGAAGGTGCGGTCGTTATGAGTTATCAGCAGATGCTGATCCATCGCTGTGATATTTATCATGAAACAGCGCAGCCGCCGCCGGCAGGACGATTCGGAATTCCGGCGGACAAGCTTCAGCCGGTATTTTCATATCCGAATACACCTGATGAAGAAAATGTCCCTTGCTACTTTACAGAAAAAACGCAGCAGCTGATTCAGGAGGAGCCTGATCAAACCGTGTATCACAGCTTTCTTGTCCATTTTCCATTCTCTGCGGATATCCGGATGAACGACAAAATCATTTGGCAACACAACAGTTATATTCTGAAGCTGCCAAAAAAGATCAGACACCATCATTGGGAAGTCATCGCTGTCAGAGATGAAAGTCTATGAAGATAGCGGGACTTAAACAGCTGAACGCATCGTTAAAAGAAGCGGCATCCGGCGGTTTTTCCCGCGAGGCGTCCCGGTGGCTTGAAGAGTGCGGGCAAGATTTTCTGGAGATCGTACAATCTGAACTCATCAGCACGCAAACGATAGATACAGAAAAACTGCTCAGCTCCTTTCAGAAAGGCTCAGAGGACAACCTCTGGAAGATACAAAGCGGCGGACTCTCACTTGAGGTCGGGACCCAGCTTGAATATGCTTCTTTTCTCAATGACGGCCACTGGACGTCGAAAGCGGACGATGTGAGATGGGTGCCGGGGCATTTTCAAGGCTCACGGTTTATCTATGATCCGGCTTCTTCCACAGGCATGGCACTCAAGAAAAAATGGATACCCGGCACGAGCTATTGGGAGCATGCACTGCTTCTATATGAACAGCTGTTTGCAAAATCAATGGAACATAAATTGCGCCAGTGGCTGAAAAAGATGTAAAGGAGGAGCGGGATGAACAGCGAAACAGGATCGATCATGGCTTTTTTGTACAGCCAGTGGTCTGTTCCCATTTATGAAAGCGAGCTGCCTGATCAGTTTCAAGTGCCGTCTTTATATGTCCCTGCGCCATCTGTTTTTGAAGAAACAGATACAGTCTCCACGTTTAAAAAAACCTACAGTCTCAATGTGAAGCTGTTTCATCTTGACTCCGTGCAGGCGCTGGATGAAGCGGACAGGCTCGCGGATGCCATCAGAGAAGCGAGAAATATGATACCGCTGCTCAGTGAATCCGGTGAGAAGACAGGGGATATGCTTCGCATCACCCGAATCGAGACGAGGGTGGGAGACAGGGGCGAGGCGGTCATGGTGATCAGGTGGAGCAGCCGATATTATTATCACAAAACAGAACAGCCTGTCTTACAGGATATCGATATGAACAGCGGGGTGAAATAGCGGTGGCAAAGCAGAAACAAGCGAAGGCTGTACATACAGAGAGCCGGGAAGCACTTTTTGATACAGCGGATTTGATCAAGCACGCAAAGGAACTGTTCGGCGTTAAGCCGGAGATCCTTCAGGGGGCTTTATTTGGCGTGGACAAAACACGCCTGACGAAATCAGAGGCAAGTCAATTGATACAAACATTTTTAACTAAGGAGGTCATGCAATAATGAATGGCGGAACATTTACAGCAGGAAAAGAAAAGGACCGTGCAGGCATTTATTTCAATTTTAAAACGACGGCACAGGAACGGGTGTCACTTGGTGAACGGGGGACGGTCGCACTTCCTGTCGCATCAAGCTGGGGCGAAGCGAAAACATTCGTCTCCATTTCAAGCGTGGAGGATTTAAATAAAAAAGTGGGTCTCAGCATCGACGATCCATCTTTATTACTGTTGCGTGAAGCGAAGAAAAACGCGAAAACGGTATTGATGTACCGCCTCACTGAAGGCGTCAGAGCATCTGCCGATATTGCCGAAGGCGTTAAAGCGACTGCTTTATACGGCGGATCAAAAGGGAATGACATCATCATCCGCATTAATGAAAATGTACTGGATGCAGCATCATTTGATGTCGCAACGTATATGGATGAATCAGAAGTGGATAAACAGACTGTCAAAAAAGCTGAAGAATTAACAGCAAACGGCTATGTGACATTTACCGGAACAGGAGATCTTTCCTCTTCAATTCCGCTGACTGGATCAGAGGGAGACACGGCTGCCGAGACGCTGAACGCATCTGCGGGAATCCGTCTATCCGGCGGTACGGATAAAGCGCCGGTCAACTCAGACTATACCGATTTCTTGGCTGCGGCTGAAACGGAGAGCTTTGATGTCATCGCTTTGCCGGTTGCAGAAGGAGATCAGCTGAAGGCGACCTTTGCCGCATTCATTAAGCGTCTGCGTGACGGTCAAGGGCAAAAAGTCCAAGGGGTAACAGCCAATTACAGCGGTGACTATGAAGGTATCATCAACGTGACAGAAGGTGTGCTGCTGGAAGACGGAACAGAAGTGACACCGGACAAAGCGACGGCGTGGGTAGCCGGTGCAAGTGCGGGAGCAACCTTTAACCAATCTCTCACATTTGTGGAGTATGAAGGTGCCGTTGATGTCTTAAACCGCCTTGACCACGACGCGATTGTGGAACGCTTAGGCAAAGGTGAATTTTTATTCACATTTGACGCCCGCGATAAATCGGTAAGCGTAGAAAAAGACATTAACTCACTTGTCACGTTTACGGCTGAGAAAAACAAGAAGTTTGCGAAAAACAAAATCGTCCGTGTACTCGACGCCGTCAATAACGATTTAACACGCGAGCTGAAAGCCTTAATCAAATCAAGAAAAGGCAGCGGAAGCGATATTCCGGCGTCTGAAGACGGACTTCAATATGTGAAAACGATGATCACGCAATACATGACAACGCTTCAGGATGCGGGCGGTATTACCGGTTTTGATTCTGATCAAGATATCACAATTTCAATGAATGAAGACCGTGACGGCTTCTTGATTGACCTCGCTGTACAGCCTGTCGACGCAGCAGAAAAATTCTACTTTAATGTGGAGGTAAACTAATATGGCATTAAAAGCACAAAACACGATTTCAGGAAAAGAAGGACGCTTATTTCTCGATGGCGAAGAAATGGCGCATATCAAAACATTTGAAGCAAATGTGGAGAAAAACAAGTCTGAAGTAAATATTATGGGCCGCCGCATGACAGGCCATAAAACAACAGGCGCAAATGGAACAGGCACAGCGACGTTTTACAAAGTCACATCAAAATTTGTGATCCTCATGATGGATTACGTCAAAAAAGGCAGCGATCCTTATTTCACCCTGCAGGCTGTGTTAGATGATAAATCTTCCGGAAGAGGAACGGAAAGAGTCACGCTTTACGACGTAAACTTCGACTCCGCAAAAATCGCCAGCCTCGATGTCGATTCAGAAGCATTAGAGGAAGAAGTTCCGTTTACATTTGAAGACTTCGACGTGCCTGAAAAGCTTTCTGACACGTTTTAATCAAAACTGAACAAGCCATAAACAGACCTTTCTCAGAAAGGTCTGTTTGTAAATGATGAAATCAATTTAAAGATAAGGGAGTTTTTTACATGAGCGAGAAGAACGAAAACGTATATGATCTTTCCTTTTTTATGCCGGGAAAAACAATCGAAGCCGAAGAAATCAAAGTGCCGATCTCTAAGCGTTTTGTTGATAAAAAAGGGAATATCGTACCATTTATTTTCAAAGCGATCACGACAGAGCGCATTGACGAACTGGAGAAAGAAACTACAACTTATAAAAATGTAAAAGGCAGAGGCCGTGTAAAAGATTTAGACAGCCAGCGCTTTTATGCCCGAATCGCAGTGGAATCGACAGTCTATCCGGACTTCCGTTCAAAAGATCTTCGAGAAGCTTACAAAACGGCCGACCCGGTAGAAGTAGCGAAACGTGTCCTGTCTGTAGGAGGCGAATACGCAAACTGGCTCAACAAAGCAATTGAGATTAATGGATTCGAAGACGAATTAGAAGACCTGGAAGAAGAAGCAAAAAACTAATAAAAGATGGGCATAAAGAAGCCGTGTATCTCTACTATGCGATGCACGAGCTTCATTATTCTCCATCAGATTTATTAGAACTGTATGAAGCGCCCAAAAACTTTAAGGCGCTGTTGTATGGGCTGATTGGGTATAAGCTGGATATCCTTGAAAAACAAGCAAAGAAAGGAGGGGCATCGTAATTGGCAAAGCTGACAGCAAGATTTGAAATGGAAGACCGTGTAAGCAAAAAGTTAAGAAAGATACAAAATGGGTTTAGAGCGCTTGAAAAGTATAGAAAAATGGCGCAGCGAAATAGCTCTATAGATATACGAAAAGAAAGCAAAACGGTGTTAAGGACAATTGACCGCATACAAAAATCAATAAAGAAAAAGCTTGGCGCCCAAATGATTTCCATTTCAGCTGAGAATAACGCCAGCACTGTCATTCAGAAGGTTCAAACTGAATTGCAGGGATTGCCGTCATCGGTATCTATTAAAATTGGCGCTAATGATCAAGCGACAGAAAAGTTTGAACGATTAAGAGAGCTCGTTGCGGGTTTTAAAGGCTTTACGATTATGCTGAGTGCAGAAGATCAAGTTTCTCCGGCTGTGCAAAAAATACAGCGTTATATGGAAACCGCACTTCAAAATGGTTACTCTGTTACGATACGTGTGATTGATCACGTCATGAAAACAGTCGGCCGCATTTCAGCAGGCATTGATGCACTTACACAAAAAGATAACCAAATTCAGCTCACTTTGAATGATCAGGTATCAAAAAAGCTGGATGAACTTCAGAAGAAAATTGATAGCTTTGGGAAACTAAAGACAGCTGAGAAAACAGCTCCCTCATCAGCTAAGAAAGCAGAGAGCAAAAAGGGAGAAGAAAAAGAAGGCGGTTCCTTCTGGGGAAACCTCGTTGAAGAAGGCAAAAAGAAGATCAAAGAAAAGTTAGATGAAAAAGTAACTGAATATAAAGAAGCCGTTATTGATCGTGTTACCCAAAAATTTGAAAAGTTTAATCCAGAAAAAATACTTGATGATAAGTTTTATGCTTTATTAGATAAAGTGTTCGGTCCCGAAGAAAAAACTCCGGCAGAAAATGCGGGCTGTTGCTGCAACGGGCTGAATCCAGGATCTGGAGGAGCCGCAGAATCAGGAGGCGGAGGCCTTTTAGATTCGTTTATCAGTGAAGGTACAGCCGGTATCAGCAATGCAATTGAGGAATTAAAAAGTACCTTCTTGAAGGAATTTGAACATTTTACACCCGAATCGATCACCTCAAAATTAGAATCATACACAGAATCCATTACATCTAAAATGACCGCACTAGCTGAGAAGTTCAGTCCGGAGACGATTTTAGCAGAGCTCGATAAGTTCACAAGCTCCTTCATGGGAAAAGTGGATGAGATCGCGACAAAGTTTAGTCCGGAAACGATTTTGACAGAGCTGGATAAATTCACAACATCGTTTATGAGTAAGGTGGATGCAATTGCGGTAAAGTTCAGCCCTGAAACGATTTTGACAGAGCTGGATAAGTTCACAAGCTCCTTTATGGGAAAAGTGGATGAGATCGTGACAAAGTTCAGCCCTGAAACGATTTTGACAGAGCTGGATAAGTTCACATCATCGTTTATGAGTAAGGTGGATGCAATCGCGACAAAGTTCAGCCCTGAAACGATTTTGACAGAGCTGGATAAGTTCACAACATCGTTTATGGGAAAAGTGGACAAAATCGCAAGTAAATTCAGTCCTGAATCTATTTTTAAGCAACTGGACAAATTTACGGATTCCTTTATGAAAAAAGTAGACGATATTGCAAGTAAATTCAGTCCTGAAGCCATTTTTAAGCAACTGGATAAATTTACGGATTCCTTTATGAAAAAAGTAGATGATATCGTAAGCAAATTCAGCCCAGAAACCATTTTTAACGAACTGGATAAGTTTGCGGATTCCTTTATGAAAAAAGTGGACGATGTCGTAAGCAAATTCAGCCCAGAAACCATTTTTAACGAATTGGATAAGTTTGCAGATTCCTTTATGAAAAAAGTGGACGATGTCGTAAGCAAATTCAGCCCAGAAACCATTTTTAACGAACTGGACAAGTTTACAGACTCCTTTATGAAAAAAGTGGATGATATCGCAAGTAAATTCAGTCCGGACGCGATTCTCACTAAAGCAGAAGACTTTGTAACAAATATTGTTGACAAAATCTCTGAAAAATTCAATTTCCTCAACCCAGATAAAATCGCGAATAAAGCAGAAAAGTTTTTTGATAATATTGTCTCAAAAATCGCGAAAAAATTCGAGAAATTCAGCCCTGATAAAATTATTGAAAAAGCGGGAGAGTTTTTTGAAAAGATTATAAAAGGCATTGCTGAAAAACTGGGGAATCTGGATTTTGGAGGACTGCTTGGCGGCAAATCCAGCGGAAGCAAAGGCAAACAAAAAGCCTCAAAAGCCAATACAAATCACTCAACTTCAAACAACTCAAACCGCACTAAAAAACCTTCTATGAACCAAAAAGCGTCAGGTTCTAAATCGAAGAAGTCAGGCGGCAAATGGGGCGGGGCTTGTGGATGTTGCTGTGCCGGAATCAGTACAGGCAAAAGCAAAAAAGTCAAAAATAGAAACGGTTCATCAAACAAGGGCAATAAATCAAATCCTGTGAATACGCCTAAATCGGCAAAAGCAGCTAAAGGCGGATCAGGCAAAGGTTTTTCAGGCCTTCTGAAAACATTGGGAGAATCAAAAGGTTTGAAGGGTGGACTGAAGGGCTTAAAAGGAGCCGCAAAAGGAATACCGGGATTAGGCGAAATTTTGTCTCTTACTGACTTAGCCGGAATCAATAAGGATAATGCCGGTGAAAAAGTAGGTTCAGCCGGCGGAGGTTTAGCCGGAGCAGCTGCCGGAGCGGCTATTGGAAGCGTTGTGCCGGGAGTCGGAACCGCTATTGGCGGTGTTGTAGGAGGAATTGCCGGCACTTTCGGCGGTGAAAGTTTAGGGAAGGCATTTGATGGTTCAGAAGCGAAGGAAAAACTAAATGAGACGTTATTTGATGAAAAATGGTGGTCCGAAAAATGGTCAGGTATTAAGACGAATGCTAAGGATACTGTTAGTGGAATGGGAGATACGTGGTCTAATGTAAAAGACACAGTCAAATCCACTTTGTTCAATAATGAGTGGTGGTCTGAAAAATGGGAAGGTACAAAAGGCTGGGCGAAGGATAAATGGGATAGTGCATCAACAGTTTGGGAATCAGTAAAAGGAAAGATGAAATCTACCTTATTTGATCAGAAATGGTGGTCTGGGAAATGGGAAGGTGTAAAAGGCTGGGCGAAGGATAAATGGGATAGCGCATCAACAGTTTGGGAATCTGTAAAAGGGAAAATGAAATCTACCTTATTTAATGAAAAATGGTGGTCTGGAAAGTGGGAAAGTGTAAAAGGCTGGGCAAAAGATAAATGGGATAAAGCAAAGTCAATATGGACAAATTTTAAAAGTTCTATTTCGGATACTCTTTTCAACAAAAAATGGTGGAGTGATAAGTGGTCCAGCGTTAAAGAATTAGGATCCAACATTTTAGGTGGAGTAAAAGAAGTTGGTGGTAAAGTAGCATCAGGTGCGAAACAAGCTGCCAATAAAACATGGAACTTTGTAAAAAGCGGAGCAAATTATTTATTTGGGACTGAGGAGAAAAAGACACAGAAACATGCCACAGGCGGCTACATCACAAAACCAACCATCTCATGGATCGGTGAAGCCGGCAAGGAATTCGTTATCCCAGTTGATAACAACCGAGGCCGTGGGAAGATGCTTCTTTCACAAGCGGCGTCTAAGCTAGGTATGCAAGTCGTAGACGATATGGGAACCGCTTCGTCTTCTGCTGGAAGCCCGGTATCTGTTTCAAGAGGAGCTGCTGCAAGTCCGTTATCAGGATCAGCCTCTCCATCAATGGACACTGCAAATCTGACAGGCCAAGGGTCCACACTCGGACAGCAATTTTCAGAAGGCTTTGGTAAAGGCATCAGCAATCAGCCGGTCAAAATGGAAGATTGGAAAAAGAAAAACATCAATATGCCATTTACACAAATGATTTCTTCTTCACCAAATTACGGAAAACAGATGGTAAGCGGCTATGCTAAGGGGCAAAACAGCACAGCAACCGGAACAGACGGCTTTTTACAATCAAAAGTCAAAACACCGTTCCAAGCTACTGTAAACAAATCTTCATCATGGGGAAGCAGTACAATCAAAGGATTTGCTTCAGGACAAAATAGTTCCCAAACCGGTACCGATCAATATGTAAATACACATGTGAATAAGCCGTTTTTGAGATCTAAAGAATCATCAAACAGCTGGGGTAGCGGCATGATTGGGAATTTTGTTTCAGGTATGACTTCAAAGGCAAGTGAAGTCCATGAAGCCGCCAAAGAACTCGCGAAAAAAGTTGAGACGGCTTTCCGTGAAGAATTAGATATCCATTCGCCTTCTCGAGTTATGATGAGTCTCGGTCGCTTTGCATCTGTCGGGGTAGTAAAAGGATTGGGTTCTGTCGATGTGAAAAAATACGCTGAAAAGCAAGCCGGTTCACTGGCAGCTGCTTATTCCGGAATGGGTGCAGTAGGGGGAAATGTGAAGCAGTGGCTTATGGCTGCAATGATGGCCACAAAGACACCATTAAGCTGGCTTCCAGGATTGATGACGATTGCTCAGCATGAATCAGGAGGCAACCCGAACTCTATTAACCTGTGGGATAGCAACGCGAAGGCGGGAAATCCATCACAAGGACTCATGCAGACAGTCCCGAACACTTTTAATGCACATAAAGCACCGGGCATGGGTAACATTAGAAATCCGATTCACAACGCTGCTGCCGCTATCGGCTATATCAAAAGCAGATACGGCTCAATTGATAATGTACCTGGCATTAAAAGTCTGAAACGTGGCGGTCCCTATGTCGGTTATGCCAACGGCGGACTGATCACAAAAGAACAAATTGCCCGTGTCGGGGAAGGAAATAAACGTGAATGGATCATTCCGGAGGAGCGGGGCATACGCGGCCGCTACCTCCTTCAGAGAGCAGCGCAAGCTCTGGGTATGGAAGTGACAGATCCGTCTCAATCCCAGCAGTCTGAGCTTTCTTCAGGACAAGTATCAGCAGCCGTTACTTCCGGATCCCGGCAAACGGTACAAACAGCCGGAACGAAAGAAATAAAGATTGAATTCAATGGCGACCAGCATTTTCATAACGGACAGGATACAGACAGTCTAGTAGCTAAAATCAGGCAAGCATTACTTGATGAATTACAAAAAGACATTAACACCGGAACAAAGGGGGTCGTGGCTTTTGACTAAGTCAGTCTATGAATTTTGGATATCACAGGGGAAGGAAAAGCTGCGATTTCCCGTTCTTCCCGAGACAATTGACGTATCTAATAGCTTACAAAATGACTCAGTAAAAATAACAGGGCTGGGTGAAATCACATTTATTGAAGAGCCCGGAGCTAAAGAAATCTCTTTTTCTTCTTTTTTTCCAAAAAAGTATAGCCCGATAGCTGAATATCAGAATATCCCTTCTCCAGAGAACGCCTTTGTTAAAATTGAAAAATGGATGAAGGCTAAAAAGCCTGTTCAATTTTTAATTACGGGAACAAAAATAAATATGACATGCAGCATCGAAAGCTTTAAATACAGTGAAGGAGACAAAGAGATAGGAGATAGGGATTTTGATATTGTACTGAAAGAATACAAAACCGCTTCCCCCCGAAAAATCAAGCAAAAGAAAAAAACAAAGGCAAAACGTCCGTCAAAGGCCTCTCCGAAAACCTATACAGTAAAAAAGGGAGACACGCTTTGGGACATTGCCGGCAGATTTTACGGGAACAGCACGCAATGGCGCAAAATTTGGAACGCCAATAAAACAGCGATGATCAAGCGAAGCAAACGAAATATCAGGCAGCCGGGCCACTGGATTTTTCCCGGTCAAAAATTAAAGATACCGCAATGAAGCAGGTGATGTATGATGATAGAATTGTTCGTCATTAAAGATACAGAATGGCTTGAGCTGGTAGCGGAAAGCGTGTCGCTGGAGGGGCACCGATATCAAGCGCCGCGCTCCATAGAAGCGACCATCGTCATTAAACAGGGCGACCAGAAATATTACAGCGTCACAGAAGGAGATACCGTCTTGTTTAAGTGGAAGGGAAAAGAGCTTTTCCGCGGGATCGTCTTCGCCCGAACGCCTGATGAACATACGCTTGCCTTCAGTGCGTACGATATGCTGCAATATCTGGTCAAAAATCAGGATGTGTACGTGTTTTCCAATCAGCGTGCTGACCAGATGATCAGGAGGATCGCCAATGATTTTCAAATTCCGACAACCTCTATTGCGAACACAAGTCATACGATCAAAAGCCTTGTGATTAAAAATGATACGAGCCTGTACGACATCATATTGAAGGCTTTAAAACAGACAAAGAGCCAGACGGGCCGGAATTATCAGCTGTATTCGGAAAAAGGAAAGCTGGGTCTGCGCGCTTGGCCAGATCCATCAGAGGTATGGGTGCTGGAAACAGGTGTCAATATTACGGGCTACCAATACAGCACGTCTATAAATGATACTGCTACACGAGTCGTGCTGCGCCGCCAGAAGGATAATAAGACGTATAAAGCGTCTGCGAAGGACAGTTCAGGCTTAAACAAATACGGCGTGCTTCAATATACGGAGACCGTAACAGACGAAATTAACCAGGCGCAGCTTCAGCAGAGGGCCGACGTACGCCTTGCTGAAAAAAAGGGCGTAAAAAAAGAACTGAAAAATATTCAGGCCATCGGCATTCCAGAAGTGCAGAGCGGCTTGCCTGTCTATATATCCATTCCGGAGGCCGGAATTAAGAAAACGTATTGGGTAGATACAGACCGGCATGAGTTTAAAGGAACGAAACATACGATGACCATTGATGTTGTCGAAAAGAATACGATGCCGGAAGGGGTTTCCTGATGAGACTGAGTGAAGCCATCAAACATTTGGCCGTCGGTGCGGTTGATGCTGAATCTCCGGTGGAGCTGCTCCCAGCTGAGGTGGTTTCGGTTTCTCCTGTTGAAATCAAATTAAAAGAAAACAGCAAACTGATCATACCGGCTGACGCCCTCATCATCCCAAAACGGATGCAGCCCGGAGGAGATGATGCACTCGAGCTGGGGGATCGCGTCATGACTGCAGCTCTGACAGGCGGACAATCGTTTTTTATTTTAGATAAACTGTAAACAAAACCGCTTCGGACGAAGTGGTTTTTTATTTAGCATGTATAAAGGAGTGGGCATCATGGCCCTGACACCAGAAGTGGAGTTTGAGGATATTGAAGATGACGGCGAAGTCATTGAAACCTCGCAAACCTACAAAATAGATTTTGAAAACGGAAGAATTACAAATGAGCTGATTACCGGGATTGAAGCAATCAGACAGTTTGTGTATATCGCCTTACAAACTGAACGATATGCGTATTCAGTTTACAGCCATAATGTCGGAAATGAGCTTCAGGACGTGCTTACAGATCATGAGACGACTGATGCCTACAAAAAAATGGAGATTCCAAGGCTCATAGAAGAGGCACTTGTTTATGATGACCGTATTTCCGCTGTAACAGACTTTGAGATAGAAAAACAAGGCGATGCGTTTCATGTTTCCTTTGTAGTCGAGACAGATGAAGGATCGCTTGAGATTGAGGAGGTGATTGGCGAAGATGTTTGAGGATCAGACCTTTGAAGAGATTATGGAGCGTATGCTGAACAGCATCTCCGCAGATATTGACACGAGAGAAGGCAGTGTTATTTATAACGCATTAGCCCCGGCGGCAGCCGAGCTTGCGAAGTCGTATATATGGCTTGATACCGTGCTTGAGCTTGTGTTTTCTGATACTGCGCAAGGAGAGTTTTTGGACCGGCGCGCTGCGGAAGCGGGGATTGAACGGACAGCTGCAACAAAGGCCGTGAGGGCAGGGGAGTTCACAGCTGGCGTCAGAATTCCTGAAGGCTCCCGCTTCTATGTGGACAATCTTTATTTTCAATATACAGGAGACGGGACGCTTGTCTGTGAAACGCCGGGAGAAGCAGGAAACGCCAATCTGACCGGACGCAATCTGTTGTCACTGGATACCATCCCGGGATTGGAAAAAGCGATTGTCAAAGAGATTCTGATTCCGGGGCGTGAAGAAGAAGGAGACGATAGTTTAAGAGAACGGTATTTTACGAGGGTTCGGCGTGAGGCTGTCAGCGCCAATAAAATGCATTATAAAGAGTGGGCTGAAGAAGTGGACGGGGTTGGAAAAGCAAAGATCTTTCCGCTTTGGAACGGAGACGGGACGGTTAAAATTGTCGTCACGAATGCAAATCTTGAACCGGCTTCTGAAATTTTAATTCAAAAAGTGAAAGACTATATTGACCCTGAGCCCGGTCAGGGCGAGGGGCAGGCGCCAATCGGAGCCGTTGTCACAGTGGAAAGCGCGGTCTGGAAGGAAGTTGAGATTTCTGCCGAGGTGCTTCCGGAAGTCAATCACTCGATTGATGAAGTAAAGACAGAAATTCAAGAAGGCGTTTTAAATCTCTTTAAGAAAATGGCATTCGAAGATAACATTATCCGCCTTTCTCAAATTAATAACATCGTCTATAATTCGCCGTCTGTCAGTGATTATTCAAATATTAAAATCAACGGCACTTCCGAAAATTTAGTGCTGAGCGACGTAGAAATCCCTAAGCTTGGGCAGGTGAATATCATTGAGCAAACAAGATGACATGATTTCATATCTGCCGCCGTTTCTCACCAGCTTAAAAGAAATGTCGGAGCTGCTGAAAGCGGAAGCACCTGAGTTTGATCAGCAAAATAACAGCATATTTGATCTGACAGACCAGTTATTTGTGCCAACAGCAACATGGGGGCTTAGCCGCTGGGAAAAGATTTTAAACGTGCCGCGGGAATCGGGAGACACCGATGAAATCAGGCGATTGAGGCTCATTTCAAAAATGTCGAACATTCCGCCGATCACCTACCGGGCCATTGAGCAGGCGGTGAACCGTTTCTTAAAAAAACCGTCGGCACAAGTCCGCCTGCTGCCCGGTGAATACCGCTTTAATGTAGACATCAATATTGATGATCTCCAGCACATGAATGAGCTGATCGAAGCATTGGAAAATATGAAGCCGGCACATCTGGCGTATACGCTCAGAGGCGGATTAAATGAGACGCTCCAAATAAAGGACACAGTCATCCTGAATCACCGAAGATACCGAACAGCCAGTGAGCTGAAGGTCGGTTATTCTGTCACCCTTAACAATAATGAGGTGGTCTTAACTTGATTTCAACCATATACAGAGAACGTACAGCTGCCGATCTGAAAAGCAGGATTCATCACGTGCTGCTTAACGGACAAGAAACAGAAATAGTGGAGCTCGCCATTGAAGGAGCAATAGTGACCGTTCTGACAAAACGTGAAGAAGACATCAAACATATAGAAACGGTACAAATTTTAGACGAGCTGGGCAACATCATTACAGAAAGAAAAACAGACCTGGACGTCAGTGAAAATCGAACACTCGATTTCAGATTTACCTTTGAGGTGGTGTAAACATGGCATACGAAGAAAAAACAGACTGGCTTCCGGACGATCCGATCAACGAAGATGACGTCAACCGCTGGGAAAAAGGAATAAAAGACGCCCACACAGACCTGGCCGCCCACAAAAACGACATGAACAACCCCCACAACACAACAAAGGCGCAAGTCGGGCTGGGGAATGTGGATAATGTGCAGCAGGCCGCAAAGAAGGATTTTGACCAGCATGAGCAAGATCAGGTGAGGCATATTACAGAGGAAGAGAGAGTGAAATGGAACAGCGGACAGTTATCTAAGATTACAAATGATAATGGACAACCTATGTTCAATATCACGAGTGATTTCCATACGGAACTGTTGAACTATCCTACATTGACTTATTTTTCTTATACTGGCACGCCTCTAAATTCACCAGGCGGCTCAGGAAGAGGATTTTGGACTTGCAGTGACAGAAAATTAAATGGTCATGTAATTGTGATGACAAATGATAATAAAACTTTCCGTAAAACTCTCTTAAACGGCAACTGGTCAAATTGGATCGAATTAGAGACGACGGAGGGCGCTCAAACAAAAGTGAACGCTCATGCAGGTAAGGCGGACATACATGTCATACAATCAGACAAAGACAAGTGGAATAACAGTCAGCTTTTTAAAGTCACAGCAGATAACGGTCAAGCCAAAATATACTTAAGCGAAACAGATGATTTCCATGAAATTGTTCCGAAGAACACTGGAATGGTTCATTTCACCTCAATGTCAAAAACGTTAAATGGTCCAGGTACTTCGGTCAGGGGCATATGGACAATCAATGCTGCCGGTGATTACGGTCAGATTATCGCTTTTGATAATGCTAATAAAACGTATCGGAAAACGATATCAGGTGGAAACTGGTCCGAGTGGATTGAATTAGAGACAACAGCTGGGGCAGAGGCAAAGGTATCTAATCATGCTAAGGATTCAGTAATACACATTACATCTGCTGAGAGAAGCAAATGGAATGGAGCTCAGCTTACTAAAATAACAAGCGATATAGGAGGGGTGACCATTGCAGCAAACGAAGGAGAGGACATTCTTCAAAAAATAATTGATCAAGGTAGAGGCATGGGCACATTTTATGCACATGGAAAAGCTGTAAATGCTCCATCTCCATTTTCAATTAGAGGCGTATTTCATTTGACTAGCCAATCAACCGACGGTAAAGGTATGTTTGGTTGGGTCTTTGCTACTGATTACAGAAACAATGTCTTTACGAATTATTATGATGGAAGCACTGTTGCATGGCAAGGATGGAACAAGGTTGAAACTGAAACCAGCGCACAAGCTAAAGCGGATAAAGCTTTGTCTAATGCTAAAAACTATGTTGACACAAATTATACAAATCAAAAATTAACTGTGCTTACCGGCTCAAATGCAATCCAAGATGCGAGAACAAGCGGAAATGATTACCCAGCTGGTATTACTTTCATGGACATAGGAGCCAATAACACAACAGGATACCCGCTTACTTATGGAATTGTAAAAAATGAAAAGCATAGTAATTTTCGATTTGCTCAGTATTTTTATGGAACTGGAAATGAATCTAGCTCCAACTTTACTAACACAGGTTCTTGGATCCGCCATTGGTGGGCAGATTCAGGCTGGACAGCTTGGCATAAAATTTCTGGATTCGCTCATGCATATATCCGAACTACAGGTATTCAGTATCTAGATAAAGCAGCCCATACAAAAATTCAGTTCAATCACAAAATAAAGGATAGTCATAATGCTTTTGATACAAAAAATAGTAGATTCGTTGCTCCTAATGATGGAATGTTTTTAGTAGGAGTTGGCCTGTATATGATAAATACACCGGCTTACATCAATTTTCATTTGAAACTCTATCTAAATGGATCATTGTATAAACCAATAGACCATAAGAGAGGGGACTTTGTTGATAAGGAAAGTGAAATGTACCTTGACTTAAATGGTAATGTAACCGTTCCTATGAATAAAGGTGACTATATAGAGATATATTGCTATTGCAACTATCATGGTGATGATAGAAGGGGTGTATCCGATTATAACGAGCTATACAACTATATAGACATTCAAGAACTTGGAGGACTGAACTATCCTACAGTATAAGTATAGGAGGAAAAACGATGATCGCAGAAGCAATCATGTATAAATACCCCAATGCAGATCCAACAAAAGATTTTATCGTTCAGAATGACGGAGAAGGGTCTTATATAGCTGAATGGAACCTGCGCGCCCCGATCCCGACGCAAAAAGAACTCGAATCTTGGTGGGAAGAACTGCAAAAAAAACCGCCGTACGAGCCGCCTGATCAGGTGGAGCTGCTTGCTCAGGAATTGTCGCAAGAAAAGTTGGCACGCAAGCAGCTTGAAGAGCTAAACAAAACGTTGGGGAGCGAGCTGTCAGATATAAAGCTTTCATTATTATCTTTGAAAGGAGAGAGTGCTGAATGAATTATTGGGTGCTTGCCTTATATTATGATTGGGCGACGACAGATATGGTGAAGCAGGCCATACAATTCAAAGACTGTTCTAAAGAGGATCTGGCAGAAGGCGTGAACAAAAAGCTGATCACTTCTGACCAGTATGAAGAAATTACCGGTAAAGCCATGTAGGCTTTTTTATTTTGCTCGTTTTTACATGAAAAGGAGGATAAAAATGGTCAAGTATCAATATGAGTTTCCTCTCGATAAGACTGGA
Source organism: Bacillus sp. 2CMS4F (assembly GCF_023161785.1). NCBI lineage: Bacteria > Bacillati > Bacillota > Bacilli > Caryophanales > Bacillaceae > Bacillus > Bacillus sp. 2CMS4F. The sequence goes on from NZ_JALNTO010000014.1 coordinate 56,274, forward strand.
AAAGCTGGAGCTGTGAAGCCGTATAGAGGAGAAAAAAACGATTTTGTCACACCTGTTTCGAATCTCTCAGGTGTAGCGGAGATTTTAACAAATGCCGCGTTAAAGGCCACTGAGGCATACAGTCAGCTCGGGCAAGACCGGCTTGGCGCAGTTCTGATTTCGAAAGTAAAGGGGTGGGCGTATGCAGATCGTGAAGGCACGCTCTTTATAGAGGAAAGCGACAATAACAATGTTTGGACAACGACAACAGCTGTCAATGTTGCTGCAGGTGTTCTGACAGCGACTGACTGGGTGTATATCACGAAACGCTATTACCGATTTCGGTATGTTAACGGCAATCTCCAGCAATCGGAGTTTGTGTTATATCAATCAGTCGGCGCAGGTGAAATGGACGTACGCTTAAATGAAAATCTTCCTTTGCAAATTGATTTGAAGGAAAACCAAACAGACGATGGGCGGCTGAAAGTGGAAGCTGGCAAAACGTTTGACTTTGTTTTTCACGAAAATGCCGAGTCCGCCGGCGAAGGTGCTGCTTTACCCTTGGACGGTGCCGCGCATTTACTCGTTGAAGTATTTGGCACAGCGGAAACGAGTGAGGTGAAATTTTGGGGGAAATCTGTGTCAGGACAGAAACTTCCAATCAGAGGCGTGAAATCGGATGATGCTTCTACCGCTTGCAGCACCTTAGGCAAGGATGAGGCTTGGTCCTTTGATATTAAAGGCTTTAAGGAGATCGTGATGGAGATTGCCAGCATGAGCGGCGGGAGTCTATCAATTAAAGGAACCGCGGTCTCTTAACCATTGCAATTGGCCTCGGAAAGGAGGTGATCCGCATGTAAAGGAGGAGTGAATGATGCAGCAAGACATAGATGTTAATGTCTTTCAGCAGGATTTAGCAGACATAAAAGGTGAGCAAAAAGCGCTCGAACAGAGAGTTTCCGCATTAGAACGCGTGTCTGACCGGCAAGATCAGCAAATCATGACGCTGAACGAAAAATTAAACAAAATTGATGAAAATACAACATGGATTAAGCGCACCATCACTGGTGCCATCATTACAGCAGTGTGCACAGGGATCATCGGCGGAGCCATCGCCATTATGTACAACCTGCTGCAGCATTAAGGGGGATTATCATGAAAACGTATGATAAAGGCACGGTCACTAGGACGGTGCTTCTTTTGCTTGCGCTCATCAACCAGAGCATACTGATGTTTGGCAAATCACCATTGGACATACAGGAAGAGCAGGTGAATCAGCTTGCAGATGCTCTGTATTCAGCAGGATCAGTGATCTTCACAATTGGGACAACACTAGCAGCTTGGTTTAAAAACAACTATGTAACAGAAAAAGGGAAAAAGCAACGCGACTTGTTAAAGGAAAATAATCTGACGAAATAAGGAGAGATGAAAATGGTTAACATTATTCAAGATTTTATTCCGGTCGGTGCAAATAACCGTCCAGGCTACGCGATGACACCTCTTTATATTACCGTACACAATACAGCGAATACGGCAGCAGGCGCCGATGCCCAAGCGCATGCCCGCTATTTGAAAAACCCTGATACGGCGACAAGCTGGCATTTTACAGTTGATGATACAGAGATTTATCAGCATCTGCCGTTAAATGAAAACGGCTGGCATGCAGGAGACGGGAACGGAAGCGGCAACCGGGCTTCTATCGGGATTGAAATTTGTGAAAATGCGGATGGCGACTTTGCACAAGCAACAGCTAATGCCCAGTGGCTGATCAAAACATTGATGGCTGAACACGGTATCAGCCTCGCTAACGTCGTGCCTCACAAATATTGGTCAGGGAAGGAATGCCCTCGCAAACTGTTGGATACGTGGGACTCGTTTAAAGCGGGAATTGGCGGCGGCGGGAGCCAAACTTACGTCGTAAAAAAAGGTGACACACTTACATCCATAGCGAGAGCGTTCGGTGTCACTGTTGCTCAGCTGCAAGAGTGGAACAATATCGAAGATCCGAATCTCATTCAGGTTGGTCAAGTGTTAATTGTAAGTGCTCCATCGTCCGCTGCAGAGCCAGAACTCTATCCGCTCCCTGACGGTATCATTCAGCTGACTACACCATATACCTCAGGCGAACACGTCTTTCAAGTGCAACGAGCGCTGGCAGCTCTCTACTTTTATCCTGATAAAGGAGCTGTGAACAACGGAATCGACGGCATTTACGGGCCGAAAACAGCAGACGCGGTTGCGCGTTTTCAGTCTGTTAACGGTCTACCCGCCGACGGTATCTATGGACCTGCGACAAAAGCGAAGATCGCAGCTCAATTAAGCTGATGAAAGAACATAATAATCCCGGAGTTGCTCCGGGATTTATTTTTTCTTCTTCAATTTTTTTAAAATTCCTGCACTCCGCTCCCTCACCCGAAGCGAATACCCGGAAAAGCCAAACCTCCCGTAATCAATAACCTTCACACGCCGCACCAATTTTTTCACTGTATCACCTGACATTATCCTCTGTTTGTTTTATTATATGTAGCCCCTTAAGAAAAGGAATAAGGACAAGAGCTGTTTCTCTTGTCCTTTTAGTGTGATCATGCTTTTTTTCGTTTATACTCATCAATCAGCCGTTCGTTTTCTTTGAAGATTCTTGCTGTGTGCGGACTGACTTGATAGCTTGCAACACTGGTGGTTGAACGTTTTTTCAGGATTTTAAACGGTTTCTTTGCCCGCGGATGGCATCCGTTTTGAAACGCGTTTTCCATTATCCTTCACCTTCCTCCTCAATTGGCAGCACCAAATCATATATGCTCGTTAATGATGTGAATAGCAAATAATCAAATTCCGTTACAATGCTGTCAGACGTCAGTTTGATGACATAGCTCTGTGTCTCGATTGTAAAGGGAATGAGCACTACTTTTCCATACTGGTCGTAATAGACATCCTTTCGATCCAGCCTCGTTTGCACGTCAGCGGGATCCTCCATGTGCTCGGTTAACCGGTCTTTATCAGGCTGTGTCGAATAGTGACAAAGGCTGGCCGTCAGATTCATTTTATCAGCATAGGTTTTCAGCAGTTTATCAATTCCTTCAGCATATGCTTCTATACTTCCATAATAAACATGAATCGGTTCGTTTTTCAATAGATATTGGTATGTTTTCAGCCGATCGAGATACATGTGGAGCATTTCGTTGTTTTCTTCGAGAATTTCTCTTGTGTCTGTTTCCAGTTCACTGCCGGCCAGTTTTTTCACATAAGCGCTCAAAAAGATAAAAGCGTCAATTAAAGCAAAGCTGACAGCGACAATGACATACCGTTCCCAGTTTGTGAACAGGGAAGAGGGATCATATGTCCAGTATATCATGGCACCAAAAACAAATAGCAAATACCATGTTTTTCGGATGGCGGACATTTTTTCTTTGACCTTCGCTTCGAACCGCCACGTGGCGTATACGTATAAGCCTAAAGCGGCCATAGTGCACCAGACCATGATTTGAAACAATAAAAGCATACATCAATCCCTCGCATCTGAAATAGGTTCTGATTATTGTATTCTAGAAATGCGGCTGGTTTTCCTGTTTCATCAAAAAAACCGCTCCTTTGACAGAAGCGGTGAAACATTAAAAAATCATATTTAAGATAAAGTAGGCGATGGCACCAAGTGTCGCTGAAATCGGAAGCGTGATGACCCATGTAATGAGCATCCGCTTAGCTGTGCCCCAGTTTACGCCTTTTACCCGGTGTGATGCACCGACGCCAAGGATTGATGAAGAAATGACGTGGGTTGTACTGACCGGCAAATGAATAAATGTGGCGCCGAAAATAATGGCTGCCCCGGTTAAGTCAGCGGATACACCGTTTACCGGACGAATCTTCATGATTTTTCCGCCAACGGTTTTAATGATTTTCCATCCGCCGATTGAAGTTCCGAGACCCATGGCTGTCGCACAGGCGAATTGCACCCAGGTTGGAATATCATTAGCAGAAGTATGTAAATTTGCTGTGATGAGAGCCATTGTGATAATTCCCATTGCTTTTTGCGCATCGTTTGTTCCGTGTGTATAGGATTGCAGGGCAGCAGTTATAATCTGCACTCTGCGGAATTGCTTGTTCGTTTTCGCCAAATTGCTGTCTTTGAAGATCAGCTTGACGATGCTGTAAAGAATATAACCAAGGACAAAGGCAATAATTGGTGATAAGATGAGTGCCTCAATGATTTTAATGAAGCCCTTATAATTTAACGCAGTAAATCCGGCTGCCGCAACGGCTGCACCGGCAATCGCCCCGATGATGGCATGGGATGAGCTGCTTGGGATGCCGTAATACCAAGTGAGCAGGTTCCACGCTATTGCTGCGACTAAAGCAGCCAAAATAACAACAGAGCCATTTTCCAAAGTATAAGGGTCTACAATATCTTTCGTAATGGTTTTGGCAACACCTGTAAACGTCATTGCTCCGACAAAGTTCATCACTGCCGCCATTATAATGGCATGGCGCGGTTTCAACGCTTTTGTTGATACTGAAGTCGCAATTGCGTTCGCGGTATCATGAAACCCGTTGATGAAATCAAACGCCAGAGCAAAAATGACTATTAGTATCGTTAATATAAATAGAATATCCATTTTTACCCCTCGTTACGCGTTTTTCATAATAATGGTTTCAAGATTATTGGCAACACTTTGGCACGAATCGGCAATTTCTTCAAGTGTTTCGTAAATTTCACGATATTGAATGACTTTAATTGGATCTGTTTCATTTCCGAAAAGATTCTTTAATGATTTTCTGTGCAGGTTGTCACAGCTGTGCTCATACTCTTTAATTTTGATCGCGTGAGGCTGAATATCCTTTAAGCGGTTTTCTGCCAGCAGCTCAATTGTAATCAAAATTTCTTTCGCGCATTCTCTGATGTATCCGCTGAATTTATCGATATGCTCGTCTGATGAAGTGATTGAGAAAATCTCCATCATGGCAGAGAAATGTTCGATTCCGTCAAGCACATCATCCAGGCTGTTTGTCAGCTGAAGGATATCCTCGCGCTCAATAGGAGTGATGAATGCTTTGTTAAGCTCTTTGATCATGACATGAACATGATTGTCACCTTTTGTTTCATATTCCTTTAACGTATCTGCAAACTCTTTAAGCGTCGTTTGGTTAGTGACCTTAAAATTCAAAAAATATTCTGCAGTTTCGTCTATGTTCTTTGCAATTTCTGTTAAAAGGAGTGAGAACTTATCTTTTTTTCTTCTTATCATTAAAAACCCTCCATAGTTTGAATGAACAATGCACACATCAAATTATTATATAGCCTTTTGTCGAAAAAAAACAGGAAAAGTCGAAAAAAACGCGGCTTGACTTTTTTGATAAAACGTGTCTCCTTATTTTGGCCTACTTCACCTCAAAAAAACGAACCAAGTTTGCAAAATCTTTCTGGTTAACGTAAAAAGTATATCAAAAGTTGTGTTTTTTTTGTCAACATTTATCTTCTGATTCACCAAAAAACGGTTCCCTAAACAAGGGAACCGTTTTTTTAGCTGGCTTTTCGTTTTTGCATCCAATAATACACAGGGAGTCCGGCCAGACCGATGAGAATTGATAATCCGCAGCTTAATGTGTCTGTAATGAGTGTGCTTCCCAATACAAAGAATGAACCTGCGATCGCCAATATCGGCATGAACGGGTAAAGCGGAACACTGTAAGCACGCGTTTTTCCCTTTGTTTGTTTGCGAAGAATAAATACTGCAAAAAAGGCCATCACATAAAAGATATAGATCATAAAAATAGAGATTTCAGAAAGCTTATCAGGATTACTGATGAGCATCAGGATGATCGCCACAGCGATTTGGAAAGAAATCGCAATCCACGGTGTGCGGAATGTCGGGTGCACGCGGGACAATTTCTCAGCAAAAGGCAGCTGTTTTCGTTCTGCCATCGCAAAGGTCACACGCGGGAAAGAAAGAACCTTTCCGTTTAAACAGCCGAAGATGCTGACAATAATTCCGATACTGACCAGCTTTCCGCCGATTGAACCGAACAGCATGCTGGCAGCAGTGCTTGTCGCATTTTCTCCAAGTGTCACAATTTCGTTTGCGGACAGGATATGCAGCAGCGCAAAATTAATGAAGATATAAATGGCTGTTACGATTAACAGTCCGCCAGTCATTGCGCGAGGCAGAAGCTTTTCAGGATTTTTCATTTCTCCGCCGAGAGCCGCAAGCAGGATCCATCCGTCATAAGCAAACAATGTGGCCAAAATGGCTGCTCCGAAATTCATATCAGAAATGCTTTCGTTTACTGCCGTAAAGATATGCTGATCGCCTTTCCAAAGGCCGAAAATAATGATACAAGCAATCGGAATCAGCTTTCCGACCGTAGTCAGCGTTTGAACAAAACCGCCGTATTTTGTACCGATAATATTAATTACACATAAAAAGATAACTGCGATAATACCGATTACCTTTGATAGTCCTGAACCCCAGCCGAAAAGATTCGCCATTAAAGATCCAAAATATAAACCGAGTGCCCCGATAATCGCCGGGCCGTAAATAATGATCTGCACCCAGCCGCATAAAAATCCCCAAAACTCGCCGTATACTTCTTCAAGGTACGTATAAAGTCCGCCTGTTTTCGGAATCTGCGTACCGATTTCTGCAATCGTCAGTCCACCTGCCAGCGTTAATATACCGCCCAACAGCCACGCAAATAGCGCAGTTTTTGAGTCTCCTGAATAAGCGAGCACAGCACCGGGCTTCATAAAAACGCCGGAACCGATAATGGTTCCAATAACAAGAGTAAGGGCAAACAAGAGGCCTATCTCTTTTTTTAAACCGTTTTCTTCAGTATGCATGTCCTTAACCTCCTATGATGAAGCTTCGTGATGAAGAATCTATTTTTCATATTGTAAACCCTATTTTAGAAAAGTGAAATAAAATAAATTTTCTGATTTTCGATATTTGCTTTATTTCCATTCGTGAAATCTGTGAAATCGTCTATTTACTATCTCTTGAAACGAATAAAATTGAGGATAATCTTATCTAAAGTTCGTGTTTTGCGAAAGGTGTTCAAGCGGAGAATGAACACATTAAACGGCTGACAGCGGGACTTAGCAGGATGCCGGACCTAGATGAAGCTGATATGTTGACTTTCGTATGTGAATAAAATACCTTGTAATTAGGAAAATAAATATACATCTTTAATATAATATCTCGAAATCGAGATAAATTGACCTGGAGGGACAGCATATGAAAGTCAACGGCATTCACCACGTGTCCGCATTAACAGCTGACGCGCAAAAAAACTTAGATTTCTATAGTAAAGTATTAGGATTAAAACTCGTCAAAAAATCCGTAAATCAAGATGAACCGACGATGTACCATCTATTCTACGGAGATGAAGTGGCAAATCCGGGAACGGAACTGACGTTTTTTGAGATTCCCCGCATTGCGCCGTTTCATGCGGGAACAAACAGTATTTCTTCTATTGGATTGCGTGTTCCAAGCACAGAAGCGCTGCATTACTGGAAAGAACGTTTTGAAGAGCATCAGGTGGCGCATAGCGGCATCGCCCAAAGAGCCGGACGTGGCATATTGGCGTTCGAAGATCATGAAGGACAGCGCCTTGTGCTGACTGCTGATGAGAAAGGCAAAGGTTATGGTCTGCCTGTTAAACAAAGCGGCATTCCGGAAGAATTTTCATTTCGCGGGTTAGGGCCTGTTGAATTGACAGTGCCGTACGCTGAACCAACATTACATGTATTAACCAATATTCTTGGGTTTACAGAGATCAGCCGAGAGCCGGTTGAAGGACAGGGGACAGCGGTCATTTTAGAATCTGGAGAAGGCGGTGCGGCCACAGAAATCCATTTAATTGAAAGAAATGATCTTCCGCGCGAACGTCAAGGAAAAGGAAGTGTCCATCATGTCGCATTTCGCGTGAGAGACGAAGAAGAGCTTGCCGGATGGCACCGCATCATCAGCCGGGAAGGCTTTAGCAACTCAGGCATCGTTGAGCGCTACTATTTCAAGGCGCTGTATTTCAGAGAACCGAACGGCATTCTGTTTGAGTTATCTACAGACGGTCCGGGCTTTATGGTTGATGAAGAAATTGATGAGCTTGGCCAAACCATCGCTCTTCCGCCATATCTTGAGCATAGAAGAGAGGAAATCGAAGCAAGACTGAAGCCGATTCAATAACGATATATTGTGATTCTTTGCCTTCCGGCGTCACCGGAAGGCTATTTTTGTTCAAAAACGGCTTACATAAATAGCGTGGTTGATTAGGTACAAAATATCAGAATTAGATCAGGATAAAGGCCCGAAAACTTTTGCTTTTATGGACTGATCGTATGAATTGATTTTGGCAAAAATATTGCCTTTGTTTATTAATAGTTTTTTCACATTTGCTTGTTACACTATTTCAAAGTTACACGAAAAGGAGTGAAGACACACGTGGAAAAGAAAAAACGCGAGCTGGACATCTTCCTGATTCTCATTTTGCTCGCATCTGCATTTTTAAATATCTATAACATCTGGAATGATGATACGGTGAATCCTTATTACACCGCTGCAGTCACAAGTATGATGCAAAGCTTTCATAATTTTTTCTATGCCTCATTCGATGCGGCGGGGTTTATAACGGTTGATAAACCGCCCATTACGTTCCAGATACAAACCATCAGCGCACTTATATTCGGTATGCACGGCTGGAGCGTCATCCTGCCTCAGGCACTTGCTGATGTAGGTTCTGTCCTTTTAATGTATCTGTTAATAAAACCAACATTCGGTAAGACGGCAGCAAGAATTGCCTCTTTCATCATGGCGTGTACACCGATTGCGGTGGCTGTGGCCCGGACAAACAATGTTGATGCATTACTGGTATTTTTCTTATTGCTGGCTACATGGCTTCTCTTTAAAGCCATCAGAAAAGGAAAGCTGATCTGGCTGTTAGCAGCATTTTTCGTCGTTGGTGCAGGTTTTAACACAAAAATGCTTCAAGCTTATATGATTCTACCGGCTTTCTTATTGTTCTACCTGATTGCGGCAAATGCCACAATCAAGAAAAAAATCATTTCATTAGGAAGCGCATTAGTTGTATTAGCGGCAGTTTCGTTATCATGGCCGCTCATCGTTGACAATATCCCTGCCAGCAACCGCCCTTATGTCGGAAGCAGCCAGACCAACTCTGTTTTGGAATTGGCTTTCGGATACAACGGAATTCAGCGGCTGACAGGGCAAAATTCCGGCGGCGGTCAGGGCGGGTCAAGCGGAGACACAGCAAAAGAAATGCCTTCTGCGGAGAACCGTTCATCTGACGCTCAGGCACCGCCTAATCAGTCATCAAGCAGCAGCCCATCAAACGATGACAAATCTGCAAATGGCAATATGACGGCACCGCCATCCAATGGGGAAATGCCAAGCAGCGGTCAAGGAGGCCCGCCAAACGGCGGAGGAGATGGCGGACAAGGCGGACCTGGCGGCGGAGGTAAGGGCGGTTCAGGCGGATCGAAAATGCAATCAGGTACAGGAATGTTCGGAACGGGAACACCTGGCCCGCTTCGGCTCTTCCAACAAGAACTATCTGATCAAATCAGCTGGCTGCTGCCATTTGCGCTTTTTGGAATTGCAGGCTTGCTGATTGCAGGCGCGAGAGAAAGAAGAAGATTATCAGTTGAGCAGAAGGAGACGGTGTTCTGGGTTGCATGGCTTGTGCCGATTGCCGGATTCTTCAGCGTAGCAGAATTTTTCCATCATTATTATCTCATTATGCTGGCGCCGCCGATTGCTGCACTTGTCGGAGCTGGATGGGTTGCGCTCGTTCAGCTATACCGAAACCATACAGGCTGGAAGTCTTGGCTTTTGCCGGCGGCGATGATTGCCGCAACAGGATTTGAATTGTTTATTCTGAGAAACTACAACGATCAAATCGGTGTTGGATGGAGTATCGGCGTAGGGGTTATCGGTGCGTTATCTGCCATTGCTCTTTTGATTTTTAAACAGCGCCAAAAACCGCTCACATATTATATATCACTTGCAGGTCTTCTCGTATTGCTTGTGATGCCGATTTATTGGGCAAGCACACCTCTCCTGTACGGAGGAAACAGTTCTCTTCCTGAAACAGGGCCGCAGCTCGCTTCAAGCAGCGGAAAAGGCATGGGAATGAACGAGTCGAGTGTAAATGAAAAATTGATTGAGTATTTAGAAGAAAACAACTCCGGAGCGGAATATTTATTCGCCACAACTGATTCAAACACAGCGGCTCCGTATATTATCAAAACGAAAAAGGCCGTCATGACGATCGGCGGATTCAGCGGTTCTGACCCGGCCATCACGCTGACTCAATTTAAAAAGCTCGTAAAAGAAGGAAAAGTGAAATACTTCTTGGCTTCAGGAATGGGGAAAGGCGGAAACAATGAAATTGTCGAATGGGTTCAAGAAAACGGCAAGAAAGTTTCTTCTGATAAATGGCAGTCAAGCGCTGATCAGCAGACATCATCTGATCAGACTGATTCATCAGGTACGGCAAGCGAGAGCAACGCTTCAGGCCAAACCGGCAAAATCGGCGGCGGGCCTGGCGGAATGAACCAGTCAGCTGCATTATACGAACTACATGCTGATGAATAGGAGGAAAAAAACATGAGCAGACATATTCAATATTCAATTGTGGTACCTGTGTATAATGAAGAGCTTGTCATTCATGAAACCTATCAGCGCTTAAAAGAGGTCATGGATCAAACGAAGGAAAACTATGAACTGCTATTTGTCAATGACGGCAGCAAAGATCGCAGTATTGAGATTTTAAGAGAACACAGTTTGATTGATCCGAGAGTGAAAATCATTGATTTTTCCAGGAATTTTGGGCACCAGATCGCAATTACAGCGGGAATGGATTATGCACAGGGGAATGCAATCGCCGTCATTGACGCCGATTTGCAGGACCCTCCTGAGTTAATTTTAGACATGATTGAAAAGTGGAAGGAAGGCTATGAGGTCGTATACGCCGTACGGACAAAACGAAAAGGGGAAACCTTTTTCAAAAAACAGACAGCGGCCATGTTTTATCGGCTTCTCAGCAGCATGACAGATATTGATATCCCGATTGATACCGGGGATTTCCGTCTCATGGACAGAAAAGTCTGTGATGAAATGAAAAAATTAAAGGAAAAAAACCCTTTTGTCCGAGGACTGGTCAGCTGGGTAGGCTTCAAACAAACGGCAGTTGAGTATGTACGTGATGAAAGGCTTGCCGGAGAAACGAAATACCCGCTTAAGAAAATGCTGAAGCTTTCAATGGACGGCATTACGACATTTTCACATAAACCGCTGAAGCTGGCAAGCTATGTCGGGGTCTTAATGTCAGGCGCAGGATTTCTGTATATGTTTATCGTACTGTATTTGAAGCTGTTCACCGACAGCACCATTACCGGGTGGTCATCGCTTATCGTCATCCAGCTCCTGTTCAGCGGCATCGTGCTTCTGATACTGGGCATGATTGGTGAATATATCGGCAGAATCTATGATGAAGCCAAAGACCGGCCGCTTTACATCGTACAGAAATCGTACGGGATTGAAAATAAAAGACTCTATAGAGACCAGCATATGTCCTAACCTGAAACCCCTGTCCATTACGGACAGGGGTTTTTTATGTTCTGCATGCTGATCAAAGTAAAAGATGCTGATAGGGAAGGAAGAAGGGACTGTGAACTTTTCAGTGCAGTGCCTGTTATGTTTTATAGAATACTTGCCCCCAGTGTAACTCCCTATGCCAATGTTGATGCAGGAAGGAGAAAGCTCAGCATCAGAAAAGCCAATCTTGCGCAAATTATGCTCAATCCCACGGTTTTCATGTCATTCCTCCTTTTTAAACAATGCTTCAAGGATCTGATTAGAATGATGTCAGCCTGTATCATATGCGGGTGTCTTGGCAGAAAGTTTCATAGAGTATATAGGTCTTTTGTCTAATAAAAAGCCTCAGGCCGCTTTTGCGGCCTGAGGCGCTTTTCTTAAGAAGGTGTTTCTTCTTTTTGATCGAGTTTGATTTTTTTCGTCATTTCTTTTCCGTTTCTGAGAATTTTCACTTCGACGGTGTCGCCGATATTTGCGTCTTTATATAGGATGTTGCGCAATTCGCTGCCAGTGTCGATTTCTTTGCCTTTTAAGCTGATAATAATATCTTCAGCTTTCAGCCCGGCCTTTGCAGCAGGGGAGCCTGAAGCGACTTCACGGATGTATACGCCTTTATTCAGCTGGCTGCCGAATAAGCCAAGTGTGCCTTCTTGATAGTTTTGCGGCACCTGTTCCAAATCGAGCATGCTGACACCGATATACGGACGTTCAATTTGCCCTTTAGACAGCAATTCTTCAGCTATCGGTTTTACATCATTGCTTGGTATGGCAAATCCGATGCCCTCAACATCATCTTCACTGATTTTCATACTGTTAATGCCGACAATTTTGCCGTCTGTATTTAACAATGGACCGCCGCTGTTACCTGGGTTAATCGCGGCATCAGTTTGAATCACGTTAATGCTTGTTTGACCGGCTGAGGTTGACATTGAAACTGTTCTATCCACGCCGCTTACAATTCCTTGTGTTACTGTGCGAGACAGGTCTTTTCCGAGCGGATCTCCAATCGCAATGACGGTTTCGCCTGTTCTGAGATCTGATGAATCACCGAAGTTTGCTACCTTTGTTACGTGGTCATCACTGATTTGAAGAACGGCTAAATCTGTTAAAGAGTCACTGCCTACGAGCTTAGCTGTCACATCAGTGCCGTCGTATAAAGACACCTTAAGTGAAGTTGCGCCTTCTACAACGTGGTTATTCGTAATGATATAAGCCTTGCCGTTCTCTTTTTTGAAAATGACACCCGATCCTGAGCCGCTTTCTGTATCTTCGCTTGAATCAGAGCTGGAACCGGAAGAGCCAGAGCCAAACAAAGAGCTGTTTGACTGAGCCTGAAGGTTTGTGATGCCGACAATCGCCGGTGAAAGATCTTCCACCATATCTGAGATTTTAGAAGAATCCTCACTCTTAAATGCAGATGAGCTTGTCGAGCTTTTGCTTGATTCAGAGGATGTGCTTTTAGCTGTAACAGATTGAGTTTGCTGCTGGCTGGACGTCTGTTTCGCTGCGTCCTGAGAATCGTGGTCGCCAAGCGGTGTGAACGTATAAATCCCAAGGGCGAGACTTCCGCCGATGACTCCGCCGAGCAGCGGCCTGAACCATCCGAATCCGCGTTTTTTCTTCTCTTGATCATGAATCACATTGCGGGCTGAGTAAGACGGGTTTTGATCATTCTCTTTTGTTAAAAAAACCTCATTCTCTTGTCCTTCTGTTCTATTTTCGTCACGATAATTATCCATCATGTTCACTCCGTTTCTCTCTATTTTCAAATCATTACATTTTGATTATGGCAGTTTTATGACTTGATTTTATCATAAACAAAAACTGTGGGATAAAAATGAAAACATTATGGGAAATTGTGAAAAAGTGCGAAAAACGGTACACTTTATAAGGATTATTGTACATGAAAGGGCTGAAACGATGGAGTCAATCGGATTGATAGGATATGGCAGCATGGCGGATATGATCGCCAGGCAGCTGCTGAAGCATAAACAAGTAGAGGGAAATGAGCTGTTTGTTGAGACAAGAACTAAGGGAAAGCGGCTTCAGGCTTTGCTCGCTGATTATCCAAACGTTTCGGCAAAACCGCTGGAGGTATGGGCGGAAAAGTGCGCCTTGATCTTTATATGTGTCCCGCCGCTCCATGTCATTGAAACAGTACGCCGGCTTCACCCGTATGTGAACCGGAATACTCATATTGTATCCATTGCGGCTGGTGTGCCTCTGCGGCTTTTAGAGGCTGAAACGGCGGCTGGAATATCACGGTTGATTCCGGCCATTACATCTGAAGCGGAAGCCGGCATCTCACTGGTTGTTCACAGTGAAGCACTGGCGGCACAGAAGAAAGAACGTTTGGATGAATTGTTATCGGCTTTCAGCAGTGTGCGAGAAATAAAAGAATCCAATTTAGATGCCGCCAGTAATCTGACGAGCTCTGCTCCGGGCTTCATCGCCGCAGTGTTTGAAGAATTAGCGCTGTCTGCTGTGAGAAACAGCGGCCTGACAAAAGAAGAAGCCTTTGATTTCCTGATACACTCACTGTATGGGACAGGCAAGCTGCTGATCGAAAAGAAGATGTCCTTTGAGGAGACGCTGAATCGTGTTGCAACGAAAGGCGGAATTACAGGGGAGGGAGCGGCGGTGATACGTGCCTCTGTGCCGCATGTTTTTGATCAAGTATTTGAAAAAACACTCGAAAAATATGAACAGCTGACAGAACAGTCAGCAAAAGAAACATGAATCCTTGAAAGAGGATTCTTTTTTATCTCTGAACGTTAGTGATTTTTCCCAGCTATATTGCATTTTTCCTCTTTTTTTAATATAATCTGTTAGAATATTCATAATTTAGTAAAAAAGGAGGAGCGTTATGAAACTGTACATGTCAGTAGATATGGAGGGTATTTCAGGTCTTCCGGATGATACCTTTGTTGATTCCGGCAAGCGTAATTATGAACGCGGACGGCTGATCATGACCGAAGAAGCAAACTACTGTATTACCGAAGCGTTTAACAGCGGGTGTACGGAGGTGCTGGTGAATGACAGCCATTCGAAAATGAATAATCTGATGATTGAAAAGCTTCATCCGGAGGCGGATTTGATTTCCGGCGATGTTAAACCATTTTCGATGGTGCAGGGGCTAGATGATACTTTCACGGGCGCGTTGTTTCTCGGTTATCACGCAAGAGCTTCAACTCCCGGTGTCATGTCTCATAGCATGATTTTCGGTGTTCGTCATTTTTACATAAATGATCAGCCTGTCGGTGAGCTTGGATTAAATGCTTACGTTGCCGGTTATTACGATGTCCCGGTATTAATGGTAGCCGGTGATGACCGGGCGGCCAAAGAAGCTGAAGAGCTCATCCCGAATGTCACGACAGCTGCTGTTAAACAAACGATTTCAAGGTCTGCAGTCAAATGTCTGTCGCCTGCGAAAGCCGGCCGGCTGCTGACAGAAAAAACCGCATATGCCTTGCAGAACAAAGATAAAGTTAAACCGCTTACACCGCCTGACAGGCCTGTATTAAGCATTGAATTTGCCAATTACGGTCAAGCTGAGTGGGCTCATCTAATGCCGGGTACAGAAATCAAACCGGGAACCACAACCGTTCAATTTCAGGCGAAGGATATGCTTGAAGCCTATCAGGCTATGCTTGTCATGACTGAACTGGCAATGCGAACATCATTCTGCTAAAGGGGTGTTAAGGCTTTGGCAAGATATATAATGAAGCGTTTTTGGGCAATGGCAGCTACGATTTTGGTCATTACCACCCTGACTTTTGTTCTGATGAAGGTCATTCCCGGATCTCCTTTTAATGAGGAGAGGGGCACAAATGAAGCGGTTCAAAGAAATCTCGAAGCCTACTATCACTTAGACGATCCTCTCATTATCCAATACATCATCTATCTAAAATCCATCATTACATTCGATTTTGGCCCTTCTATTAAAAAACCGTCAGACAGCGTAAATGATATGCTGGAACGCGGATTTCCCGTTTCCTTCGAACTTGGGATGGCAGCAATTGTCATTGCTGTGATCTCAGGGCTGATACTTGGCGTAACTGCCGCGCTGCGCCGCAACGGCTTTTTGGACTACGCTGCGATGAGCCTCGCGGTACTCGGCATTTCCATCCCGAATTTCATTATGGCGACGTTGCTTATTCAGCAGTTTGCCGTTAATTTTAAACTATTTCCCGCCGCTACGTGGACGAGCCCGATCCATATGGTGCTTCCGACCGCAGCGCTTGCAGTTGGACCGATGGCGATTATCGCCAGGCTGACAAGATCAAGCATGGTCGAAGTCCTGACACAGGATTATATCCGCACAGCGAAAGCAAAAGGGCTGTCTCCGCTCAAAATTATCATAAAACACGCACTCAGAAACGCGCTCATGCCCGTCATTACCGTACTGGGAACTCTCGTTGCCAGCATTTTAACAGGAAGTTTTGTGATTGAAAAAATCTTTGCCATTCCCGGAATGGGAAAATATTTTGTCGAAAGCATTAATCAGCGGGACTATCCCGTGATTATGGGAACGACCGTTTTTTACAGCGTCATTTTGATCGTAATGCTGTTCTTGGTCGACTTGGCCTACGGTCTGCTGGACCCGCGCATTAAACTGCATAAGAAAGGGTGAAGCGTATGAATCTCCCTGTACAAACAGATGAACGCCAGCCGCAGCAGCACGCTAAGGTGCCGGACGAATGGTTTGTTCCGAATCAGGAAAAGACCCAAGAGACCGATTCAGTCAAACGGCCAAGTTTGTCCTATGCGCAGGATGCCTGGAGGAGGCTGAAGAAAAATAAACTAGCGATGGCCGGGCTTTTTATTCTTTTATTTCTATTTGTGATGGCAGCAATCGGTCCTTTTTTATCTCCTCATAGTGTCGAGCGCCAATCGCTGACAGAACAAAATCTTCCGCCTTCTGCAGATCATTGGTTCGGTACCGATGAGCTTGGCCGGGACGTGTTTACACGAACATGGTACGGAGCGAGGATTTCGTTATTTGTCGGAGTGATGGCTGCACTGATTGATTTTTTGATCGGTGTCATTTACGGAGGCATTGCCGGCTATAAAGGCGGCAGAACAGACAGTGTCATGATGCGGATTATTGAAGTGCTGTACGGGCTGCCGTATCTTCTTGTTGTCATTTTGCTGATGGTCTTGATGGGTCCGGGGCTCGGCACCATTATCGTAGCGCTGACTGTTACGGGATGGGTCGGCATGGCGAGAATTGTAAGAGGCCAAGTGCTGCAAATAAAAAATTACGAGTATGTGCTCGCCTCGAAAACCTTTGGTGCGAAAACCTTTCGCATCATCCGCAAAAATTTGCTGCCGAATACAATGGGCGCGATCATCGTACAAATGACTTTAACTGTACCTACCGCCATATTCGCAGAATCATTTTTGAGCTTTCTCGGTCTCGGCATTCAAGCGCCGTTTGCCAGCTGGGGTGTGATGGCGAATGACGGCCTGCCGACCATTTTGTCCGGGCATTGGTGGCGCCTGTTCTTTCCTGCCTTTTTCATCTCGTTAACGATGTACGCGTTTAATGTGCTGGGGGACGGATTGCAGGATGCACTGGACCCTAAGCTAAGGAGGTAGCTGTATGGAGAAAGTTCTGTCAGTCAATGATCTGCACGTTTCTTTTACGACTTACGGCGGGACGGTTCAGGCTGTCAGAGGCGTGAGCTTCGATTTGTACAAAGGCGAAACATTTGCCATTGTCGGTGAATCGGGCTGCGGCAAGAGCGTCACCTCTCAAAGCATTATGGGACTGCTCCCGCCTTATTCAGCGAAGGTGACAGACGGCAGCATTTTATTTAAAAACAAAGACCTTTGCCGTCTCTCTGACAGAGAAATGAGGAGTATAAGGGGCGCGGACATTTCAATGATTTTTCAAGACCCGATGACGGCGTTAAACCCGACGCTGACTGTCGGCGACCAGCTGGCGGAAGCGCTTCTTCGTCACAAAAGGATGACGAAAAAGGCGGCTGAGAAAGAGGTTCTGTCCATGCTGGAATTGGTTGGCATTCCGGATCCTGAAGCACGCCTGAAGCAGTACCCCCATCAATTCAGCGGCGGCATGAGACAGCGGATTGTCATTGCGATGGCGCTGATCTGTGAGCCTGATATTTTAATAGCGGATGAACCGACAACTGCCCTTGACGTCACCATACAGGCGCAAATACTGGAACTGTTTAAAGAGATTCAGAGAAAAACAAAGGTTTCTGTCATTTTGATCACACACGATTTAGGCGTGGTTGCCCAGGTTGCTGACAGGGTGGCTGTTATGTATGCCGGAAAAATAGCGGAAATTGGCACAAGAAAAGATATATTTTACAAGCCGCAGCACCCTTATACAAAAGGGCTGCTGAATTCTGTCCCGCGGCTGGATCTTGAGGGCGCGGAGCTGATTCCGATTGACGGCACGCCGCCGGATTTATTTTCACCGCCGCCGGGCTGCCCATTTGCCGCCCGCTGTCCGAGCAGAATGATCGTGTGTGACAGGGTATACCCTGATCACACTGTTCGATCCGGCACGCACGCTGTACACTGCTGGCTTCAGGATAAACGGGCTGAGCATGCGGTGCTGCCGGGAGCGAAGGATGAATAACGAAAAAGGGGGAAGAGGATGAAGAGAGTGAAGAAGCTATGGGGAATGGGCCTTGCACTGGGACTTTCATTTGCGCTGATGGGATGTACAGCAAATGAGCAGGCTGGAAAAGAAAGCGGAGAAGATAAGGCAAAGACAAGCGGAGAAAAGGTACTGTACTTAAATAATGAAAATGAACCGACTTCGTTTGATCCGCCGATCGGTTTTAATAACGTGTCTTGGCAGCCGTTAAATAACATCATGGAAGGGTTAACGCGCCTCGGCAAAGACAATGAACCGGAGCCGGCGATGGCAGAGAAGTGGTCTGTGTCGAAAAACAAGAAAACGTACACATTTACGATTCGGGAAAATGCGAAATGGACGAACGGAGACCCTGTGACAGCCGGGGATTTTGAATACGCTTGGAAACGGATGCTTGACCCGAAAACAGGAGCTTCTTCCGCGTTTCTCGGCTATTTTATTGAAGGCGGCGAAGCCTATAACAGCGGAAAAGGGAAAAGAGACGATGTGAAGGTGACGGCAAAGGATGATCACACCCTTGAAGTGACCCTTGCCGCACCGCAAAAATATTTCCTGAGCGTGGTGTCAAACCCGGCGTATTTTCCGGTTAACGAAAAAGTCGACAAAGAAAATCCAAAATGGTTTGCTGAAGCCGATACATTTGTCGGCAACGGCCCGTTTAAACTGACGGAATGGAAGCATGATGACAGCATCACAATGGAAAAAAGCGATACGTACTGGGATAAAGAAACCGTGAAGCTTGACAAAGTGAAATGGGCAATGGTGAGTGACAGAAATACAGATTACCAAATGTTCCAGTCCGGTGAATTGGACACCGCATACGTACCGGCTGAGCTAAGTGACCAGCTGCTGGATCAAGACAACGTGCACATCGTTGATCAGGCGGGTTTATACTTTTACCGCTTTAATGTCAATATGGAGCCGTTCCAAAATGAAAACATCAGAAAAGCCTTCGCAATGGCTGTTGATCAGAAGGAAATCGTAAAATATGTCACGAAAAACAATGAAAAACCGGCACACGCTTTTGTTTCGCCAGGGTTTACACAGCCTGACGGCAAGGACTTCCGGGAAGCGGGCGGAGACCTGATCACACCAAATGGAAACAAAGCGAAGCAGCTGCTGGAAAAAGGAATGAAGGAAGAGAAGTATGACAAGCTGCCTGCGGTCACGCTTACTTACAGTACGAAACCGGAGCATAAAAAGATTGCTGAAGCCATCCAGCAAAAATTGAAAAACACCCTTGGCGTCGATGTGAAGCTGGCCAATATGGAGTGGAACGTGTTTTTAGAGGAGCAAAAAGCGCTTAAGTTCCAATTCTCACAAAGCTCATTTCTGCCTGACTATGCGGACCCTATCAGTTTTCTGGAAGCCTTCCAAACAGGGAATTCAATGAACCGCACAGGCTGGACCAACAAAGAATATGATCAGCTGATGAAACAGGCGAAAAATGAAGCGGATGAAAAAACGCGTTTTTCACTCATGCATAAGGCGGAAAAGCTTCTCATCAATGAAGCGCCGATCATTCCGGTTTATTTCTATAATCAGGTCAATCTGCAAAACGAACATGTAAAGGACATCGTCCGGCACCCTGTCGGCTACATCGATTTAAAATGGGCCGATAAAAACTAACGCGGCGCTTGAGAAAATACTGCTCTCTTTATGTGAAGGAGCGGTATTTTTTCTCTTATTTGCACGTATACGTAGGGTGCAGAGCAAATGAAGGGAGCTGATCAGAGTTGAATCACAAGCCGAACGCACTGAAAAAAGGCGATACAGTCGGTGTCATCGCACCTGCAAGCCCGCCTGATCCGAAAAAGCTTGAAACGGCGCTTTTGTTTTTAGAGGAACTCGGTCTTCAGGTAAAGCTGGGCAAGGCGCTGAAAAACCAGCACGGCTATTTAGCGGGACAGGATGATGAGCGGCTGGCTGATCTGCACGAGATGTTCAAAGACCAGGAGGTGAAAGCGGTGCTGTGCGCATGCGGAGGCTTTGGCACGGGACGGATCGCTTCAGGCATTGATTACAGCTTGCTCCGCAAACATCCTAAAATCTTTTGGGGATACAGTGATATTACGTTTTTACATACCGCCATCCATCAAAACACAGGCCTCGTCACTTTTCACGGGCCGATGCTCAGCTCAGATATAGGCCTGGAAGACGTTCATCCCCTGACAAAAGCGTCATATGAGCAGCTGTTTCAAGAGACAGTATTCATCTATACAGAAAAGCTTTCTCCGCTGACGGTGCTTGTTCCGGGAAAAGCGGAAGGAGAGCTTGTCGGCGGCAATCTTTCCTTGCTGTCATCGACACTCGGCACGCCGTTTGAAATTGATACGAGGGGAAAGCTCCTGTTTATTGAAGACATTGATGAAGAGCCGTATCAAATTGACCGGATGCTGAATCAGCTGAAAATGGCAGGGAAGCTGGCGGACGCAGCCGGTATTCTTGTTTGTGATTTTCATAACTGCATCCCGGTGAAGCGGGAGAAATCTTTGACACTTGAGCAGGTGCTCGAAGACTATATTGTGTCCGCCGGAAGGCCTGCTCTTAAAGGGTTTAAGATCGGCCACTGTTCGCCGAGTATTGCCGTTCCGATCGGTGCGCACGCTGCCATGGATACAGCCGAAAAAACGGTCGTCATTGAGGCGGGCGTTTCTGAAGGGGCGCTTTGAGTATGAAGATCACAAAAATAGACACGAAACGGGTCGCCGTGCCGCTGACAAAGCCGTTTAAAACGGCGCTTCGCACAGTGTATACGGCTGAATCTGTTATCGTAACGATCACTTATGATAATGGCGCAATCGGATGGGGAGAAGCGCCTCCGACGATTGTGATTACCGGAGACAGCATGGACAGTATTGAAAGTGCGATTCACAACGTCTTAAAGCCGGCACTGCTTGGAAGAAGACTGTCCGGCTGCGAGGCCATTCTGCATGACATCCAGCATCTTCTGGAAGGGAATCAAAGCGCAAAAGCAGCTGTAGAAATGGCTGTATACGACGGCTGGGCGCAGATGAGCGGACAGCCGCTTTACCAAATGCTCGGCGGATATCGAAGCACACTTGAAACGGACTACACCGTCAGTGTGAACTCGCCTGAAGAGATGGCGGCGGATGCAGAGAGCTTTCTTAAACAAGGCTTTCAAACGCTAAAAATAAAGGTTGGCAGAGATGACATTGAGACAGATATCTCCCGTATTCAAGAAATCAGAAAGCGTGTCGGGCCTGGGGTAAAGCTCCGTTTGGATGCCAATCAGGGATGGGTGCCGAAAGAAGCGGTAACGGCCATTCGGAAAATGGAGGATGCCGGCCTGGACATTGAGCTTGTCGAGCAGCCTGTCCATAAGGATGATCTTGCCGGGCTCAAGAAAGTTACGGATGCAACAGACACCCCAATCATGGCTGATGAAAGTGTATTTACTCCGCGACAGGCATTCGAAGTCCTTCAAACCCGCAGCGCCGATCTGATCAATATTAAATTGATGAAGGCAGGAGGAATCAGCGGTGCAGAGAAAATCAATGCCATGGCTGAGATTTGCGGGGTGGAGTGCATGGTTGGCAGCATGATCGAAACAAAGCTTGGCATAACAGCTGCGGCGCATTTCGCGGCAAGCAAAAAAAACATTACCCGCTTTGATTTTGACGCCCCGCTCATGCTGAAAACGGATTTGATCAAGGGCGGAATTATTTACAGCGGCAGCACGATTACGATGCCTGACAAACCTGGTCTTGGCATTACCGGAGTCGTGCATCAGAAAGGAGGGATGGAGACATGAACCATACAGTAATATCAGCAGTTGCCAACGTATGGACAGCACCTGATACACCTCGTCCATTTGATCAAACAATGCTCGATCAAACCGTGTCGATCAGAGAATGGCTGAAGAGCATGACCTATGATCAGCGGCTTGGGTTATGTACAGATAATGTGATCCAGACGCAGGTTCTCTTTGGCGAGGAGGTACTGGTCACGGCAGAACAGGATGAATGGGTGTCTGTCGTTGTGCCCGGCCAGTCATCCCACAAGGATAAACGCGGATATCCGGGCTGGATGAAAAAGAACCAGCTGAAAAACATAAATCTCCCACAATCGAATCACACCGTGGCGATCAGCAAACCAACAGCTTTTTTGTATGGGGATACCGGAGATAAGGAAATTGAACTGAGCTTCTTAACTGCTCTGCCGCTGATTGAAGAAGAGGATGGCTTTTTCAAGGTAGCGACTCCTTTTGGAGATAGGCTCCTGCGACAAACTGATGCGGCGCTTGTTCGGAATAAGAAAGGAACGGCGGAAGACATCATTCAGACAGGGGCAAGTTTTCTCGGGCTTCCTTATTTATGGGGAGGTATAAGCGGGTTTGGATTTGACTGCTCTGGTTTTATGTACAGCGTATTTAAAGCAAATGGATACAGGATTCCCCGTGATGCGGGAGACCAGGCGAAAACAGGGGAGGAAGTGCCGCTTCACGACATCAATGCCGGTGATCTGCTGTTTTTTGCATATGAGGAAGGAAAAGGAGCAATTCATCACGTTGGCCTGTCCATAGGAGACGGAAAAATGCTCCATTCTCCTAAAACAGGGAAATCGATCGAAATCATCACGCTGAAAGATACAGGATATGAAAAAGAGCTTTGTGCGGCACGCCGCTGTTTTTCAGAATGAGGAGGGAGACACATGACACCACTGCTAGAGGTCAGTCAGCTGAAAATGCATTTTGACGCAGGGAAAAAGCGAACAGTCAAAGCGGTCGACGGGGTAACCTTCCAGATTCATGAGGGGGAGACGTTCGGGCTTGTCGGAGAATCCGGCTGCGGGAAATCAACCTTGGGAAGAGTGCTGATGCGTCTTTACCATCCCACGGAAGGAAGCGTCAAATACCGCGGAACAAATCTTCACGCCCTCAGTGAGAAAGAGCAGTTTGCCTATAACCGCAAACTGCAGATGATTTTTCAAGACCCTTATGCATCGCTCAATCCGCGGATGACCGTTCGAGAAATCATTCTAGAGCCGATGGAAATTCACAATCTTTACAATACCCATAAAGCGCGGCTTCTCGTTGTGGACGAGCTGCTGGAGGCAGTGGGGCTTCACCCGGATTTCGGCAGCCGCTACCCGCATGAATTCAGCGGCGGTCAAAGGCAGAGAATCGGGATTGCCAGAGCGCTTTCATTGAATCCGGAGTTTATCGTAGCGGACGAACCGATTTCTGCGCTTGATGTGTCAGTTCAGGCGCAAGTGGTCAACCTGCTGAAGCGGCTTCAAAAAGAAAAAGGGCTCACATTTCTGTTTATTGCCCATGATTTATCGATGGTAAAGCATATCAGCGACAGGATCGGCGTTATGTACTTAGGCCACATGATGGAAATTACAGATAGCGGCACATTGTATCGTGAACCGCTGCACCCGTATACGAAGGCGCTGCTGTCCTCGATTCCGATTCCGGACCCCGAATTAGAGGACAAGCGTGAGCGCATCATTTTAAAAGGGGAGCTGCCGAGTCCGGTACATCCGCCGAGCGGCTGTGTGTTTCGGACGCGCTGCCCGGAGGCGATGTCTGAATGCGGGGAATCACGTCCTTTGCTTCAAGAAATCGAAGCCGGCCGTTTCGTTGCCTGCCATTTATATCGAAATGCTGAAACGAAAGAAAAAGTGAGATAAACATAAAAGCTGGCTCCGTTGTCGGGAGCCAGCTTTCTTTTATGATTGCTGTAAAAATTTTACGCACACCGGATAAGGGACAGAAACGGTTGAAGGAAGCAGCGTCAGCCGGCCTGTCTCTGTGTCTCTTTCAAACAATACGAGATTGCCTGTTTCTTCATTTGAAGCAACGAGGAAGGTCTCCGTTGGATCCAGCACAAAGTCACGAGGCCAGTTTCCTTCAGTCGATACTCTTTCCACAAATGCCAGCTCGCCTGAATATTGATTCACTTCAAACACAGCGATGCTGTCATGGCCGCGGTTTGCAACGTAAACAAAACGCCCATCCTGAGTGACGTGAATGGCACTTCCCTGGCTGTTATCTGTGAAATCATCAGGGATGGCAGAGACAACTTGAAGTTCTCTGAATTCGCCGGCTGTCGGATTGTATTCAAGCGCAATCACTTCATTGCTTAATTCTGTCATGACATATGCGTATTTTTCTTTCGGGTGAAAAGCGATATGACGAGGGCCTGCACCGGGAGCGAAGGAATGGCTTCCGGATTCAGTCAATTCACCGTCTTTCAGCTTATAGGTGTACAGCTTATCTGTTCCTAAGTCAACCGCTACGACATAATTATGTTCAGGTGTAAAGCCCGCATAGTGTGTATGCGGCTTTTCCTGTCTTTCATGAGGACCCTTTCCTGTATGGGCGGCTTCTGAAGCGGGAGATTGCAAACCTCCGTCTTGTTGAACCGGAAAAGCGTGTACCTTCCCGCTGTGATAGTTGGCTGTCAATACGAATTGCTGATGATCATCGACGCTCACGTGGCATGGCGATGGGCCATCGATTAACTGATGATTCAGAAATGTTAATTCGCCGCTGTTTTTATCGATTTCATAGGCAGCAATACCGCCTTTACCGTCTGCTTTTTCAATTGAATAAAGAATCGTGTTGTCTTTATTCGGCGTCACATATGTGGGGTTTCCCAGCTTTGCGGCAAGCTTTGGCTCGCTGAGTGTTTTTTTCTCAGTATCCAGCTCGAATGAATAAATGCCTTCACTTCCGCCTTTTGTATATGTTCCGACATATCCTATGTACTTTGTCATGCGATTTCCCCCTTAAAAATGATGTCATCTCTATATTAACGTATCTTAAAGAAATACGCTGTTCAAAACATGAAAAAGGGGAATATTCTTCATTCGCCTCGAATGAGCGGCATCGTACAGCATCTGAAAGAACCGCCTGATTTGATAATTTCTGACAAGTCAATTTCGATGATGTGATAGCCTCTTTTGGATAATTCACGATTCACATGACGATTGCCCGGCAGGCTGATGATGGTTTTTCTGCCGATAGACAGGACGTTGGTGCCAAGTGTAAATTGTTCGTTTTCGGGTACCTCAATGAGATTGTAACGCTCTGCCAGCATATCGACTTCCTGCTGCGGAAGGGCTTCAGGGTAGATTAATGCTTCGCTTTCAGAAATGATATTAAATACACAGTCCAGATGCAGAAATTTTTCATGGAGCGGAACTGGGATGATGGTATATTCAGGAAGCTCTTCTTGCAGCTGGCCGACCGCTGAGATGTCCGTGCGCTGGCTGATTCCGACATAAACGGTATCGCCATCTATGACGACGTCCCCGCCTTCAATGCTAGTATCCAGCATCCGGGTATAAGGAATCCCTTGATTGTGGAAAAATTCTTTTATCACAGCTTCTTCCCCTTGGCGAATGGGCTCAGTCATGCTGGAAAGAAAGACTTTTTCCCCGATAACAAAACCGATATCCCGGGTAAATACCTGCTCAGGCAGTCCGTGCTGAACAGGCAAAAGGATGACCTCAATGCTGTGTGACCTGAGCTCTTCTACTAAGCGTTCGTGCTGGTCTTTGGCGGTTTTGACCTGAATATTGTCATCTTCAAAATGTTTTTGGGTTTCATTAATAACGTCCTTAATTGTCATATGCTCGGGTTTGCATAAAATAACTTTCTTCAAGGTGTCATATTCTGTTTGGCATACCGTTTTGTTCTGATGTTTTGGAATGGATACATCCATTTGTTTCTCCTCCTGACCGTGTGAAGAATACGTATATTATTCCCTCGTCAGTCAAATCATTAAACATTTAAGAAAGAAAACCTGACAGACAAATCATTTTAAATTTTAGACAAATGGATGAGAATATTGTTTAATAGGAGAATATGAGTGCATTTACTAATCGATCAGACATCAAAGGGGAGAAAGGTATGGAAGCACAGGAAACAAAATTTTGTAAAGAGTCAAAGGTTGTGAAAACCAGCAGGGTATTCCCTCTCGATACGAACAATCATAATACGCTGTTTGGCGGAAAACTGATGAGTTATATCGATGATATTGCCTCTATTTCCGCAGCGCGCCATTGCAGACGTGATACGGTAACGGCTTCGATGGACTCTGTCGATTTTCTGAAACCGATCGGGCAAAGGGAGTCTGTCTGCTTGGAATCATATGTAACTTGGGTCGGCACATCTTCCATGGAGGTGTTTGTGAAAGTCATCAAAGAGCATCTGATGACTGGTGAACGGGAGCTCGCCGCGACATCCTTTTTGACCTTTGTCGCATTAGACTCAAACGGCAAGCCGGTGCCTGTGCCGAGAGTTGTACCGGAAACAGAAGAGGAAATCATGCTGCATAACACAGCGGTTCAGCGTGCCAGTGAACGGAAAAACCGAAAAAAACACAGTCAGGCGCTGGCAAATGCGCTTGGAACAGACAAGCCTTGGTAAAACATGAAACCCAAAACATACGTTGTTTTGGGTTTTTTTGTGCCTTCCATTATTTCGCTGTTAATGGTGATCATTACAGAGGTTAGTCCGTTTTTGCTAGGGGATTCTATAAAAAAGCAACAATTGTCACGTTAAATTGATAATTTTGTGACAACTTTATTAAAGATTCATTTTAAATATATCTTTTAAAGGCAAGATCATGTATTTTAAAGATATATTTTAAATACATCTTTTCGGAAGGGTTGTTAAACGATGTTAGATAACAAAACAATCGAAATCATAAAAAGCACTGTACCAGTATTACAGCAGCACGGAGAATCCATTACAGGACGTTTTTACGACCTCATGTTCCAAGATCATCCTGAGCTTTTAAACATTTTTAATCAAACAAACCAAAAGAAAAAAACACAGCGTACCGCCCTGGCGAATGCCGTTATTGCAGCTGCAGCCAATATTGACCAGCTTGGCAATATCATTCCGGTCGTCAAACAAATCGGCCATAAACACCGCAGTATCGGTATTAAGCCTGAACATTATCCGATTGTCGGCAAATATTTGCTGATTGCGATTAAAGATGTTTTGGGAGATGCAGCGACCCCTGACATTATGCAGGCGTGGGAGAAAGCGTATGGAGTTATAGCTGACGCTTTTATCGGAATTGAAGAAGAAATGTATGAACAAGCGGAACACCAAACTGGCGGATGGAAGGAGTATAAGCCTTTCATCGTTGCGAAAAAAGTTAGTGAAAGCAAAGAAATAACATCCTTCTATTTGAAACCGGAAGACGGCAAGCCGTTACCTGAATTTCAAGCAGGGCAGTATATCAGCATCAAAGTCCGGATTCCTAATTCTGAATATACGCATATCCGTCAATACAGCTTGTCTGATATGCCTGGAAAAGACTATTATCGAATTTCAGTTAAGAAAGACGGTGCTGTGTCTTCTTATTTACACGAAGGGCTGCATGAGGGGGATTCATTAGAAATCAGCGCACCGGCAGGAGATTTTGTTTTAGATTCTTCATCCCGCAAAGATCTCGTTCTGCTTAGTGCCGGAGTTGGCATCACACCGATGATCAGCATGCTGAAAACGTCTGTTTCCAAACAGCCTGAGCGGCAGATTCTGTTTATCCATGCCGCGAAAAATAGTGAATACCACGCGCTGCGCGATGAAGCAGAAGAGGCAGCAGAGCATTCTTCTGTTAAAACGGCATTTGTGTATCGCGAGCCGACAGAAGAAGACCGCGCGGGTGACATTCAATTTCATGAAGGCCAAATTGACCAGCAGTTCCTCAAAAGCCTGATCGCCAATACAGATGCGGATTATTATATTTGCGGTTCACCGTCATTTATCACTCAAATGCATAAGCTTGTATCGGAACTCGGATCAGCGCCAGAGTCTATTCATTACGAACTGTTTGGTCCTCAATTAAGCATCGCACAGTCCATTTCTTAATACACACAGCTCTTCTCTTATATGAGAAGGGCTTTTTTTAGGAAAATAGAAGAAGGCGGACGAGCGCCTTCTTCTACATCCGCACAATGACTGATCCGCCTCCATTTGTGCATACGCGATTTTGCTGCTCTTGAATCGCTCTCAACAATTCATTGTTCACCTCGATGGCTCTGATCAAATGCTCCATTTTAAGCTCTAAACCGGCCAGCCTGTCAGCTGTATGGTATGGCTGATAGGCTGCGGATTTTGACTGTATGCTTTCATATTGCCAATTGGCACTCTTATGCTGATGTTTCATGCTGTCCCTCCAATAACATGACTTTCTACTATGTTATGTGCCTGCATTCTGCACGTTCGCCTATTTGGATGCTGGATGAAGAGGTAAGATATGCATAGCGTTTCAGTTACAGGGAACAATATATTCATTATGACTAGCGGATGGAGGGCAATGATCAGTGTTATGGATGGTATGGGCATTTTTATTCAAGCCTGTTATCGTGTTTTCGATTGCGTATATTTTGTTTCGGCTTGCCGGAAAAAAAGCCGTGTCACAAATGAACAATTTTGATTTGCTTTTGACCTTTGCAATCGGAACCATCATCAGTGAGCCGATCCTCACATCCAAGCTGCCGATGTCTATTTATTACGCAGGCGCCTTTTTATTGCTTTATCTTCTGATGAGCAAGCTTGCTCTTTCTAATAAGTGGAGATGGCTGCTGGTGGTCAGTCCGACAGTGTTAATCCGGAACGGGGATATCGATGAGCGTGGACTCAAAAAAGAGAGGCTGACCGTCAATGAGCTGCTCGGAAAACTGAGAGAAAAGGGCTATGCAGATCCGGCTGATATTGACCTTGCCATCATTGAAGAAACGGGAGAAGTAAGCGTGATCCCGACAGAAGAAGCGAGAGCAGTGCAGGTGCGGGATTTGAATATGGAGGCTGAACGGAACTTTATCCCGATTCCTCTCATATTGGACGGTGAGATCCTTGATCACAATTTGAAGTACCTGCAAAAAAACCGAAGCTGGCTGTTTGAAAAACTTAAGGAAAAAGGGCACAGCCCAAAACAGCTGTCTTTGGTCACGCTCGGCACGTTAAATGACCGCGGTGACATCTCACTCGATTTGAATACATCCGACGACGCGCACCATGATCCGTATTTGTACAAGCCTGGAAATAACAATTAAATGTGCTGCCGACATTCTTTGGCGCTTTTTTGATAGATTAGATTGTGCCTTCTGCAAAGGAAATGTTCCCCCTTACGTCAAAATGTACTCATAGGTAAGGAGGGAATGGAACATGAGGGACTTATTCATTAGAAAAGACATGGCGCCGACAGTCAGTCTGCTGTATTCCGCAGTGGAAGAAAACAGCCTCCGTCTGGCATCCATTGTTAGCCGCATGACTCACAGAGAGCTATATTATAAGGGGAGCTGGCAAACGAAAAACAGCACGGCACAGCTGCTGCAGCATATCGCAAATGTTGATATCAGATGGGTGTGGCGCATAAAGGAGAATCGGGTCCCTGAACATATTGAAGACATTTACGGCCCGATGACAGATGAAAGCGGACGATTGCCCGAACCAAAGAATCAGCCGGGGTTAGAAGAACTTTTGACAAGACATCAACATGTCGTAAACGAGCTGAAATCGGTATGTAAGACCTTGACCGAGAACGATTTGCATCAAACGCTTTCTTACGAGGGTGACAAGGCAACAGTAAGATGGGGGATATGGCATATGGCGGATCATAATCGCTATCATCAAGCTCATATTGAAGTCCTTAAAAAAGAATGGAAGCAGGATATGATCAAAAATGGGCGCTGAAACGAAGCTTGTGACCAAACGGATTCGTTTGCGCTGTATGGAGGACCGGGATCAAGAATCTTTACTTGAGCTTTTTAGCGACCCTGAGGTGATGAAATATTATTCCGGTTTAAAAGATAAACGGCAAACCCGCGAGTGGATCGCTTGGAACAAAAGAAATGAAAAAGGGTACCGGGTCAGTCTCTGGATCGCCGAAGACATACAGACGGGGGATTTTTTAGGCCAATGCGGAATCGTGCCTCAGCAAACCGAAAATGAAACGGCAATGGAAATCGGCTATATGTTTGCCCGCCGGCACTGGGGAAACGGCTATGCGCAAGAAGCGGCCAAGGCCTGCCTGGACTATGGTTTCAAGGAGCGGCAGTACGGCAAAATTGCGGCTTTGATTGACCCGGATAACAAAGCGTCTTTACGGGTGGCAGAGAAAATCGGCATGCTTTACAGCCGGACGATCAGAAAATGGAATAAACCGATCGCTGTGTATGAAAGAAAATCTTACAATTGAAGACAGCGTCGAGGTGTAGTATCATAAGACCAGATAAAGTTTTCTAGGGTTCCGCATGTTAATTGACATGGACTGGTCCGAGAGAAAACACATATGCGCATCATAACAGCGCATATGCACACGGAGGGAAAAAAGCCCGGGAGAGTCAAGCTCATTATGAGTCGACTGTCCGGGGCTTTTTTGTTTTCGGAGAATTTTATTGCATAAATAGAAAGGAATGATGTGATATGAAATGGGGATTGGTTGTGCTAGCCGCCGTGTTTGAGGTTGTTTGGGTTGTGGGCTTAAAGCATGCTGACTCAGTCTTAACATGGAGCGGCACTGCCGTCGGTATCATAGTTAGCTTTTATTTGTTAATGCGGGCGACAGCCAGCCTGCCGGTCGGTACCGTATACGCCGTCTTTACAGGCCTTGGCACGGCAGGAACGGTGATGTGTGAAATGTTTCTGTTTCACGAACCGGTCGGTTTGCCGAAGCTTTTGTTAATCGGCGTGCTCTTAATCGGTGTGATCGGATTGAAGCTTGTGACACAGGATGAGGCTGATGAAAAAGGAGGCGAGGCATAATGCTTCATTGGATCAGTTTATTAGGCGCGGGATTTTTGGAAATGGCAGGCGTCGCACTTATGAATCAATTTGCGAAAGAAAAAAGCGCGAAATGGGTGGTGCTGATCATTATCGGTTTTGCCGCCTCATTTTCCTTATTATCATTTGCTATGGAAACCATTCCGATGGGCACCGCTTACGCCGTTTGGACAGGAATCGGCACCGCGGGCGGGGCGCTTATCGGCATTCTCTTTTACAATGAGCCGAAAGACGCCAAACGGATCTTCTTTATCGCTCTAATCTTGTGCTCCGCCGTCGGTTTAAAAATTCTGTCATAAATTGATTTTTATCAAATCTTCAGTATAATGGATAATTAGTTTAGACTTACAAAGATAAGAGGGATTATTCATGAAATCATATATGACCCAGCGGTTAAATGAATACCGTGACGGAAATGAAGATAAAGGGCGCCTCTTGGTCAGCTGTCCTGATCAGCCGGGTATTGTTGCTGCGGTTTCTGCGTTTTTATTAGAACATGGCGCCAATATTATTGAATCCAATCAATATACGACAGATCCTGAAGGCGGGCGTTTTTTCCTGAGAATTGACTTCGACTGTGAGGGCATTCAGGAGAAAAAAGAAAAACTCCAGGACGCGTTTTCGTCTATTGCGGATACATTCGACATGACGTGGAGCTTAACGATGGCCAGCGAGCTGAAGCGTGTCGCTATTTTTGTATCAAAGGAGCTTCACTGTCTGCATGAGCTCATTTGGGAATGGCAAACAGGCAATCTCATGGCGGAAATCGCGGTTGTCATCAGCAACCATGAAGATGCGAGAGACCTAGTTGAACCGCTGAACATTCCATTCCACTATTTAAAAGCGAACAAAGATATCAGAGCGGAAGTTGAGAAACAGCAGCTTGAACTGCTGGAGCAATATGATATTGATGTGATCGTTCTTGCTCGCTACATGCAGATCTTAACGCCTGATTTTGTGTCGGCTCATCCGAATCGAATCATCAATATCCACCATTCCTTCCTGCCTGCTTTTATCGGTGCCAATCCGTATAAACGGGCTTATGAGCGGGGGGTCAAATTGATTGGCGCAACTTCTCACTATGTCACAAATGACCTTGATGAAGGGCCGATCATTGAACAGGACATTGAGCGTGTTGACCACCGCGACAATGCCGACGCGCTGAAAAATATCGGCAGAACGATTGAACGCAGCGTTCTTGCCCGCGCTGTGAAATGGCACCTGGAAGACCGCGTCATCGTTCACGAAAATAAAACCATTGTCTTTAACTAGACTGCCAGATGCCCGCGCAATGCGGGCTTTTTTGATGTGGAAAAAACCTTGACAAGAGGCTTTTTTCTTTGCATAATATAAAAAAATCATTGAGCGTTGAAGAGGATTAGTAAGCAGACCTTTCTGTGACAGAGAGCAAAATGAGTGGCTGAAACATTTTGCCGCATGAAACCTGCCGAACCTGCCTTGGAGTCTTAGGGGGAAAACCTAGGCGCATAACCTGGCGTTACAGGGAAGCGGAACGTGCTGAAGTGCGTTCAAACAAGGTGGTACCACGGAAACCCATTTCGTCCTTATTAATGAGGATGAAATGGGTTTTTTTATTGTAAGTTGGCTGGCGAAGAGCCGCGGAGGAGAATAAATGAAAAAACAAAGAATAGTAGTGAAGATAGGAAGCAGTTCGCTTACAAATAGCAAAGGAAGCATTGATGAGGTAAAAATCAGAGAACACGTTCAGGCAATTTCTCTTTTGAAAAAAGCGGGGCATGAAATGATTTTGATTACCTCGGGAGCAGTAGCGGCGGGGTTTTCCAGTCTCGGTTATCCGTCCCGTCCTGTTACCCTCAAGGGAAAGCAGGCGGCAGCCGCGGTCGGACAAACACTGTTAATGCAGCAATACATGAATCAATTTAAACAATACTCACTTACCCCGGGACAAATCCTTTTGACGAGAAATGATTTTTCGAAGAGAGAGCGGTATCGAAACGCGTATGCAACGATTATGGAATTGCTGGAGCGCGGTGTTATCCCGGTTATTAATGAAAATGATTCTACGTCTGTTGAAGAATTGACTTTTGGCGACAATGATATGCTCTCTGCTTTGGTCAGCGGATTAATTCATGCAGACCAGCTCATGATCCTGACTGACATTAACGGGCTGTATGATGCCAATCCAAATGAAAATCCTGATGCGAAACGATTTGATTATTTGCCGGAGATCACCCCTGAATTGCTGGGTTACGCGGGTTCAGCCGGATCAAAGGTCGGCACGGGCGGTATGAAATCAAAGCTGTTAGCTGCACAAACCGCACTGTCTCTTGGGGTCAAAGTGTTCATCGGAACAGGCAGCGGCGAACAAAAGCTGGCGGATATTTTAAACGGCAGGGGAGATGGGACTTATATCGGCGACAAGGAGCTATCCTCAGTCAACAATACGAGACAATGGATTCAATTCCACTCGCCGATATCAGGGGAAATCGTCATTGACGCGGGTGCCGAAGAGGCGATGGTTCATAACGGAAGCAGTCTTTTACCGGCTGGCGTAGTGGGCGTGAACGGGAGCTTTCCAAAAGGGGCTGTCGTGGAAGTCCGGGGACCGGGCGGTGTGATCGGCAAAGGCCAGACCCATTACTCATCTGAGGAGATTATGGAGGCAAAAGGCAAACGAAGCAATGAGCTTGATTTTGACAAAACGTTTGAGGTCATTCACAGGAATGACTGGGTCAACTTAAAAGACTAGGGGGCGGAAAAATGAGTGAAGTTTCTGTAAAAGCGAAGCTGGCGAAAGAAGCAGCAGCTGAAATGATGATGAAAACAACGGCTGAAAAAAATGAGGCGCTCAGTCTCATTGCAAATGGACTCCGTAAAGAATTGGATTTTCTCTTATCGGAAAATGCAAAAGACATTGAGAACGGAAAAGCAAATGGGTTAACACCCGATGTCATTGACCGTCTCACGCTGGATGAGAAACGCATACGCGACATCGCGGACGCGGTAGAGCTATTGATTGATCTGGCTGACCCAGTCGGCGAATCTCTTGAAACAATTGAAAAAGAGAACGGCCTGTTTATTGAAAAAATCCGTGTGCCGCTCGGTGTTGCCGGAATGATTTACGAGGCGAGGCCAAACGTCACAGTTGATGCGGCTACCCTCTGCCTGAAAACAGGAAATGCGGTTGTCCTGCGGGGGAGCTCCTCGGCCATTCACAGCAACAAAGCACTCGTCAGTGTTATTCACAGAGCGCTTGAGCAATCAGCGCTTCCAATCAACGCTGTGCAGCTGATTGAGGATACGAGCAGAGAGACAGCAAAAGAACTCTTTACGTTAAATGACGGATTGGATGTATTGATTCCGCGCGGAGGAAAAAAACTGATCGATCTCGTTGTAAGAGAATCAACAGTCCCGGTATTAGAAACCGGAGCCGGCAACTGTCATATTTTCATAGATGAAACGGCAAATCAGCAAATGGCTGAAAAGATTGTCATAAACGCCAAAACGCAGCGCCCTTCCGTGTGCAACGCGATTGAATCACTGCTGATCCACAAAGCGTGGGCAGAGCAGCACGGAATAGAATTGCTGACGCAGCTGGAAAAAACAGGAGTCGAAATCCGCGGCGATGAATTCGTATGCGGGCTTCATTCTTCAAGCAAACAGGCGTCAGAAGAAGATTGGGGAACGGAATACTTAGGGCCTGTCATCAGTGTAAAGACAGTTGAAAGTGTACAGGAAGCTGTGCAGCATATCCAGAAATACGGCACTAATCATTCTGAAGCCATTTTAACTGAAAACGATCAGCATGCGGCTTACTTTCAAACGGCTGTAGACGCCGCCGCGGTCTATCATAACGCGTCGACCCGTTTTACCGATGGCTTTGAATTTGGCTACGGAGCAGAAATCGGCATCAGTACACAAAAGCTTCATGCAAGAGGACCGATGGGGCTTCCTGCATTAACTTCTACAAAATATATCATTAAAGGAACAGGACAAATTCGCGAATAGCACGATGTATTCTCTAAAAGGCTTATCTCTCAAGGAGGTAAGCTTTTTTTATGAATAAAAAATTGACACGTTAAATTTAATTGTGTACAATTTAATTGTGTAAAACAAAAGAGGAGGAATACAATATGAGTCAGCCATTATTTACAGCATCCGTTTCAGCGATAGGAGGAAGAGAAGGTAAAATTATTTCCTCAGACCGCGTTCTTGAGATGGATGTCGCAATGCCGGGTACTCCAAGAGCGAAACAGCTGGAAAAAGCGACAAATCCGGAGCAGCTGTTTGCGGCAGGCTATGCAGCATGTTTTGACAGCGCGCTTCAGCTGGTGGCAAGAAAAGAACGGCTGAAAATTGAAACTGAGGTTACAGCCCATGTGAGCCTTTTAAAAGATGAAGCAGATCAGGGCTTTAAACTGGGTGTGACGTTGCAGGTGAAAGGATCAGGAGTCAGTGCGCCAGAATTGAAAACACTCGTCCAAAAAGCGCACGGTGTCTGCCCTTATTCAAAAGCAACCTCCGGAAATATCGATGTCACATTGGAAGTCGCTGAATAAAAAATGAGGATGCCTCACATAGGGCATCCTCATTTTTTATGGTGCAGCGTTTCAAGCAATGTATATAGAGCCGATTTTAAGTGTTTCAATTCCTCGCCGGACTGGCCTGAGAGTGCCAGAATTGTTCCCGGAATATCAGCCGCTTTTTCTTTTAATAGCTTTCCGTTCTCTGTCAGGCTGATCATCACCGACCGCTCATCCTCTTCAGATCTTTTTCTTATAATCAATTCCTGCTGCTCCATCCGTTTCAGCATCGGTGTCAGCGTTCCGGAATCCAAATACAGAAGCTCGCCCATTTTTTTGACGGAAAGTGTTTCATGTTCCCACAATAAAAGCAAAGCCAAATATTGAGGGTATGTCACATTCAGCTTTTCAAGCAGCGGCTTGTACTGCTTTGTCATTTCCCGCGAACTCGCATAAAGCAAAAAACAAAGCTGATTCTCTAATTTCATATGATCAAATCCATTTTGCATCTGTGTTCACCAACTCTTTCTGACATTACATACTATTGTAGCTGAAAATCACCACTTTTCCTATTCTCGGCAAACAAAACATGTTTAAAAAGATGTGTATGGGAAATATAACAACTAAAGACAAATAAGGAGGCTGAAAACAAATGGCACTATTTACAGCAAAAGCCACCGCTCGCGGCGGACGTGCAGGACATATTCAATCAGATGACGGGGTACTCGATTTTGACATTGTCATGCCCAATGCAAAAAAAGAAGGACAAACCGGAACAAACCCGGAACAGCTCTTTGCCGCAGGTTATGCAGCATGCTTTGGCGGCGCGCTTGAACACGTGGCCAAAGAACAAAATATTGACATTGATTCAGAAATAGAAGGACAGGTCAGCCTCATGAAGGATGAAAGTGACGGCGGCTTTAAAATCGGAGTCACACTTGTCGTCAATACAAAGGGATTGGATCGGGATAAAGCCCAAGAGCTTGTCGAGGCTGCTCATGAATTTTGTCCTTATTCTAAAGCAACAAGAGGAAATGTTGATGTGAAATTGGAATTAAAATAATTTGCAGCATCCTGAGAGTTCTCAGGATGTTTTTTTTGATATGAACGGATTGGTTATGATCTTTTCGAAGTGTGAATACATGTAGTATAGGTGGATTCAGACTAGAGAAAAGGTGAGCGAATGAATAGACCGAAACTGTCAGTTTGTATGATTGTCAAAAATGAAGAACGTCATATTGTCCGCTGTTTAGAAAGCGTGCACCATATTGCTGATGAAATCATTGTCGTTGATACCGGATCAAACGATCAAACCGTAGAAATTTGCAGAAGTTTTCATGCTCAGGTCTATCATCATCAATGGACACAGGATTATTCGCAGGCAAGAAACATCAGTTTACAGCATGCCAAGGGTGAGTGGATTTTGATTTTGGATGCAGATGAAGAGTTAGACGTGGATACGGGAAGCTTGCTGCGTTCACTGCTGAATGACTGCAGGCAGTCCCTTGGTTACGTAAAGGTTATAAACTACACGGGAAAGCAATGGGATGAAAACGAAGCATTTGAACAAATGCAGATCAGGCTGATACGGAATCAGCGGAAGATAACGTTTAAGGGAAGAATTTGCGAAAAGCCCGTGGGTGAGGAGGCAAGCGGCGCTTTCTCTCTCCCTTGTGTTATTCACCATTACGGCTATCTGGAGCAGGAGGCAAAGTGTAAGCATAAACGTAATTTAAGCATATTGAATACAGAATTATTGACGTCATATGACGACCCGCTTCTCATTTATCAGAAAGCAGCTGAGTACGACAGAGGCGGTGAACAGAGCAAAGCCATCCGCCTGGCAATGAAGTGCATAAATGAATGCAACAGCAAAAAGCAAATCCCTCCAGCGGTTTTATATTATATCAAGTTTAAACTCTTCATTGATTCTGAACGGTATGAAGAAGCTGAGCGGGATATTGATGAAGCACTGCGGCATTATCCAGATTACAGCACCCTTTACTACTACAAAGGGATAATGAAGTATCAGCTTAAAAAAGTCAGAGAAGCGATTGCAGCATTTGAATCCTGTCTGCAAACGCAAGGTGAAAACCATCAGTACGTACAGGTTAAAGGAGCCGCTGATTTCCGATCCCTTTGCTGGCTGGGCGTCTGTCACGCTGAATTGCCTCAACATATGACAGCAGTTTTATATTTGCAAAAAGCGCTGAAAGCAAACCCGAGGTGTACTCAGGCACAGCAGCTGCTCAGTGAATTAACAAAGGATCAGGCCGCACATGCCTGATCCTTTAATATTCTTTTTTATGGTCAACATCCCGCCATGCTTGAAACGGAGATAAATGTTCCGCGAGAGTCACGTGATAAAAAGGGATCGTTCTTTCTTCAGCAGGTTTATCGATTTCTTCATAAATGAATGAATCATCAAAACCGGCTTCAGCAGCATCTGTATGCTCAGCAGCATAGTAAACGGCTTTCGGGCGGGCCCAGTAGATGGCGCCTAAGCACATGGGGCAAGGCTCGCAGCTCGTATACAACATGCAGTCATCCAGCTGGTATGTCCCAAGCGCTTTACAGGCGTTTCGAATAGCAGTTACTTCCGCGTGGGCAGTCGGATCATTGCTTGTAGTGACGTTGTTCTGTCCTTCGGCTATAATGGCTCCGTCCTTCACGATAACGGCTCCGAAAGGCCCGCCGATTCCAGCAATCACTCCTTCACGAGCAAGCTCGACAGCCCGCTTTAAAAACGCTTCATGATTCATCCCATACCCTCCCAGTCGATCGAATGATATAAGTATAGCCGAAAAGAAGTGCAAAAAACATTCTCAAAAAAATGAAAAATAAACAAAATATTTGGGGGATTTGCTAAGATGAAAAAAGGGAGGGGAGCATATGCTGCATTTGTATATTGCCAGGCATGGACAGACACATTGGAACGTAGAAAAAAGGATGCAGGGCTGGCTGGATTCTGGTGTAACAGAACTTGGACTGTACAATGCCCGCGCTCTTGGAGAACGGCTGAAGGATATTAAATTCAATCAGGTTTACATCAGCCCGAGCAAGCGGACAGAAGAGACGGCAAAAGCTATATTGGGATCGCGCCGCCTGCCGCTGGTGAAAGATCGTATATTCAGAGAAATGTCGCTGGGACCGTGGGAAGGGAAAAAACAAGAGGATATTGAAAGAGACGAACCTGATCTTTTTCATGCTTATTTTCATCATCCTGAAGCATATCGCCAGCCGGGATGTGAAACATTTTTTGACCTTGAAAGCCGGGCAAGGCTGGCTCTCCAATCGATTTTAGACAGCCATTCTTCCGGGAATATTCTTCTGGTTACCCATTCTGTCTTTATATTAATGCTGTTAAATATCATAAAGGGCAGAAGCATTCATGACATATGGAATTCTGCTTACATACATGATACGTCTTTGAGCCTTGTGGCATTTGATAAAAACGGAACAGCCAAAATACTAAAAGAAGGGGATGGGGAGCATCGAAAACAAATTCCCGTTTTCTAAAAGAAAAAACCATCTGCATTTGCAGATGGTCAGGCTGTCGAGAAAATCTCGACAGCCTTTATTTTTTCTTAAAATATCCATTCTCATGTAATAAAATAAAAGAAA
>NZ_JALNTO010000015.1:0-92777 GCF_023161785.1 Bacillus sp. 2CMS4F
CAATCACCGATAAGCTATCGGCAATTGGCTGTATAAAAGGTGTTTTGATCCCTGTCTCAAAAACAGGGGTCAGTCCCTTAGACAAGAGTTTTTTATTGTGCAGCCTTCTCATTTACACCGAGCGCAGCCGCTTTCTGAGCCTTTGATTTTGTATTGACGAGGCAAATGCTTGTGACAATCAGAAGAAGGCCTGCCAAGAGGCTGACGGTTAACGGCTCATGCAGGAAAATCGAACTGGCCACGATGGAAATGAGCGGAATCAAAAAGGTGTAGGAAGCAACCTTGCTTGCTTCTCCAGAACCGACAAGGGTAAAAAAGACAAGCCATCCAAGCGCGATGACAAACACTGAGATAAACAGCAGACTGACGACAAACGGGACTGTCCATTGGATCGCGGAAAAGCTCTCTGTCCAGAAGCCGGATACGAGCAAAAATACGCTGCCGATTGTCAGCTGCAAGGCGACCATCCAGATGGAATCGACGCGGCTGCCTGTTCTTTTCATAAATACTGTTCCAAGTGCCCAGCTGAGCGCGGAACCCAGAGCCAGCAGAACCCCTATGACAGAAATATGCCCGCCAAAGCCCGCGGCACTGATGACTGCAACCCCGGCAAAACCGAGCACAAGCCCGATCACTTTCATCGCAAACATGGATTCTCCGAGCCACATCCAAGAAAAGACACCCATCAGCACCGGCTGAAAGAATACGATAGCGGAAAAGAGACCAGCAGGAAGATAATTCAGGCCAATCGTTTGCAGGCCGTAGAATAACGTAATATTTAAAAGAGCAGAAACAAGATAAATCGGCCACGTCTCTTTAAAACGCAGTTTATGAATACGCGGCAATGCGACAATCACTAATAAAAGCCCGCCGATCAGCGTCCGGATGCCCGCGAACAACAATGGCGGCGAATAGGCGAGCGCTGCTTTCGACAGCGGCCAATTGACGCCCCACATGATGACGAGAAAGGCGAGCAGGAGCGCTGTCCGCGTTTTTGATAGCTGCTTCACTTTTGATCACTCCTTGTAGAACATTTCCATCATATGATACGGTAGAACATAAGATAAATAAAATGAATCTTTTTTATGAGGAGCATAAGTAAATTGTTATGACTATTACACAATTAAGAGTTTTCGTCAAAGTAGCTGAAACGGGGAGTTTTACAAAAGCGGGACAGGCGCTGAACATGACACAGCCGGCTGTCAGCCATGCCATTTCCGCGATTGAAGCCGAGCTTGATGTGAAATTAATCATCCGTGACCGCAGAAACGGCCTGATGCTGACAGACACGGGAAAAAAGATCTTAGTCCATATCAGAGAAGTGTTAAAAGGAATCGAAAAAGTTGAGCAGGTCGCAGCGGCAGAAAAAGGGCTTGAGCTGGGAACGATTCATATCGGCACATTTCCAACCGCTTCCGCTTATTTTATGCCGAAGCTGATCAGCGAGTTTAAACAAAGGTATCCGAAATTGGAGCTTGTTTTGCATGAAGGAACCGTAGATGAAGTCAAGGAGTGGCTTCACACGCGGATGATCGATGCCGGCATTCTTCTGTATCCGGCAGACGAGATGGAGTACATTCGGCTGAAAAAAGACAAAATGGTCGTCGTGCTGCGTGATGACCACCCGCTGTGCAATCGCCCGGCCATCACGCTGAAAGATCTCGATTGTGAGCCGATAGTTGTCTGCGACGGCGGCTATGAATCACCTTTTATCGATAAGTTCAAGCAAGCTGGTTCAACGCTGCACACTGCTTTCACTGTCTATAACATTAACACCTCGATCAGCATGATCAAAGAAGGCTTGGGGCTGGCGATTTTATCAGAAATGTCCATGTCGGGAATGCCGCTGCCGGAGCATGTGGTGACGCGGGATCTCGATCCGCAGGTGTATCGGGATGTGCAGCTTGCCGTTCCTTCATTACATGAGGCTTCTTTGGCGGCTAAGCTTTTCATTGATATGGCACAGGAACTGTTTGCGTAAAAATCAAAATGAAGAAACGTCTTTTTTATTGTTCGAATTTCATCGAATCAAATTCTTTTAATCCTAAACGCAGTTGTGTTATGGTGTGATAGAAGTCCTTTCGATAAAGACATAACAGCATAAGGCTGTTTACTTATATCACAACTGCAAAGGAGAACAATATGTCTAACAACCAACGCAAAGATACCTTGCTTTCTGTCTTGAATTTATCTCCTGTTGTTCAAGGGGGAACGATAGCAGAGTCATTCCGAAACAGCATGGACTTGGCGCGCCGTGCTGAGGAGTGGGGCTATCACCGTTATTGGCTTGCAGAGCATCATAATATCGAAGGTGTCGCAAGCTCTGCCACCGCGGTTCTGATCGGCCATATAGCCGGCGGCACAAAGAAAATCCGCGTCGGTTCCGGCGGCATTATGCTTCCGAATCACTCGTCACTTGTCATCGCTGAACAATTCGGCACACTGGAAACACTGTATCCCGGACGGATTGATCTGGGGCTCGGACGTGCACCGGGAACAGACCAATTGACTGCAAGGGCGCTCCGCAGAAACATCAGCAGCGGTGAAGATTTCCCAGAACAATTAGAGGAACTGCGCAATTACTTTAAACCGTCAGGAAACGTGCGCAATCAAGTCCGCGCCATTCCGGGAGAGGGCATAGATGTGCCGATTTGGCTGCTGGGCTCAAGCGGCTTCAGCGCCCGTCTGGCAGGTGAGCTGGGTCTTCCGTTTGCATTCGCTGCCCATTTCTCACCGGCGAATACGGTTCCCGCTTTGGAGCTGTACCGCAATTCCTTTACACCGTCAGAAGTGCTTGATGAACCGTATGCGATGGTCGGCGTAACGATTATCGCCGCAGACACAAACGAGAAAGCGCAGCATCTGGCTACATCGCATTACCAGCGATTCCTTGATCTTGTCCGCGGCACGCCGAACCAGCTGAAGCCGCCAGTAGAAGACATGGACCAAATCTGGAGCCCATATGAAAAAGCAATGGTTCATGAGCAACTCAGTTCAACCATCATTGGCGGTCCTGAAGAAGTGAAAGAAAAGCTTGAAGACTTTGTCAAAACGACTCAGGCCGATGAAATTATGGTCAACTCAGAAACCTTTGAACACGCTGACAGAATGCGTTCATTTGAAATCGTGGCTGACATTTGGAAAAACAGATAAAGGCCATAAAAAAAAGCAATGTAAAGGGGAAACCCATACATTGCTTTTTTATTCATTCAGCTTTCTTGCGGACTGGCGGATGATCAGCTCAGGCTCAAAAATGACATCTTCCTGCTTAGGCTTTTTATGCTCCAAACAGTCAATAACATATTTTGCAGCCGCTTTTCCCAGCACAGACTTCGGGTGCTTCACAGAGGTTAATTTCACCTCGGAGATTTGCGCGAAATGGGAATCATCATACCCAACGATGGACATATCCTCAGGCACCTTGATATCCATTTCTCGAAGCATATCAATAACCTTCAGTGCAATTTCATCATTATAGCAAAGAATAGCAGTCGGCATGTTTTTGCTGTTTTTCTCCAGTGTCTCTTTTACTTTCTCCAGCAGCTTTGATTCCTTTTCTTCCGTCGTAAACGTCACAATCATATCCGGAGAAGGAAATAACTCACGCTCGCGATGCGCCTGTATAAATCCGTTCATCCGTTTGACACCCTGCGTGTCATCAGCTTTAAAAATACCCATCATGTGCGTATGGCCGAGAGAGAGCAGGTGCTCGGCCGCCATCACGCCGCCTTTCACATCATCCAGAGTAAAACTTGGTGCGGCAAGCTCGGCGTATGACGCATTAATCATCGCAAAAGGAATGCCGTTTTTCTCTAAATTGAGATAGTAGCCAATATTCGGCGTTTGCAGAGCGCTTTTTGTCGGTTCTACAATCAATCCGTCAATATGCTGTGACAGCAGGTTTTCTAATCCTCTGCGTTCATTATCCGGATTGTTGTTTGTGCTTGTCAAAAGCATAGAATATCCCTGCTCGCTTAAATAAGACTCGATTCCCCTAATGATGCTCGGAAAAATATAGTCTGATATGTAGGTCGTCAGAACGCCGATCGTTTTATTGGAATGCAGCGCTGATTTAGCAGAGCGTGAAGCGACAAAGGTGCCCCCGCCTTGCACGCTGTAAAGCAGGCCTTGCGATACGAGGTCTCCGATGGCTTTACGAATGGTATGCCGGCTGACGCCAAATTGCTGCATTAACTCGTTTTCGGTAGGGATCTTTTGATCGGGCAGAATTTTGCCTTGATTAATCCATGAACTGATTTCTTCTTTTACTTGGGCATATTTTGGTAACATATCCATTCCTCCAAAATGTATACGGACAAATTTCAGTATATCACAG
Organism: Bacillus sp. 2CMS4F; assembly: GCF_023161785.1. Taxonomy (NCBI): domain Bacteria; kingdom Bacillati; phylum Bacillota; class Bacilli; order Caryophanales; family Bacillaceae; genus Bacillus; species Bacillus sp. 2CMS4F. Next base: position 4,337 of record NZ_JALNTO010000015.1, read on the forward strand.
TGATCTATACAAGAAAACATTGACAGAAAATGCAAACGGGATTATTCTATATTTGTACGTACTAATAAACAATAATTTTCGTTAAATTTTTAAATAAGTACGTACAATTAGGAAGAAAAATGTAAACGCTTTACTCAACTTTCGGGAGGGCAGAGAAATGAAGAATACTCCAACTCAATTAGAACCAAATGCTCCTGTAACAAGAAGCCATTCAATGGGATTTGTGATTTTGATATCATGCGCGGCGGGACTTGGCGGTTTATTGTACGGCTATGACACTGCAGTTATTTCCGGTGCTATTGGTTTTCTAAAGGATTTATACAGCCTGAGTCCGTTCATGGAGGGGCTGGTGATTTCAAGCATTATGATTGGAGGAGTTGCGGGAGTCGGGGTATCCGGGTTTTTAAGCGACAGGTTCGGACGCAGAAAAATCTTAATGACAGCGGCCCTGTTATTTGCGGTATCAGCAGTTGTTTCTGCTGTTTCACAAGACGTGTCGACCTTAATCATTGCGAGGATTATCGGAGGTTTAGGGATCGGAATGGGTTCGTCATTATCCGTGACTTATATTACGGAAGCGGCGCCGCCCGCCATACGCGGAAGTTTATCTTCCTTATATCAGCTCTTTACGATACTGGGTATTTCCGCAACGTACTTTATTAATCTCGCTGTCCAGCGTTCCGGAACATATGAATGGGGCGTGCAAACCGGCTGGAGATGGATGCTCGCTTACGGAATGGTGCCATCCGTTATCTTTTTCCTAGTCCTGCTGGTCGTGCCGGAAAGTCCAAGATGGCTGGCGAAAGCAGGCAGAACAAAAGAAGCGTTATCGATTCTGACACGCATTAATGGAGAAACTGTCGCAAAAGAAGAATTGAAGAACATTGAAAACTCTTTAAAAATAGAACAAATGGGGTCACTATCACAGCTCTTCAAACCAGGCCTCAGAAAAGCGCTTATCATTGGAATCCTGCTGGCGCTCTTTAATCAAGTGATCGGCATGAACGCCATCACTTACTACGGACCGGAAATCTTTAAAATGATGGGATTCGGACAAAATGCCGGATTTGTGACAACCTGTATTGTCGGTGTCGTGGAAGTCATTTTTACCGTCATCGCAGTTTTATTGATTGATAAAGTCGGGCGCAAAAAACTGATGTCCATCGGTTCTGCTTTCATGGCTATTTTTATGATCTTAATCGGGACTTCGTTTTATTTTCAGCTAACAAGCGGATTTATGCTGATCTTCTTTATATTAGGGTTTGTCGCCGCGTTCTGTGTATCGGTCGGGCCGATCACATGGATTATGATTTCTGAAATTTTCCCGAACCATCTGCGGGCGAGAGCCGCAGGGATCGCCACCATCTTTTTATGGGGTGCAAACTGGGCGATCGGGCAGTTTGTGCCGATGATGATCAGCTCGTTCGGACTGGCCTACACGTTCTGGATCTTTGCCGTCATTAACATTCTCTGCTTCCTGTTTGTCGTCACAATCTGTCCGGAAACGAAGAATAAATCGCTCGAAGAGATTGAAAAGCTCTGGATAAAATGAAAACGCTTTAAAATATGTAGCCCTTTCGATTGAGAGGGCTCTTTTATTTTGTGCGCACCATTAACGGTTTGCTGTATAAGATAGAGATATAAAGGAAAAAATAAAAATAAGAAACGCCAGCTGCATGAAAACTGCGCGAATATTGTCGATGAATTGGCTCTTAACAGTTGAATAAACATTTCCACCCTGTTAAAATAATTAAAGAAAGCAGAAATAATTTTTTTTGGCTATGATGGGACGTTTTTTGTCATAGCGGGACGTTTGGTGTCCAGCAAAAAAAGGAAGGAACGTTTGAGTCATGAACCAGTTAATACAAGCTCAAAAAAAATTATTGCCTGATCTTCTGCTCGTCATGCAAAAGAGGTTCGAAATCTTGCAGTATATCAGGCTGACAGAACCCATCGGCCGCAGAAGCCTGTCTGCCAGTCTCGGAATCAGCGAGCGTGTGCTGAGAGGCGAGGTTCAGTTTTTGAAGGAACAGAATCTGGTCGATATTAAAACAAACGGCATGACGCTGACAGAAGAAGGTTATGAACTGCTTTCCGTTTTAGAAGATACGATGAAAGATGTTTTAGGTTTGACGCTTTTGGAAAAGACATTAAAAGAACGTTTAAATCTAAATGACGTCATTATTGTATCCGGAGACAGCGATCAATCCCCATGGGTCAAAAAAGAAATGGGAAGAGCGGCTGTCGCATGTATGAAAAAAAGATTTTCAGGCAAAAATATCGTCGCTGTGACCGGCGGTACGACAATTGAAGCTGTCGCCGAGATGATGACGCCGGATTCTAAAAACCGCGAGCTTTTGTTTGTGCCTGCAAGAGGCGGTTTAGGCGAAGACGTAAAAAACCAGGCGAACACCATATGCGCGCATATGGCGGAAAAGGCTTCAGGCACTTACCGGCTTTTGTTTGTTCCGGGTCAGCTGTCACAAGGCGCCTATTCATCTATTATTGAAGAACCTTCTGTCAAAGAGGTGCTGAACACGATTAAATCAGCGAGTATGCTGGTTCACGGAATCGGCGAAGCTAAAACTATGGCTGAGCGGAGAAACACACCTTTAGAAGACTTAAAGAAAATAGATGATAACAACGCAGTGACAGAAGCGTTCGGCTACTATTTTAACGCGGACGGCGAAGTGGTCCACAAAGTGCATTCTGTCGGAATGCAGCTGGATGACATAGACGACATTCCCGATATTATAGCGGTAGCGGGCGGATCATCAAAAGCCGAGGCGATCGAGGCTTACTTTAAAAAGCCGCGCAACACGGTTCTCGTCACTGACGAAGGAGCCGCAAAGAAGTTATTAAGGGATGAATAATCCCTCAATATAAATATCTCTCACTTATTTAAAGGAGGAAACAATCATGGCAGTAAAAGTCGGTATTAACGGTTTTGGTCGTATTGGACGTAACGTATTCCGCGCAGCATTAAACAATCCTGAAGTTGAGGTAGTAGCGGTTAACGATTTAACAGATGCTAACATGCTCGCTCACCTTTTACAATATGATTCTGTACACGGAAAATTAGACGCTGAGGTTTCAGTTGACGGTAACAACCTTGTTGTTAACGGTAAAACAATTGAAGTATCTGCAGAACGCGATCCTGCTAAACTTAGCTGGGGTAAACAAGGCGTTGAAATCGTAGTTGAATCTACTGGTTTCTTCACAAAACGCGCAGACGCTGCGAAACACTTAGAAGCTGGCGCGAAAAAAGTAATCATCTCTGCTCCTGCTAACGAAGAAGATATCACAATCGTTATGGGTGTTAACGAAGATAAATACGATGCGGCTAACCACGACGTTATCTCTAACGCATCTTGCACAACAAACTGCCTTGCGCCGTTTGCAAAAGTACTTAACGACAAATTCGGCATCAAACGCGGTATGATGACAACAGTTCACTCTTACACAAACGATCAGCAAATTCTTGATCTTCCGCACAAAGACTACCGTCGTGCGCGTGCAGCAGCTGAAAACATCATCCCAACTTCAACTGGTGCTGCTAAAGCAGTTTCTCTAGTTCTTCCTGAACTAAAAGGCAAACTGAACGGCGGAGCAATGCGTGTTCCAACTCCAAACGTTTCTTTAGTTGACTTGGTTGCTGAACTGAACCAAGAAGTAACAGCTGAAGATGTAAATGCAGCTCTTAAAGAAGCAGCTGAAGGAGATCTTAAAGGAATCCTTGGCTACAGCGAAGAGCCATTAGTTTCTGGCGACTACAATGGAAACAAAAATTCTTCTACAATCGATGCTCTTTCTACAATGGTTATGGAAGGCAGCATGGTAAAAGTAATCTCTTGGTACGATAACGAAAGCGGCTACTCTAACCGCGTTGTTGACCTTGCAGCTTACATCGCTAAAAAAGGTCTTTAATTCATAGCTGAAAAAAGGACCTTACTTGGTTCTTTTGAATAGAAGCGCTATAATGAAAGCGGACAAGGGAAGGGGACGGACTCCCTTTCCCTTTTTCCATGAAGACCGGCTTTCAGAAAACGTTCTGTGAAAGAGAAGCATCTGCGTTTTGCAGCTTTCCGGCGCCTTCGCCTGCGGCCACTGCCCTGGCTTCAGACGATCTGCCCTGTGCCGAAAAGTATGCGATCTGCCCTCGCGGAGTAATCGCTTGATCAGACGGTTTCACGTTTTTCGTGCTGCATGCAAACCATTTTGAAGGAGGATCTCCTAAAGCATGAATAAGAAAACTCTCAAAGACATCGACGTAAAAGGCAAAGTTGTATTCTGCCGCGTTGACTTTAACGTTCCAATGAAAGACGGGGAAGTAACAGACGATACACGTATCCGTGCTGCACTTCCGACAATCAAACACCTTGCAGACCAAGGCGCGAAAGTCCTTCTTGCGAGCCACTTAGGCCGCCCGAAAGGCGAAGTCGTTGAGGAGCTTCGTTTAACTCCTGTTGCTGCACGCCTCGGCGAACTGCTTGGCAAAGAAGTGAAAAAAGCGGATGAAGCATACGGTGATGCTGTAAAATCACAAATTTCCGACATGAAGGACGGAGACGTTCTTGTATTGGAAAACGTACGTTTCTACCCTGGCGAAGAGAAAAATGATCCTGAGCTTGCAAAAGCATTTGCTGAGCTTGCAGATGTATATGTGAATGACGCATTCGGTGCTGCCCACCGTGCTCATGCATCTACAGCTGGAATTGCCGAGCATCTGCCAGCGGTTGCAGGTTTCTTAATGGAAAAAGAGCTTGACGTACTCGGAAAAGCAATTTCCAACCCTGATCGTCCGTTCACTGCCATTATCGGCGGAGCGAAAGTAAAAGATAAAATCGGCGTCATCGAAAGTCTTCTTGATAAAGTAGACAACCTGATCATCGGCGGCGGTCTTGCTTACACATTCGTTAAAGCGCTTGGTTATGAGGTTGGTAAATCTCTGCTTGAAGAAGATAAAATCGAACTTGCGAAAACATTTATGGATCGCGCGAAAGAAAAAGGCGTTAACTTCTACATGCCTGAAGATGTGCTCGTTGCAGATGATTTCTCTAACGATGCAAACGTAAAAATTGTGCCGATCTCTGAAATCCCTAGTGATTTAGAAGCGATTGACATTGGTACAAAAACACGCGAAACGTATGCTGATGTAATCAAAAACAGCAAACTGGTCGTGTGGAACGGACCGATGGGCGTATTCGAAATCGACTTGTTCGCTCAAGGAACAAAAGCGGTTGCGGAAGCATTGGCAGAGGCAAAAGATACATACTCTGTCATCGGCGGAGGAGACTCTGCAGCAGCGGTTGAAAAATTCGGCCTAGCTGACAAAATGAGCCACATCTCAACAGGAGGCGGCGCATCCCTTGAGTTCATGGAAGGCAAAGAGCTTCCAGGGGTAGCTGCACTGAACGATAAATAATTTTAAAACTGCTATAAGGAAGTGGAACAGATGAGAAAACCAATTATAGCCGGTAACTGGAAAATGAACAAAACACTCGGCGAGGCTGTCAGCTTCGTTGAAGAAGTGAAATCTTCCATTCCAGCAGCAGACAAAGCGGAAGCTGTTGTTTGCGCGCCAGCGCTTTTCCTAGAAAAGCTGACTTCTGCTGTTAAAGGCACTGACCTTAAAGTCGGCGCCCAAAACATGCACTTCGAAGAAAGCGGCGCGTTCACAGGCGAAATCAGCCCGGTTGCTCTAAAAGACCTTGGCGTTGACTACTGCGTCATCGGCCACTCTGAGCGCCGTGAAATGTTCGCTGAAACTGATGAAACAGTTAACAAAAAAGCACATGCTGCTTTCAAACACGGCATTGTGCCGATCATCTGTGTTGGTGAAACGCTTGAAGAGCGCGAAGCCGGCAAAACAAATGATCTTGTAGCTGACCAAGTGAAAAAAGGCCTTGCTGGTCTTTCTGAAGAACAAGTTGCAGCTTCTGTTATTGCTTATGAGCCAATCTGGGCAATCGGAACAGGCAAATCTTCTACATCTAAAGATGCGAACGACGTGTGTGCACATATCCGTAAAACCGTCGCTGAAAGCTTCGGCCAAGAAGCGGCAGACAAGCTTCGCATTCAATATGGCGGAAGCGTAAAGCCTGCAAACATTAAAGAATATATGGCAGAGTCCGATATTGACGGTGCTTTGGTCGGCGGCGCGAGCCTTGAGCCACAGTCATTCGTTCAATTATTGGAGGAAGGTCAATATGAGTAAAAAACCAGCTGCACTCATCATTCTTGATGGGTTCGGATTACGAAACGAAACAGTAGGGAACGCAGTCGCTTTGGCGAAAAAACCGAATTTTGACCGCTATTGGAATCAGTATCCTCATCAGACACTGACTGCTTCAGGCGAGGCTGTAGGTCTTCCTGACGGACAGATGGGGAACTCCGAAGTAGGCCACTTAAATATCGGTGCGGGCCGTATTGTGTACCAAAGCTTAACACGCGTAAATGTTGCCATTCGCGAGGGAGAGTTCGAACGCAATCAAACATTCCTTGACGCGATCAGCAACGCGAAAGAAAACAACAAAGCCCTGCATCTGTTCGGTCTATTATCAGACGGCGGCGTGCACAGCCATATCAATCATTTATTCGCGCTGTTAAAGCTTGCGAAAAAAGAAGGGCTGACAAAGGTATATATCCATGGCTTCCTTGACGGCCGTGATGTAGGTCCGCAAACAGCGAAAACGTACATCAACCAGCTAAACGAACAAATCGAGGAAATCGGTGTCGGAGAAATCGCCAGCATTTCCGGGCGCTACTACTCAATGGACCGCGACAAACGCTGGGACCGTGTAGAAAAAGCGTACCGTGCAATGGCATACGGCGAAGGCCCGACATACCGCAGCGCACTGGATGTTGTTGATGATTCATATGCGAATGGAATCCACGATGAATTCGTTATTCCATCTGTCATCACGAAAGAGAACGGTGAGCCTGTTGCGAAAATCGAAGACGGCGATTCTGTGATTTTCTATAATTTCAGACCGGACCGCGCCATCCAGATTTCCAACACGTTCACGAACAAAGACTTCCGCGATTTCGACCGCGGCGAGAATTATCCGAAAAACCTGCATTTCGTCTGCCTGACTCACTTCAGTGAAACAGTTGACGGCTATGTGGCGTTTAAACCGATAAATCTTGATAATACAGTCGGAGAAGTATTATCTCAGCAAGGATTAAAACAGCTTCGAATTGCAGAAACTGAAAAGTATCCGCACGTCACGTTCTTTATGAGCGGGGGCCGTGAAGCTGAATTCCCGGGTGAAGAGCGTATTCTTATCAACTCGCCGAAAGTCGCAACATACGACTTGAAGCCTGAAATGAGTGCGTATGAAGTGAAGGACGCGCTTGTCAAAGAAATCGAAGCTGACAAGCATGATGCGATTATCCTTAACTTCGCAAACCCAGACATGGTCGGCCACTCCGGAATGGTTGAACCTACAATTAAAGCGATTGAAGCAGTGGACGAATGCTTAGGCGAAGTCGTTGACGCGATTCTCGCTAAAGGCGGACACGCTATCATTACCGCTGATCACGGTAATGCTGATATTCTGATCACAGAATCAGGCGAACCGCACACTGCACATACGACAAATCCAGTCCCTGTAATTGTTACGAAAGAAGGCATCACGCTGCGTGAAGGCGGAATCCTAGGCGACCTTGCACCAACGTTATTAGACCTTCTCGGTGTTGAAAAACCGAAAGAAATGACTGGAACATCTTTAATTCAAAAATAAGCTGAAAATCAAAGGAGAGACAAACTCATGCCATACATTGTTGATGTTTATGCACGCGAAGTATTAGACTCCCGCGGCAACCCAACAGTTGAAGTTGAAGTATATACAGAAACAGGAGCATTCGGCCGCGCATTAGTGCCAAGCGGAGCTTCTACAGGTGAATACGAAGCAGTTGAGCTTCGTGACGGCGACAAAGACCGTTACCTTGGAAAAGGCGTGTTAACAGCTGTTAACAACGTAAACGAAATCATTTCTCCAGAGCTTCTTGGCTTTGATGTAACTGAACAAAATGCAATCGACCAGCTTTTAATCGAGCTTGACGGTACTGAAAACAAAGGCAAACTTGGTGCGAACGCAATCCTTGGCGTATCTATGGCTTGTGCACGTGCTGCTGCTGATTTCTTACAGATTCCTCTTTACCAATACCTTGGAGGATTCAACTCAAAAACGCTTCCTGTACCGATGATGAACATCGTCAACGGCGGAGAGCATGCTGACAACAACGTAGATATTCAAGAATTCATGATCATGCCAGTAGGTGCTCCTAACTTCCGTGAAGCACTTCGCATGGGCGCTCAAATCTTCCACAGCCTGAAATCAGTTCTTTCTGCTAAAGGAATGAACACAGCTGTAGGTGATGAAGGCGGATTCGCTCCAAACCTTGGTTCTAACGAAGAAGCGCTTCAAACAATCGTTGAAGCAATCGAAAAAGCCGGCTTCAAACCTGGCGAAGAAGTAAAACTTGCAATGGATGCTGCATCTTCTGAGTTCTACAACAAAGAAGACGGCAAATACCATCTGTCTGGCGAAGGCGTTGTGAAAACATCTGCTGAAATGGTTGACTGGTACGAAGAAATGGTTTCTAAATACCCAATCATCTCTATCGAAGACGGACTTGACGAAAACGACTGGGAAGGCCACAAGCTTCTTACTGAGCGTCTTGGCAAAAAAGTTCAGCTTGTTGGTGATGACCTCTTCGTTACAAACACGAAAAAACTTGCTGAAGGTATCAAAAACGGCGTAGGCAACTCTATCCTGATCAAAGTAAACCAAATCGGTACATTGACTGAAACATTCGATGCGATCGAAATGGCGAAACGCGCAGGCTACACTGCTGTTATCTCTCACCGTTCTGGTGAAACTGAAGACAGCACAATCGCTGACATCGCTGTTGCAACAAACGCAGGACAAATCAAAACAGGTGCTCCGTCACGTACGGACCGTGTTGCGAAATACAACCAGCTTCTTCGCATCGAAGATCAGTTGGCTGAAACTGCTCAATACCACGGTATTAACTCTTTCTACAACTTGAATAAGTAATAAAAAGACCGCCGAGATATGTCTCGGCGGCTTTTTTTATGCTTTTTAGAGATCCAAATAAAGCCTCACCATATCCCGGCATTGAATGCCGTTTTCAAAGATGTCCTCATCGTAGTGTCTGATAAAAAAATCATGGTCGATCGCCTGCATACGGAATCCGCATTTTTGGTAAAGAGACAGCTGATGGATGCTGGAATTTCCAGTGCCAATCTCAATCACCCTTGCTCTCATATGTTTTGCTTTTTCGATGGCGTCGCGGATAAGAAGCTTGCCAATGCCCTGTTTTTGCATTGTTTCTTTTACCGCTATGTTAACGATTTCTACAGTTTGCGGTCTAGTTGTGATGATCACGTATACACCGGCTAATTCGCCCGATATATAAGCTGTGTAGCATTCCCCTCTGGCAATGTATTCATCAACGATTTCTTTTGACGGATCGGCGAGCAGCAGAAGGTCATACAGCGCTTGATCATAGTTTATTGCTTTTTGAATGGTGAGATGTTGCATGGTCATTCCACCTTTTCATATGTTTATAGAGATATTTTCATGATTTCCTCCAATTTCATACCATTCTATTATAAAATATGTAACATAGGAAATATGTACAAAATAGTGGATAAAAAACAGGAGGAAAGTCACATGTTTTGTAAGGAATGCGGTCAAAAAAATAATGAAGGGGCCAAGTTTTGTAAAGAATGCGGCACCCGGATCGGAGGGAGCAGCAGACAGGCGAATAAAGAAACAGCAAGCACTGCTGAAACGAGGCAGGCTCCGCGGAAACCAATCCCTAAGAAAACCATCATGTTATGGAGCAGCATTGCCGCAGCGTGCGTCATATTATTCGCTGCATATAAAACCGGAGCGTACCTTACTTCTAAGGACAGGTTAGTCGACAAATTTGAGCAGGCTGTAAATGATGAGGATAAAGACCAAATCGCTTCGCTGCTAACATCGGCAAATGACAAGCTCAAGCTTACTAAACAAAACGTAAAGCCGTTTCTTACATATTTAAAGGATCATCCTGACAAAAAAGATGAGCTTTTTTCATCGCTGCGTGCTGAAACAGTCCAAAAGGATATTGTATACGCGGAGAAAGACGGGAAAAGCTTGCTAGTATTTGACCATTATGATTTAAAGATAGCACCTGTTTATTTTGAAGTAACCAGCAATTATAAACATACGAATCTCTATGTGAATAAAGAGGAAGCCGGATCTGTAGAGAAAGCAGATCAAGCACAAACCCTCGGACCGTACATTCCCGGCGAATATACAGTCTCAGCCAAACTGAAAAACGATGTAGTGGATCTTGTGAAAAAGGAAGACATTCAGGCGGTTGGTGACAACAGCTTTCGTGTTGATCTCTCATTGGAAGCAGATAATGTAACATTCAGCTTAGCGGACGACATGAAGGATGGAAAGGGAGATTTGCTGATTAACGGTAAATCCATCCATAAGGATCCGTTCAAATCTGTCACATACGGCCCGCTTCTGACAGACGGATCAATGACAGCTGCGGTTGAAGCGGAGTTTCCGTGGGGAAAAACAAAAACAGCGGGTGTGCCGATTGATAGCAAAGAAATGGAGTTAACGTTAATTCCTGACCAAGACACACAAGAAACAATCATGAATACGATTGTCAAAACGACAAAGCAATATTCCAAGGCGCTTTCTGATGGAAATACAGCTCAGATGACAGAGGCAAGTGCCAGTTGGAAAGCCGAAGCAAAAGATAACGTGGATTCGATGAAAAACACGGATTCTTACTTAAAAGATAAATATCTGGAAACAGACTTTGATTTGGATACATTTGCTCTATCCCAGAAAAATGACGGTACATGGCAGGCGTCAGTAAAAGGAAAAGAACTTCACCAGTCGGCTAATTATAATGACTATACGAAACCTGAAATGTCGGATGAGAGCCCGAGCTATGAATATCTGCTTTCATATGATAAAAAACAGAAAAAGTGGATGTTCGAAGATGCAGAATCATCTTTTGATTCTGCCGGGACAAATATAAAGAAAATAAAAAATGATCATGCAGAGACGTACACATCAGCCTGGGCAGACGCAAAAGGCAAGAAAGCAAGCGTAAGCCCATCGACCGGCGATGTCACGGATGAACAAGTGACATCATTTATGGTTAGTTATCTGACAAATCAATCAACCGCAGTGAATTTAAATGAATTTGCGGTCATGGAAGGCAATCTGGAAAAAGGAAGTTCATTATATAATGATCAGCAGAAATTGGTTAAGAAGCTGTACAGCGAGGGGACGACTGAAGTATTTATTGATGTAGAGGTAAAAAGCTTTAATCAAAGCGGCTCGAATATCACAATTAAAACATATGAAGAATTTGATATTACAAAATCAGGCGGCAGTACAAAGCGCAGAACGTACAACTGGACCTACACCGGCGTAGTGAAAGACGGAAGAATCTATTTAACATCTATTCAATAAAAAACAAACCCCCATCACCAGCAGGCGATGGGGGTGTTTTTTAAAAAAAGATATAACGGAAAATCTCTTTAATATAATGTTCGATGATGAACCGAAACGCAACGCATGTGATGAGATAAATCACAATGGTTGAGTAAATGATATCAGCTTTTCCTTTATACGAATACTGGTAACTGCTCAGCATCGCAGGGGGAATAGCGAAAAATGCGCCAATTAAACCAATCGCTAACACGGTGAAGCAAAGATCTGTATGTAATAAAAACAATAGAAGTGCAAGAATCAAAATAGCTGTAAACGGAATAAGAAACGCACCAAATCTGGAGAATGAATCTTTAAATGAGACTTGGTTTCCCGCGATTTTTAAGGAAAAAAAGATCAATGCATGCAACCCGAAAATAAAAAGGGCAAAGTAAATGGTTGGCTTGAAAAAGATTTCTGTAAAGCTCGCACTGCCGGGACCATCTGAAAAAAGAATATAAAACATCAGCGGAGTTAGTAAACTGAAAAGCACCATTGTAATGATTCCGCTGATCAGCTGTTCGCCGCCTGTTGTTTTGCACTCCTGATAAGGGCGTTTCAGAACAGCTAGGACAAATGAACCGAACTGCTTTGCTGCTTGTTTTGCAGCTTCAGCTCCCGCCTGTGCTCCTTGATTTTCGCCGGCTTGGCGTGGAAGAGGCGATCCGCATTTCTCGCAAAACTTTCCGCCATCTGCTTGATGGCCGCATTGAGGACAAAACATATGATGACTCCTTTTACATGTAATATAGGGAAAATAGACTAATAATGTCATTATAAAAGAAAAAAGTAGAAAAGTAACCAATATCCAGCCAAAAATTTTCTCCAAGATTATATATCAGAAAAAAGACACGAGCTGCCAGATGCGAACTCGTGTCTTTTTTCTAGTTATTAATATATTTTTCAAATACGTCACCGAAATCTTTAATATGGTACTGCGAGCGGACGGAAGTGACCCATGTAAATCCGAATTCGGTCAGCTCTTTATATTGTGTTTCAATATTGACGTGCTCAGGGCGGGTATGCTGAAGGATGGTGACTGCTCGTTCCAGACTTTGTTCAGCCTGATTGATCAAAATGTCATTTTCATAGATCGTTTCAGAGATACGGAGAAGGGCTTTATACAAATCTTTCAGCTTTTCAATTTGCTCTTTATGCACATCGATGTCAAATTGTTCAGAGCCCAGCTTGAACTTGATTTCAACATCCAAATCGACTTTCCCGGCGGTTTCCAGAAAAACATCAGAGATTTTATATTGGGAATAAGGATAGCGTTTCAGCGTTCGTTTGGAGGAAGTGGCACGTTCGCCGTCAACATGAATCAGCGCCAGATTCGTGAAGCAATATTCATCGGCTTTTGTTTTAATCAGGAAATAAATTTTTTCGTTGTCTTCATGCATGACATAGTCATCAGCATCTGTTTTGTCATAATCCTGAGGTTCGATAATTTTTCCGATATCTGATAATCCGAGTGCATCTGCTGCAATTTTCTTGAACATATAGATACATCCTTCCTATTTACATAGTCACTTCATTGTAGCACGCGGCGTTTCCGAACGGCTATAAACGTTTGCGAAGAATCAGCCTCTTGGTAAGGCCAATGTCACATGGAGGAAGTATACGATGTTCTCATATATGATGTTTCCAATATTCATCTCATCATGTAGAAAAGCAGTTCCCTTACTTCAGGGAGCTGCTTTCAGCTGTTTTCGGCACGTATTCAAATACTTCTTCACTCTCAAAAAACTCAATTAAGCGGCTCAGCCAATCATAGTAATGAAGCCATTCTCTTAATTCATTCAGCAGCTGATTGACTTTCTCTTCGGCTTCTCGGGGAAGCTCGTCCCTTTGTAAAAGATCCGTCAGCTCCCGGTTTAATTTTTTGTACAGCACTTTGTTTTTGCTCACGACCTTTGTCCAGTTCACCGCAAATAAAGATATGAAGGTTTGATAATAATCCTGCTCTACGTCGTAAAGATCTTTTCTTACGCCTTTTTCAAACACCTTTTCGGCAATGTTGGCATCAATCATTTCACGGACGACCTGGCTCATCCGTGTTTTGCTCATGCCTGTTGATTCTGACAGCTCGCTTAATGTCATCGGTTTTCGATTCATATAAATAATCCCGAGCACACGCCCGACAGTAGAAGGCATTCCAAACGTATGCATGTTTTCGGCAATCTTCTCGATGAGATGCTCTTCAGCATGTTCAATGATGTCGAGAGCAGTTTTTTCCACAGCTGATCATCCCTTCAAATGGCAATTGATGGTGTCAATATATCATATTTCTGCCAGTTGTTGAAAACAGCTGTATGCGGAGGAAGCGAGAGGTATCCGGCGTAATTGTAAGAACACCCTCTCTGCCTGAGTCATAACAATAAATAATCTGTAAATAACATATAATTTCAACATATTGTAAACTTTTTATTTTACAAAGTTCAAATTATAATAAAGATTATACTTTTCAGAAAAATTAACGGAAACCTGCGGAGGTGCACGGATTGCTGAAATTAGAACAAGTGTCAAAAGTATATAAAGGCGGCAAAAAAGCTGTGAACAGCATTGATTTAGATATTGCCAAGGGCGAATTTATCTGTTTTATCGGCCCGAGCGGCTGCGGAAAAACGACGACGATGAAGATGATTAATCGACTGATAGAACCGTCGTCAGGAAAGATCTTTATCGACGGAGAAAACATAATGGAACAGGACCCGGTTGAACTGCGGAGAAAAATCGGCTATGTGATTCAGCAGATCGGTTTGTTTCCCCACATGACCATTCAGCAGAACATTTCACTCGTTCCGAAGCTGCTGAAATGGCCTGAAGAAAAACGGAAAGAACGGGCGAGAGAGCTGTTAAAGCTTGTTGATATGGGCCCTGAATATTTAGACCGATATCCCCACGAGCTCAGCGGCGGACAGCAGCAAAGAATTGGCGTGCTGCGCGCACTGGCTGCGGAACCCCCTCTCATTTTAATGGATGAACCGTTCGGAGCGCTTGACCCGATCACGCGGGATTCCCTTCAGGAAGAATTTAAAAAACTGCAGAGAACATTAAATAAAACCATTGTGTTTGTGACCCACGACATGGACGAAGCCATTAAGCTAGCTGACCGGATTGTGATTTTAAAAGCGGGTGAAATCGTTCAGGTCGGCACACCTGATGAGATTCTCAGAAATCCGGCAAATGAATTTGTAGAAGAATTTATCGGGAAAGAGCGCCTGATCCAGACAAGGCCTGAAATTGAGCTGGTTGAGCAGATGATGAACAGAATGCCTGTCACGGTTACAGCGGACAAAACGCTTTCTCAGGCCATTCAGCTGATGAGAGAAAAACGCGTCGACTCGTTGCTTGTTGTAGATGAGCAAAATGTGCTGAAGGGATACGTAGATGTTGAAATCATTGATCAAAACCGCAAAAAAGCGAGCGTTGTTGGTGATGTGTACCGCTCGGATATGTATACCGTGCAAAAAGGAGCCCTTCTCCGCGATACCGTCCGGAAAATCTTGAAGCAAGGAATTAAGTATGTTCCGGTTGTTGATGAAGAGCACCATTTAGCAGGGATTGTGACAAGAGCAAGCCTTGTGGACATCGTATACGATTCCATATGGGGCGAGGAAAACCAGCTAATGACGATCTGATCAGGGGAGGAGCTCTTACACATGAATCAAATGATGACTTTTTTACAGACGAACGGCGGAGAGCTGCTGTATAAAACAGGTGAACATTTATACATTTCTCTCATTGCTGTTGTATTGGGTATTATCGTTGCGGTGCCGCTCGGCGTTCTGCTGACCAGAATGAAAAAAGGCGCAGGCGCGGTTATAGGTGCCGTCAACATTGTGCAAACCTTGCCGAGTCTGGCGATTCTGGCATTTTTTATCCCGCTTCTCGGTGTGGGAAAAGTGCCGGCGATCGTCGCTTTATTTTTCTATTCGGTGCTTCCGATTCTGCGCAATACGTATACAGGCATTAAAGGTGTAAACAAAAATCTGCTTGAATCAGGAAAAGGGATTGGAATGACCGGCTGGGAGCAGATCCGGCTCGTCGAGATTCCGCTGGCGATTCCGATTATTATGGCAGGCATCCGCACATCCACGATCTATTTAATCGGCTGGGCGACCCTTGCCTCATTTATTGGCGGCGGCGGTCTCGGTGATTACATTTTTATCGGACTGAACCTGTATCAGCCTGAATACATCATTGGCGGTGCTGTGCCGGTTACAATCTTAGCCATTATCATTGATTATTTGCTAGCCGTGACGGAACGAAAAGTGACACCGAAGGGATTGCAAGGGATGAAGGAAGTTTCTTAAGGAGTTGGCTGTATTGAAAACGAAAAAAACCAGATGGATCGGCGCGCTCGCTTTCGCCTTTGTCATGCTGCTGAGCGGCTGTTCTCTGCCGGGACTTGGCGGCGCCTCACAAGATACGATCAAGGTCGGGGCGCAAAGCATAACAGAATCAGAAATTTTAGCGAATATGATTGCGCAGCTCATTGAACACGATACGGATTTAAATACGGCTTTAGTCAAAAATCTCGGATCAAACTATGTTCAGCACCAGGCGATGCTCGGCGGTGACATTGACATATCCGCCACACGCTATTCTGGCACGGATTTAACGAGCACCCTCGGAATGGAGGCGGAGAAGAATCCGGAAAAAGCGCTGAACATTGTACAGAAAGAATTTGACAAACGTTTTAAATATAAATGGTTTGATTCTTACGGGTTTGATAACACATATGCCTTTACCGTAACAAAAAAGTTTGCGGAAAAGGAGCATGTAAACACCGTGTCTGATCTGAAGAAAAACGCTTCTGAATATAAGCTGGGGGTCGACAATGCCTGGCTGAAACGGAAGGGTGACGGATATAAAGGTTTTGTCAGCACGTATGGATTTGAGTTCGGAACAACCTATCCGATGCAAATCGGACTTGTTTATGACGCAGTCAAAAACGAGAAAATGGACGCTGTTCTTGCTTATTCCACAGACGGCCGGATTAAGGCGTATGATCTGAAAATCCTAGAAGACGATAAACAATTTTTCCCGCCGTATGACTGTTCGCCGGTGATTCCGGAAAAGGTGCTTAAGGAACATCCGGAGCTTGAAGGCATTATTGATAAACTGATCGGGAAGATTGACACGGAAACCATGCAGGAGCTCAACTACGAAGTGGATGGCAAACTGAAGGAGCCGTCTGTTGTGGCAAAGGAATTTTTAGAGAAACATCATTATTTTGACTAAGAAAAGAGGCAGACCAAATGGAAGTATTACAGCAGCTTGGCACTTACTATTCGCAAAACGGCAGTTATGTGCTGCAAGAGTTTTCCCGCCATTTTCTGATGTCGGTGTACGGCGTTTTGTTTGCGGCCATCGTCGGCATTCCGCTTGGCATCCTGATTGCCAGGTACAGAACATTAAGCGGCTGGGTTTTCGCCGTCACGAACGTGATCCAGACGGTGCCGGCGCTCGCCATGCTGGCCGTGCTGATGCTAGTGATGGGGCTTGGCGCGAATACGGTCATTTTATCGTTATTTCTTTATTCACTGCTGCCGATCATCAGAAATACGTACACAGGCATTGTAAGCATTGAACATGCCTATCTTGAATCAGGAAAAGCGATGGGTATGACAAAGTTTCAAGTGCTGCGGATGGTCGAGCTTCCGCTGGCGCTTTCTGTTATTATGGCCGGCCTCCGCACCGCGCTCGTCATTGCTATCGGCATTACTGCCATCGGGACATTTGTCGGCGCCGGAGGCCTTGGAGACATCATCGTCAGGGGGTCAAACGCAACAAACGGGACCGCGATTATATTAGCTGGCGCGATTCCGACAGCCCTTATGGCGGTGATAGCTGATTTGGTCATGGGCTGGCTTGAACGCGCGTTAAGCCCGATTAAAAATAAAAAAAGAAACTATATTAAAGCTGAAAGAAAAACCATCTCTATTTAAATAAAACAGGGGTGGTTTTTTTAGTAAACAACCTGTGTTAGTCCCTTTAACCGATACTTTCCAGCGTTGAAGTTAGACAAGTATTTAAAAAAAATCTTCAAATATCAGATGGTTATTGCCAATTTTAAGGTTGTTTTGAGAAAAGTTTCAAGTTATAATAATAATACATTTATACAAACATCTAAATGTCTAAATGTTTTTCGAAAAGGAGAAAACGCTATGAATAATGTTTTCAAAGCTATATCAGATCCAACTAGGAGGAGAATTTTGGATTTGTTAAAAGGAGGGGATATGACTGCGGGAGATATTGCAGAACATTTTAATATCAGTAAACCGAGTATTTCTCACCATTTGAATATTTTAAAACAGGCGGAAGTCATAGCTGACCACCGTAAAGGGCAATTTATTTATTATTCTTTAAATACCACAGTACTTCAAGACTCAATAAATTGGATGCTTAACTTTATAAATAAAGGGGATAACGATTTATGAAGAAAAATATAATTTCCATAATTATTGTTTGTTTGAGTTTCTTGACTTCAATTATATTTTATCAGTACCTTCCGGAAGAAATACCGATACAATGGTCAGGAAATAAGCCGGCTGCCTTTATATCTAAACCTCTAACACTTTTTATTATACCTATTGTTATGCTTATTTATTATCTTACTTTTTATATGTTAACCATTAAGTCAACGCAAAAAAATAAAGCATTGCTTTTTCTAGCTTCTAATAATATGTTAATCCTTTTATATATTTTACAGCTCTCAACCCTTTTAGTAAGTTTAGGATACGAACTGGATATTGATTTAATAATTGGGCTTGCTGTTGGTATCTTTTTAATTATTGGTGGAAATTCCATGCAGTTAGCAGAGCAAAACCATCTTATCGGATTGAGGACACCTTGGACATTAAAAGATGAGACTGTTTGGAAATTGGGTAATCGCTTTGCCTCTAAAGTACTTGTAGCGTGTGGTTTTATCATAGCCATTCTTTCATTTTTTACAGGGGAATATATTATTATGATTATGATTGTGTTAGTGTTGCTAGCATTAGTTATTTCAACGACTGCTTCCTATCTTTATTACAAAAAGTTAAACGGTTAACGTTAAAAAAGTGTCTTGCGGAGTAACCCGCAAGACACTTTTTTTATAATGATTATTGATGAATCAATTTTAGGGTTTTTGCAGCAGCAGCTTCTAGATCAGAATTATGATTAGAAGCTGAAGAGGAATATTTGGCAACGTATTTCCAAACTGCAGTTGTTACGGCGGCAGCGGTTTGCAATGCTACCGCGTTAACGCCTACAACATATAAATATCCAGCTGCTACACAGACGGCATAAAGCCCGCAAGATGGAGTTGCTTTATTGGTAGAGTATTTTACGTTTTGATTTTTCTTGGCATATTTTTGGATAAGTTGATCTGCTTTATTCATATTATCAATGAGTTTTTTAGGGTCTTTACTGTCAATCGATTGTTTCAATTCATCCAGATATTGTGGTTGATCTTTTTTTATAAATTTGACTACATCATTCACTAATTTTTTACCTTCTGTACTATTCGCCTCTTTTACGAGTTTAGGGTCCAAATCGCTAGAAATTAATTTACCAACCTCTCCTTGGCCAAATAAAAGTCCTCTAAAGTAATCTTCTCCAGAAAATGTATTGTTTTCTTTAGCAGATGTACTTGACTCCTTAGAGAATCCTACTAATGAAAAAACCAATATCGTCACCATGGAAACAATCAATAGCCTAAGTAATTTACTTTTCAAATTATTATACCTCCATTAAGTTATTTCTCCATTATCTAAATATTAGTTATGAAACAATTTTGTAAGGAACTTGACTGATTCACCTCCTAATCTTTTGAAATTCCTTTTTCCTTTTACGGATATATATTTAAATAAAGGAGAACACCAATTCAAATTGATATTTTGTTGTATAGGATGTAGATATATAATTAATGCAGATATCATGATTAAGCCGAAACTTACAATACCGATGCTGATTATTATCCCTATGTGAAATATTATTCCTAATATTAATGCAATTTTTTTTATTCTGATATTAGAAACTATACTTGCTGCTAAGAACAGCTCAAAAATAGTTACTAACCAAGTGATGACAACAATATAGTTGCTTTCAAGCAGTGGATTCAATAAATTAAGTTGATAATCAGGCAATCCAAAAACAGGATCAGAAAAGAAATAATAAATTGCTGTCCCTTCAGCCCACTCTTTATTTTTCAAGCGCTCTAAAGCTGCATTTAAATAGATTACAAAAACTTGAATTTTAATTATTGTCACTAAATAAAATAATACTATCTTCTTTGTGAAAGATTCATAATTGATATCTATTATTTTCCAATGATTTTGCCTTGAATCTAATAATGTAACAGGAAATAAAAGAAATGAAAGAACAGTTGCAATTTGTTCACCGCCATCAATAGTTAAAGCTGAAGTTTGAATGCTATAGCAAATATACCAGTGGAAAAAACCGGTAAATCTAGGCCTCCATCCTATAACCACTAAAGCTAATATAAAAATCATTAAGTATCTTATAACCTCAAAACTGATGCTATATTTGTTAGCAAAACAAAAGGCAGTGGGAATATAGACATTTTCACACGTGACATTATTTGCACTATAACTAAATAAAATATCAGCACTATTAAATACTAAAACTAGTAATGTTGAGAAACCAAGTAAACTTCTAGAAAGTGCATATGTATTTTTCCATGGATTATAGGTGTCAATATAACCTTCGAAACTATTTAATATTTTCATATTATTTTTACTTTTAGCACCTTTCTTTCAAAAGAGGTAGTTTGTTTAAAATCTATCCAATACCATGAGAGTGGCTTTTGTCGGTATATAAGGTACTCTCCTTTGCTAAGATGTGTATAGTCCTTGCTTTTTTTTACTTCAATAGGCTTCATTTGTCTTTCTAAATTTGTGCAGGAAGTGTTGTTTTCACATGTTTTCCAATTCTTTGGTTCGATATTCTCAACAATTTTGCCTAATTCTATTGCCTGAACTCTTCCTTCTCTTTTTATCCCGAAAAAATTATTAGGAAGTGCATTAGGTAACTTTAAATTTTCTTTTGTGTGAAACGAAATGTTTTCTTCAGTAGGGCTTTTACTATAAAAGCCAAAGCCTTGGGGAGACAATTGTTGCAAAAAATTTTTTTTAAACAGTGGATTCTGAGGTGAGATATTACTAAAGTAATAGGAAGAAAATGAAAGGAAACATATAGTTGTTATAGTTATAATTGCTCTTTTTTTGATTTGGGTTACCTCCTTTAAGCCAATCTAATCATTTCAAAAAGATTATATAATAACTAGTAAGAATAATCAACATAAAATGGATAATAAACAAAATATTGTAAATTATATTTGGTTTTGTTTTGTGGGAAAAATTTGATATTTAAAATTTGGATTGTACGTAAAGTTCCCAATATCAATTTTGGGAACTTCTTTACGGTTTCGGCACATATTTAAAAATCTCTTCACTCTCAAAAAACTCAATCAGACGGCCGAGCCAATTGTAATAGTCGAGCCAATCCTTTAATTCCTTCAACAGCTCATTCACCTTTTCTTCCGCTTCAGGAGAAAGCTCTTCATCCAAGATACTGAGCAGCTCCCGGTTGAGTTTTTTATGCATCATTTTATTCTTGCTGACGACTTTGCTCCAAGTGGCTGTAAACAGTGTGATAAAGGTTTGGTAGTAATCCTCTTCAACATCGTATAAGTCTTTTCGCACGCCCTTTTCGAACACCTTCTCGGCGATGTTGGCATCGAGCATGTCCCGCACGACCTGACTCATTCGCGTTTTGCTCATGCCGGTCGCTTCTGATAATTCCGTCAGCGTCATCGGCTTGCGATTCATATAAATAATGCCCAGCACACGTCCAACGGTAGAGGGCATTCCAAATGCATGCATGTTTTCCGCGATTCTTTCTATGAGGTGGTCTTCAGTCTGTTCAATTATCGTTAACGGATCTTTCTCCAACAGTTTCAATCCTTTCAGCTAACAATTCCGATGTCAATATACCACATTTTTGATGCGGCGGAAATGCTGTAATCATAGAATTTGGCAGGAAATTGGAGCAATAAGGAGATCATTACCGGTCAATACGGGTAAATCAGAGTTTACACATACTTTATAAATAATATGAACAAATTGTAAACTTTTTATTTTATAAACTTTATTCTATAATGGGAAGCATTCAATTGTCTGAAAAATTAAATATGAACTGAACGAATTGAATGAATTTAATTTTGGAGGTGCGATGTTTGCTGACATTAAAAAATGTCTCGAAAACATATAAAGGCGGCAAAAAAGCTGTGAACAGCGTGAATCTGGAAATTGAAAAAGGCGAATTTATTTGTTTTATCGGTCCAAGCGGCTGCGGAAAAACGACAACGATGAAAATGATTAACCGATTAATTGAGCCGTCAGCCGGTCAGATTTTTATTGACGGCGAGAACATCATGGAACAGGATCCGGTAGAACTCAGGCGTAAGATCGGCTATGTCATTCAGCAGATCGGACTGTTCCCTCATATGACCATTCAGCAGAACATTTCACTTGTGCCTAAGCTGCTGAAATGGCCGGAGCAGCAGCGGAAAGAACGTGCGCGTGAGCTTTTAAAATTGGTCGATATGGGACCTGGATATTTAGACCGTTATCCTCATGAATTAAGCGGGGGACAGCAGCAGCGAATAGGTGTATTACGGGCACTTGCCGCGGAACCGCCGCTTATCTTAATGGATGAACCGTTTGGGGCGCTTGACCCGATTACGAGGGATTCCCTTCAGGAAGAATTTAAAAAACTGCAAAAAACCTTACATAAAACCATCGTATTTGTTACCCATGATATGGATGAAGCGATTAAGCTAGCAGACCGGATCGTCATTTTAAAAGGCGGAGAGATTGTGCAGATCGGAACGCCTGATGATATTCTGAGAAATCCGGCAAACGAATTTGTTGAGGAATTTATCGGCAAGGAGCGCCTGATTCAGTCATCAAGTCCTGATGTTGAGCGGGTTGATCAAATTATGAGTACACACCCGGTGACCATTACGGCGGATAAAACGCTCTCTGAAGCGATCCAGCTGATGAGGCAGGAGCGTGTCGACTCGCTGCTGGTTGTAGATGACAGCCATGTTCTTCTAGGCTATGTAGATGTGGAAATCATTGATCAATGCCGGAAGAAAGCCGAGCTCGTAGGCGAGGTCCTGCATCAAGACATCTACACCGTCTTGGGCGCAACACTGCTGCGGGATACAGTACACAAAATTTTAAAACGGGGTGTAAAGTACGTGCCGGTTCTAGATGAAGACCGCCGTTTAATAGGAATTGTGACGAGAGCGAGCCTGGTTGACATTGTGTATGAGTCCATCTGGGGAGAAGAAAAACAGATCGCAGTATTGTCATAGGGAGGTTGTCAGACATGGATCATATCATTGAATTTTTGCAAACCAACGGAGGCGAGCTGCTTTACAAAACATATGAGCATATCACCATTTCTCTCATCGCCGTCATTTTAGGCGTTGCTGCCGCTGTGCCTCTTGGGATTGTGCTTACCAGAATGAAAAAAGGAGCCGGCACCATTATCGGCATTGTGAATATCATTCAGACGCTGCCCAGTCTGGCAATCCTCGCTTTCTTTATCCCGCTCTTGGGAGTCGGAAAAGTTCCGGCTATTGTGGCCTTGTTTTTCTATTCCGTTTTGCCGATCCTGCGCAACACGTATACCGGGATTCGCGGCGTTAACAAAAATCTGCTTGAATCAGGAAAAGGCATCGGGATGACGGCCGCTGAACAAATCCGCCTCGTGGAACTGCCGCTTGCCGCGCCCGTCATCATGGCGGGGATCAGAACATCCACGATTTATTTAATCGGCTGGGCGACGCTTGCATCCTTTATCGGAGGCGGCGGATTGGGTGATTACATTTTCATCGGCCTGAATTTATATCAGCCGGAATATATCATCGGAGGAGCGGTTCCCGTCACGATATTGGCGATTGTCATTGATTATGTACTGGCGTTGACAGAACGAAAAATCACGCCTGCCGGACTGCAGGGAATGAAGGAAGTTTCATAAGGAGGCTGCTCATGAAAAGAAAACATCTTAAATGGCTGTGCGGTTTCACGCTCGCAGTAATGCTGATGCTAAGCGGCTGTTCGCTTCCCGGGCTCAGCGCCGCTTCAGACCAGACCATTAAAATCGGCGCGCAAAGCATGAGTGAATCAGAAATCATCGCAAGCATGCTTGGCCAGCTGATCGAACACCATACGGATCTAAAGACAACAACCATTAAAAATCTCGGCTCCAACGCGGTGCAGCAGCAGGCCTTAATAAACGGAGAAATCGATATTGCGGCCACAAGATATACAGGTGACGCACTGACAGGCACGCTGAGGATGAAACCTGAAAAAGATCCGGACAAAGCGCTGGCGCTGACACAGCAGGAGTTTAAAAAAAGATACGATTTAAAATGGTATGACTCCTACGGGTTTGATAATACGTATGCCTTTACCGTCAGCAAGAAGCTTGCGGACCAATATCATTTAGAAAACGTATCAGACGTCAAAAAATGGTCGCCGCAATTAAAGCTGGGCGTCGACAATTATTGGATGAAGCTGAAAGGGAACGGCTATCAGGATTTTACGAAAACCTACGGCATGACATTCGGCGGCACGTATCCGATGCAGATCGGGCTTGTGTACGACGCGGTGAAAAGCGGAAAAATGGACATTGTCCTCGCTTACTCCACGGACGGGAGAATCAAGTCCTATGATCTCAAAATGCTAAAGGATGATAAACAATTTTTCCCTCCGTACGACTGCTCTCCTGTTGTTCCGGAACAGGTGCTTAAAGAACATCCTGAACTGGAATGCATCATTCAGAAAATGATCGGAAAAATCGATACAGCCACGATGCAGGAGCTTAACTATGAAGTCGACGGTAACCTAAAAGAACCGTCTGTCGTTGCCAAGGAATATTTGCAAAAGCATCACTACTTCGAATCGTGAAAGGGGGATTGACCAATGAATGTGCTTGAACAGTTAATGACGTATTATGCACAGAACGGCAGCTATGTAATGGAAGAATTCGGCCGCCATTTTCTCATGTCGGCTTACGGCGTCTTGTTTGCTGCTGTCGTCGGGATTCCGGTCGGAATCCTCATTGCGCATTTCCGCCGCTTGTCAGGATGGGTATTCGCCGTAACAAATGTCATTCAGACGATTCCGGCGCTCGCCATGCTGGCAGTCCTGATGCTTGTCATGGGGCTCGGTGCAAACACAGTGATTTTATCATTATTTCTGTATTCCCTGCTGCCGATTATCCGAAACACGTACACAGGCATTGTCACTATTGAACACGCATACTTAGAATCAGGTAAAGCGATGGGGATGACGAAGTTCCAAGTTCTTCGGATGGTTGAGCTCCCGCTCGCGCTTTCTGTCATTATGGCAGGCCTTCGAACGGCTCTCGTCATCGCTATCGGCATTACAGCAATCGGCACATTTGTCGGCGCCGGCGGCCTTGGGGATATGATCGTCCGCGGGTCAAACGCCACAAACGGAACGGCGATTATTCTAGCCGGCGCGATTCCGACTGCGGTGATGGCGGTTGCGGCTGATTTGCTCATGGCTTGGGTGGAGCGGGCGTTACATCCGGTCAAGAAAAAAAGAACCAGGGTGAGACGTATTCAAACAGCTGCATAAGAACAAAAAAAGAGGCTTGGATGATTCCAGCCTCTTTTTTCTTATTTAAATTGTAAACTGATCCATTTTCTCATTAAGTTCTTTCGCCAAACGCTCAAGCTCCTCAGCATTTTGAAGCACTTGATCCATTGAATGGGCGGATTGCTCGGTAATGGAAAATGTTTCTTCAATGCCGGCGGCGGATTCTTCAGAAACGGAGGCGATATTTTCAATCGATTGGTTAATTGTGATCGATTGGTTTGTTAACTGCTTTAATCCGTCCGTTACTTCCTTAATGCTTTCCGCTACATAGGTGACCGATTGCTTAATGTTCTGCATGGCCTGTCCGGTGTCAGTCAGGTTTTCAGTACCTTTTTCTACTTCGGTAAAGCTGCTTTCCAGGTACTGGATGACAGTGTTGATTTCCTGCTGTGTGCCGCCAACTATTTTAGTGATATCCTGAACGGAGTCAGATACGCCATCTGCGAGCTTTCGGACCTCCTCAGCCACAACGGCGAAGCCTTTGCCGCTTTCTCCTGCGCGGGCTGCCTCAATTGCGGCATTAAGTGACAATAAGTTCGTTTGCTCGGCAATGCCGTTGATGACCTGAACAAGCTTGTTGATGTCCTGTGAATGCTGTTCCAGCGATCTCACTTTATGAACGGCTTCCTGAACGATATGATGGATTGTTTTCATTTGCTGCACTGACGTATCCATATTTTCGTTTCCGTTTACGGCGAGTTGGAGAACGTTTTGAGACGTATCGCTGATCGTCATGCCGTGATTGTAGGCTTTATCAATGCTTTCTGTAAATTCGTTCATTGATTCGGCAATCGTCACAGCGTCTTGCGCCTGCTGCTCGGAGCCTTCAGCCATTTCGTTCATCGTTTCGGTAATATGTCTGCTGCCGGTTCTTGTTTCATTCGTTGCAGTGGTCAGAACCTGTGATGAAGAAAGCACGCGGGTGGAAATTTCTTTTGAATAGCCGACGATATCTCTTAAATTCCCTACCATTTTCTGAAGCGCTTCGTTCAGATCGCCGAGCTCGTCTTTTGAGGCCAGCGGCTCTATGTCATTTGACAGATTGCCTTCGGCGATCTCATTCGCAGATGACTTCATTCGAATAATCGGTTTTACAATGCTGCGATTGATATAAAGCCAAATACATATGCTGATGGCGATGGAGGCTGCCAGAAGCAAAGCCGTGTAAATGAGACCTTTATGATAAACGTCCTTGGTTTCTTTCACCGCCGTGTTGCTGCCTTCTTTATTAAAATCAACAAGTTCAGTGATTGATTTTTTCATATCCTCAAAGCTTGCTTCAGTCTGTACCAATAACCCCCTTGCTTTATCTATATCATTCGTGCGTCCGCTCTCTAAAATCTGGTTATGAATATTCGTATATGAGTTGACTTCAGTCTTGAGCTGTTCGAAAATGCTGCGTTCTTTGTCATTAGAGATTGTCTTTTCGTAGTTATCAAGCTTTTCATTGATATCCTTAAGGATCTGGTTCATATCTTGGTCCAGCGTATCCATTTTATCTTTGTCTGTATAAATCAGGAAATCCTTTTCCTTAGAGGAAAGGTGCTCTGTCAAATAATTAATAGATGTAATTTCTTTAATGCCGTCTATCCATTTTGCATTGATTTCATCTGTCTTTTTGATGATGTGCTGCATATTGAAAGCGCCTATTCCGCCTATAAGCAGATTGATGAGGATCAGTGTCAAAAATACCAGGCTGAATTTGCGGGAAATCGTCAGTCGCATTTAAGTGTTCTCCTTTTAAAAAAAGTGATGTGATGTACTATATATCGGCTGAGAAATTGTTTTTTCACCTGGAAATAAAAAATAAAAAACGGCTCTTCTCTCCGTGGAGATAGAACCGTTTTAGCAATTACATATGAAAGGAAGGGTCAATCCATTCAGTAGCCCATTTGGAGATTTCACCCAGAATGGGCGCTAACGCCATTCCTTTGTCGGTTAATGAATATTCGATGCGAACCGGAGTTTCGGGGATGACGTCCCGCTTAACCACTCCTTCAAGCTCAAGTTCTTTCAGCCTTTCTGACAGAACTCTGCCGCTTAGATTTGGAAGTGCTGCTTCTATTTCGCTAAATCGCTGCTGACCATTCAACAGCTGAAAAACGATTAAAGCAACCCAGCGTTTGCTCAAGATGTCGACTGCTTTTTCAAATCTAGGACACATTTCTGATTGGTTCATACTTTTCACCTCGTCTGTCATTATTATAACGCAAATAACGAGGGAACGTATGCATGCGTGATTGATAAAATGCGGAAAGAGATGCAGAGGATTACGTGGAAGAGGAGCGTTTTTTCGCTTCGGAAGCTAAAAAATCGAAGTATTTGCTGAGATTTTCAATATCCTGCTTGGAGAGATGCCGCCATTTTTCGCTGTTAAAAAGAGACAGGTTCTCCGTTCCTCGAGTGACAGCCGTCTGATAAATCGCATAAATAGATTGATAGCTTTCCGAAGCCTCTCGAATTTCTTCAGGAAAAGCGGTAATGTGCCCTGCGGCTGCCATCAGGTTTTCGTGAGGTATTTTCAGCACCGCTGCAAGCTTTTTTATGGTCGCGGGCTTTGGTGTGCCGCGCTTGCCGTTTTCTATTTTTGAAATGGTCGCTGAGCTGATGCCCGAGTACACCGCAAGCTGATTCACTGTCAGTTTGCGGGCGCGGCGCAGCGCCCTTAATTCCTGTCCGAATGTTGACATGATGATCGCCTCGCATTTCTGGAAAGAGTTATTGATCAGCAGATCGTTTTTTTGCTTCGTCTGAAATAAAAGAGAAATAATGATCCAGCATGAGCAAATCCTCTTTGTTGAGATACTGCCATTTTTCACTCTCAAGAAGGGCAAGATTTTTCAGGTCATAAGCCTCCGCCTTTTCAAGCAGCTGGCACTTCGTTTCATAAGGCGCTCTGGCTTCATGAATCTCTTCGATATATCCCGCTTTATACATAAGCCCTTCATAAGGAATTTTTAAGGCCTCCGCCAATTTTTTGATGGTGGCAGGTTTAGGAACGCCGCGTTTGCCGTTTTCAATTCTGGAGATGCCGGCCGCGCTTACACCGGAATAAGTCGCCAGCTGGTTGACTGTCAGATTTCTCTCCTCACGCAATGCCCGTAATTGTTCGCCGAAGCTTTCCATATGTCTCACCCCGTCCCTCACTGTTACTCATATTTTAGTATGTTTATTGACTAAAGGGAATAGGTAGGCTGGAAATGTATTGACAAAAGTTAACATACGCCGTAATGTAAATGTATAGAAAAAGTTTTTTCATGAACGGAAGGTGAGGAAAGTGCCAGTAGAAAAGATACAGATTAGACGTGATTATGTATTGCAGTATATGGTCAATAACGATTATTCCCTCAATCAGCTTGCGCTGGAAATCGGAGTCTCACCCGCCACACTGAGCCGTGTGCTGAATGGAGAAAGACGGCCGGGGCAGCTTGTGATCGGAAAAATGCTTCACTATTTTGACTTGAAGTTTGAGGATCTTTTTTACTATGATTTTGTTGACAAAAGTCAATGATGTAAGAGCGCCTGGGGAACCAAGCGTCTTCTAAGCCTTATCATCAATGTGTCAAAACAAAACCCGTCACAAGTTCATTGCATGTTTTCCATTGTTTTGTCGGCAGCTGATGGCCTTGGTATTCCAGCCTGAAAAATTCAGCGTGGCTGCATGCTTTCCGGTAATAGCCTGCATGTGTAAAGGTCCAGTCGCGCAGGCCGCCATACATAAACAGCATCGGCATGTTAAAACGGGGCAATTGTTCAAGGCAGCTGTAGCGGAGCGAATCCCGATAATATTGATACCAATGGCCGAGGTCAGCTTTTTTCATATGATTCGTTAATAGATTTCGGAGCTGTCTGTTTTTCGTATGGCTGCTGGCGATAATTTTCATCAGCATGCCGGGACTTTTTTCAAGAAGATACATTCCCATTTTGTGAAGCTGCTGACCGGCCATGGTATGAACAGCGGGGTAAGCGCCGGCCAACACCAAATGAGATACTTTGTCCGGCCGGGTGAAGCCAATGTGCTGTGCGATTAAGCTGCCGGCGGAATACCCGAATACCGCAGCCTGATCAATGTGCAAACGATCCATAAATTGCACGATCTCGTTTGCGTAATAGGAAATCGAGATTTGCTGGTCTGCATGATCGCTGTCGCCATGTCCGCTTAAATCGGGAAATATCACCCTGAAATGATCCGCCAGAAGGCGCTGATAATAAAAAACCTTGCGTCCCATGCCCGGCGGGTGAATAAAAATGATAGGGATTCCCTGTCCATATTCCTCATAATATAGATGTTTCTTATTGACTGTGCTGATGATTGGCATTGTTGTTCTCCCTTTTCGCTCAATTCATACGAATAGGCTAACCAAAACAAAATGTCTTATCCGGTCTTTTGGCGTCTGATACGGCGTGACATGCCAAACCTTTTCATGTAAAATAGAAGTAATGTAGGCCAGTGAGTCTGGAGGTGTAAGGGATGCACGCGGTTTTGATTACCTTATTGGTTATCGTCAGTATTGCACTTATTATTGTCGTTTTGCTTCAATCCAGTAAAAGCGCCGGATTATCTGGTGCGATTTCAGGCGGAGCGGAGCAGCTCTTCGGGAAACAAAAAGCAAGAGGTCTTGATTTGATTCTGCACCGCATTACGGTTGTGCTGGCAGTCTTGTTTTTCGTGTTGACGATTGCGCTTGCTTATATCCTATAGGGCAATGTTTGTATAAGGTCTGATGTAAAGTCAGGCCTTTTTCACGTTTCTGGCTGATATTCAGAGCGTTTTTTTCTTATCAAACTGTGGAAAACTAAAATGATCGTGCAGAAAGAAAGGGAGACATGAGCATGAAAGTTGTGACACCAAAACCATTTACATTTAAGGGCGGAGACAAAGCGGTGCTTTTGCTGCACGGCTTTACAGGGAATACAGCAGATGTGAGAATGCTGGGACGTTATTTGAATGAACGGGGCTATACGTGCCACGCGCCTCAATATGAAGGACACGGCGTTCCGCCTGAAGAATTAGTACATACGGGGCCTGAAGACTGGTGGAAAAACGTCATGGATGGCTATGAATATTTAAAATCTGAAGGCTATGAGGACATTGCTGCCTGCGGACTGTCGCTTGGCGGGGTTTTTTCGCTGAAATTGGGTTACACTGTACCCATAAAGGGAATTGTTCCAATGTGCGCGCCAATGCATATTAAAAGCGAAGAGGTCATGTATCAGGGCGTCCTTTCCTACGCGCGCAATTACAAAAAATTCGAGGGGAAAAGCCCGGAGCAAATAGAAGAGGAAATGAAGGAATTTGAAAAAACGCCGATGAATACCCTTAAGGCGCTGCAAGACTTGATTGCCGATGTGCGAAAGAATGTCGATATGATCTATTCTCCGACATTTGTTGTGCAAGCCCGTCATGATCACATGATTAATACCGAAAGTGCCAATATTATTTACAATGAAGTGGAAACTGACGATAAACAGCTGAAATGGTATGAGGAATCAGGCCATGTTATCACGCTGGACAAGGAACGGGACATCGTACATCAGGATGTGTATGAATTTTTAGAGAAGCTGGATTGGTAACCAACAGGAGGTCGGATTATGGAAAAAGAAGCATTTATGGATAAGCTTCTCTCGTTTATGAAGGAAGAGGCGTACAAGCCTCTGACTGTTCAGGAACTTGAGGAGATGTTACAGATTACGGATGCCGAGGAATTTAAAGAGCTTGTCAAAGCGCTGGTTGCGCTGGAGGAAAAAGGGCTTATCGTGCGGACGAGAAGCGACCGCTACGGCATTCCGGAAAAAATGAATTTAATTAAAGGAAAGCTTTCTGCGCATCCGAAGGGATTTGCCTTTTTGCTGCCTGAGGATACGTCGTTAAGCGATGTGTTTATTCCGCCTAATGAGCTGAATACCGCTATGAACGGCGATATCGTAATGGTACGCCTGAATTCGCAGTCAAGCGGCTCCAGACAAGAGGGTACCGTCATTCGTATTTTAGAAAGAGCGATTCAGCGGGTAGTCGGAACCTATACAGAAACAAAAAACTTCGGTTTTGTCATTCCGGATGACAAAAAAATCACAAGCGATATCTTCATTCCTAATAGCGGGAAAAATGGAGCGGCTGAAGGGCATAAGGTGGTTGTTAAGCTGACCAGCTATCCTGAAGGCCGAATGAATGCAGAGGGTGAGATTGAATCCATTCTCGGCCATAAAAATGATCCGGGCATTGATATTTTATCAGTCATCCATAAGCACGGACTGCCGGGTGAATTCCCTGCCGATGCAATGGAACAGGCGACAAGCACGCCTGATACGATTGATGAAAAAGACCTGAAAGACCGCCGTGATCTCCGTGACCAGGTTATTGTCACCATTGACGGAGCGGACGCGAAGGACTTGGATGATGCGGTTACAGTGACAAAGCTGGATGACGGCAGCTATAAGCTTGGCGTTCATATTGCCGACGTCAGCCATTACGTGACTGAAAACTCGCCGATTGACAAAGAAGCGATGGAAAGAGGAACGAGTGTGTATTTGGTTGACCGTGTGATTCCGATGATTCCGCACAGACTGTCAAACGGTATTTGTTCATTAAATCCGAAGGTTGACCGCCTGACACTTTCTTGTGAAATGACCATCAACAGTCGGGGAGAAGTCACAGAGCACGAAATCTTCCAAAGCGTCATCAAAACTACGGAAAGAATGACATATTCCGATGTGAATCAGATTCTTGTTGATGATGATGAAGAATTAAAACAAAAGTACGAACCGCTCGTGCCGATGTTCAAAGATATGGAGCGGCTGGCAGAAATTCTTCGCGAAAAGCGGATGAACCGCGGCGCCGTTGATTTTGACTTCAAAGAAGCAAAGGTGCTTGTCGATGAAGAAGGCGCGGTCAAAGACGTTGTGATCAGAGAACGATCTGTCGCCGAAAAACTGATTGAAGAATTTATGCTTGTTGCGAACGAAACCGTTGCAGAGCATTTCCATTGGATGAACGTTCCGTTTATTTACCGGATACACGAAGAGCCTAATGCTGAAAAACTGCAAAAGTTTTTAGAGTTTGTGACAACATTTGGCTATGTTGTAAAAGGAACGGCGGGAAATATTCATCCGCGCGCGCTGCAAAGCATTCTTGACGCAGTTCGTGACAGACCAGAGGAAACAGTGATTTCTACTGTCATGCTACGTTCCATGAAGCAGGCGAAATACGACCCGCAAAGCTTAGGGCACTTCGGCCTGTCAACGGAATTCTATACCCATTTCACATCGCCGATCCGCCGTTATCCGGATTTAATCGTCCACAGATTGATCAGAACGTACTTAATCAACGGCAAGGTCGATGAAGCGACACAGGAGAAGTGGGCTGAACGGCTTCCGGATATCGCTGAACATACTTCATCAATGGAACGCCGTGCAGTTGACGCAGAGCGTGAAACAGATGATTTGAAAAAAGCGGAATATATGCTTGATAAAATTGGTGAAGAATTTGACGGCATGATCAGCTCTGTGACAAACTTCGGGATGTTTGTCGAGCTGCCGAATACAATTGAAGGACTCGTCCACGTAAGCTTTATGACGGATGACTATTATCGCTTTGACGAGCAGCATTTTGCGATGATCGGCGAGCGAACGGGGAATGTGTTCCGTATCGGGGATGAAATTACAGTCAAAGTCGTTGACGTCAATAAAGACGAGCGCAATATTGACTTCGAGATCGTCGGTATGAAAGGCACCCCGCGCCGTCCGAGAGAAATGGACAGCCGCAGCCGAAAACGCGGAAAACCTGCCAGAAAACGCGTGTTAAGCACAAATACGCCTGTATCTCCTGCTCCTTCCGAGGAAAAAGGAGAGTGGTTCACAAAGCCGAAGAAGAAAAAGAAAAAACGAGGCTTTCAAAACGCACCGAAGCAGAAACGGAAAAAGAAGAAATAGCAGCTCAACCAGCAAATAGGGCCGCAGGCTCTATTTGCTTTCTTTCGGAAACAGCTTTTCATTGTCGCCATGCGTGACATTTGGTAAAATAGAGCGTATCGCAAAGGTGGACAGTTTTTCCTTAGTGAGAGGAGGTTCTGGCATGCCGAAAGGGTCAGGAAAAGTATTATCTCAAAATAAAAAAGCCAATCACGATTATTTTATAGAAGAAACATATGAAACAGGCATTGTATTGCAAGGAACAGAAATCAAAGCGATTCGCGCCGGCCGCGTGAACCTTAAGGATTCCTTCGCCAAAATTGAACGGGGAGAAGTATTTCTCCACAATATGCACGTCAGCCCGTATGAGCAGGGAAACCGCTATAACCACGATCCGCTCCGGACGAGAAAGCTGTTAATGCACCGTAAGGAAATTAATAAGCTGATCGGCTTAACAAAGGAAAAAGGTTATTCACTCGTTCCGCTCAAGCTATATTTGAAGAACGGCTTTGCCAAAGTTCTTCTCGGTCTGGGTAAAGGGAAGAAAAACTATGACAAACGTGAAGATCTGAAACGCAAGGATGCGAAGCGTGAAATTGAAAGAGCGTTCAGAGACAGTCAAAAAGGGTTCTAAAAGCATAACGCTTGATACTGAAATCCAGCCTGTGCTATACTGATTTCACGATGAGATGACACGGTCTTTTCTTGAAGGATTTGTCAATTGAAATGAGCCGTGATCATGTTATAATAGGAATGTAGCCAGTTTGAGTGAGAGCTTGATATTTCTCCCGTATTTCCCTTATAACAAGGGGACGTTACGGATTCGACAGGGATGGATCGAGCTTGAGCTGCGAGCCGAGAGGCGATCTCGTAAACACGCACATAAATATAACTGGCAAAACTAACAGTTTTAACCAAAACGTAGCATTAGCTGCCTAATAAGCGCAGCGAGCTCTTCCTGACATTGCCTATGTGTCTGTGAAGAGCACATCCAAGTAGGCTACGCTTGCGTTCCTGTCTGAGAACGTAAGAAGAGACAAACAGACTAGCTCTCGGAAGGCCCGCCCGCAGGCAAGAAGATGAGTGAAAACATAAGTATGCAGGCTACGCTCGTAGACGCTTAAGTAATCGATGTTTCTGGACGTGGGTTCGACTCCCACCGTCTCCATACATACTTTGTAACCGCAGTGCTATCAAGGCTTCTAAAGCTTTCGAGGGCACTGCGGTTACTTTTTGGTAACACTTTTAAAATTTTTCGTTTTCCGTGAAGCCAATAACTTCATGTTGTGAAGACGGGTAAAGGTGACTATACTTGTTCAATGCGATGACCAATGGATTGCATTTTTTATTGATCAAGTATGATGCATGTGAAGTCTGAAGGCGTGGAGCACTATTTTTTTAACCCCTGATTTTTTAAGGTATTTTTCGTAGCGTCTATCAATTGTGCTAATCGCTATGCTATCGTAAAAAGAACCAAAAATCCTATAATCTGATTTTACTGGCGCTGTGTTTTCAGCGCTATTTTTTATGTCTTTTAAAAGAGACAGTTACTCTATCGGCTCTCTCTGAATCTGCATGTGAATTTTATCCTTAATCTCAATTATTCGGGAGATGCAATTGAGATGGTATGGGAGGTTTGGGACTTAGTGTTAGGGGAGCTATACTTCCAAACATCCTTGAACACTACTGATTTTGACATTCGTATAATGATATTCCTTATTCATATAATAAGCGAAAGCGATCATACCATAGGGTTTTAATCATAATAAGTCAAATATCGACAGAAGATTGTTACCACAAATGCAAAGCAAGAAACGAAAACGCCCATGCCAATATGCCGAACATTACAAAGAACCTAAGAAAAGTTTCATATTTTGTTAGTCTTCGTTCTCTTTTTGTTTTACCTAATCTCCAATACAGGGCGTAGCCGGAGAACAATAAAATGATTTGTCCAAATTGCGACACAGATTCTAAAAATTCTATACCATTCATTGATTTTCACCTCGTTTATTTATGAGAAAAAAATAAAGTAGACTTGCAGAGAGTCTACTTACCGCTTATCCAAAGTACCCATTTTCTTCGGTTTAAAAATCGCTTGAGGGTGAAATGGCTTGCGCGTCGGTTAATAAAGTAAGGCTGAATGCTATTGTTTTAAAATGCCCTATCCTTATTCGCCCCATTTATCCATCACATATTAGTTTTATTATCGCAAATGGAAAGGCCATTTCCAACAGTTATGTGAAAATTAGTAATTTGTAATATGTCTAATGGTATAAGGAATGTCGTTTCCCTTATCCAGCAGTTTTGCTCTGTTTTTTCGTATAACAGGCACCAAAAAGTGCGTACTTCCATTTGAATCCCAGCTGTTTCATACTGGTTTTACAGCAGATGTTTTACCAATCGCATTTCTGTTAATAAATAAGAGGAAACAAAAACGGAGGGATGAACGAATGAAGCTGAATTTACATGGAAAAACCGCACTGGTGACCGGCTCAACGTCGGGGATCGGCAAAGCGATTGCCGCTTCGTTAGCGGAAGAAGGCGCGGCGGTTATCATTAACGGACGCCGGGAAGAAAAAGTGAATCAGACGATAGACGATTTGAAAACACAGCATGCAGAGGCTGTGTTTTATCCGGCCGCATTTGATCTTGGAACCGAAGAAGGCTGCAGTGACCTGTTTCAGGCATATCCGCAGGTTGATATTTTGGTCAATAATTTAGGGATTTTTGAACCGGCAGAGTATTTTGATATTCCCGATGATGAGTGGTTCCGATTTTTTGAAGTGAATATTATGAGCGGTGTGAGGCTCACACGCAAGTATTTACACAAAATGATAGAGAAGAAAGAAGGCCGGGTGATTTTTATTGCCAGTGAAGCGGCAATCATGCCTTCTCAGGAAATGGCCCATTACAGCGCGACGAAAACGATGCAGCTTTCCATTTCCCGCAGCTTGGCGGAGCTGGCAACCGGCACAAATGTAACGGTAAATACAGTCATGCCGGGTTCAACCTTAACAGAGGGAGTGGAAACAATGCTGAACTCTCTTTATCCTGGTGAAAACCTGACTGTTCAAGAAGCTGAGACCCGTTTTATGAAGGAAAACCGTCCGACTTCAATTATCCAAAGGCTGATCCGGCCGGAAGAAATCGCTCACTTTGTTACATTCCTAAGCAGCCCGCTGTCTTCCGCGATTAATGGCGCGGCACTTCGGGCGGACGGCGGCTTGGTCCGCAGCGTCTTTTAGAAAACCTCTCCCTCTGGGAAGAGGTTTTTTTATTATATTGATTTCCAGAACCTGCTGTCGTAGAATTTTGGTACCGAAAAAGTTTTTATAGTACCGAAAGCGAGGTGATTGATTTGGAAAAAAGAATATTGGCGGAAACCATTCGCCTGATCAGACAGAAAGGTTTTTCATTTACAATGAACGATCTGGCGGGAGCGCTTGGAACAAGCAAGCGGACGCTTTATGCGCATTACCCGTCGAAAGATCAGCTTGCGGAGGCCGTCGTGGCGCAGTTTATCGCAGAGATGAAGCAACTGGAAAAAAGCATCTATGAAGATGAGACCCTAGATGCGCTTGAAAAGGTGAAGCAAATGCTGATCGGTCTTCCAAAGGAAATGGAGCTGCTGAACATGGGGTTATTACAAGAGCTGAAGAAATCCCATTACGATGCGTGGCTCAAATTAGACACGTTTATGAAGGAAGAGTGGTCAGTTGTTATTGGATTGTTAAACGAGTGCAGGGAGCAAAAGAAGATCAGAAACATCAACATTGATTTATTGGTTCAA
The DNA here is from genome assembly GCF_023161785.1 of Bacillus sp. 2CMS4F. NCBI lineage: Bacteria > Bacillati > Bacillota > Bacilli > Caryophanales > Bacillaceae > Bacillus > Bacillus sp. 2CMS4F. The sequence continues at coordinate 41,287 of NZ_JALNTO010000015.1, forward strand.
ATGTATATAGGCAGCATCAACCAAGTGTATGATCCTGATTATCCGCTCAAACATCAGTACACGACAGGAGAAGTTCTTGAATCAATCGTAGATGTATTATGTAACGGGATAACAGAAAAATGAGGAGGCTGGTGGCGCGTGCAGTGGATGTTTTTATGTTTGGCCATTTTATTTGAAGTTGCCGGAACGGTCAGTATGAAGCTTTCAGCGGGTTTCACGAAGCTTCTGCCGAGTGTGCTATTGATGTTTTTTTATGGCGGGAGTCTTTTCTTTCTGACGCTTACGCTCAAATCTATCGATGTATCTGTTGCTTACGCTGTCTGGTCGGGGATGGGCATTGTCCTGATCACAGTTATCGGGTTTTTGTATTTTCAAGAGAATATAAGTGTCATGAAACTGATTTCAATCGGGCTGATTATTGTCGGTGTTGTGTCTTTAAACCTGATCGATCAAGGGGCGGAGTCTCAAACGGTACATAAAAGTGAGCAGTAACATGAGAGTGATGAAACTGTTCTTTCTCGTGACGGATATCGGTTTTATATTGTACTGGCTGTCTGCCGGCTTTTCATTAATGCCGGAAAGCTGGGCCTTTACACATTATCAAGATCCGTTTATGATCGCCTGGAATTGGTCCTTTTTTCCCTTGGATATCTTAATCTCCATTACTGGTTTGTACAGCTTGTATTTGCAGCGCGTCAAAAGAGCAATATGGAGGCAGATGGCGCTGATTTCTCTTGTGCTGACCTTCTGTTCAGGCCTTCAGGCTTTATCATTCTGGACATTTAGCGGGGATTTTGATCTTGCATGGTGGCTGTTTAATGGATACCTTTTGATTTATCCTTTATTTTTTATTCACAGACTTTTATCTAAGCAGTGCGAGTAGCACTGTTTTTATTTTTTGAAAACACTTTGTTTTCTGAAAAGTAAAACGATATAATATGTAATATATTGCATATTACATGTCAGGAGGATATACGTTGGCGACTCAGAAACAACGGTTGTACGGCTTTTTAATGGTGATTGTCGGAGCTGCTTTTTGGGGATTATCGGGAACGGTTGCCCAGCATTTATTTGAAACGAGTGATGTATCGGTGGAGTGGCTTGTAACGGTGCGTTTACTGTTATCAGGCCTGTTGGTGCTGATTATTGTGTCCGCCGGTAAAAACAGGAGGGCAGTTTGGGGCATATGGAAAGATAAAAAAGCGGCAGTCCAGCTTATTGTTTTCGGGATTGCCGGCATGCTGGGTGTTCAGTATACGTTTTTAGCTTCAATCGGAACCGGAAATGCAGCGGTAGCCACGCTGCTCCAATACTTAGCGCCTGTTCTGATTATGCTGTATTTGCTTCTGACCCGAAAGAATTCATTTCAGTTTTCCGATTTTTTGGGGCTATTATTGGCTTTAGCAGGCACTTTTTTGCTGCTGACGAATGGAAACATCAGCAATTTAACAGTTTCTCCTTTATCTGTTGTATGGGGTCTTCTTTCTGCTGGCGCACTTGCCTTCTATACGCTGTATTCCAGTTCTCTTCTGAAAACATGGGGGTCGGCTCTCGTCATTGGCTGGGGGATGCTGATCGGGGGCGTCGGCATGAGCTTTATTCATCCGCCTTGGGCAGTACAGGCAGAAGGCTGGACGATTTCTGGAATTGTATCGGTCGCTTTTATTGTTATTTTCGGAACGTTATTAGGATTCTGCATGTACCTAGAAAGTTTGAAATATTTATTCCCGCAAGAAGCGAGCATGCTGGGATGCACTGAGCCGGTTGCCGCAGTCGCGTCTTCTATTCTTTGGCTTGGCGTGTCCTTTGGGTTGTTTCAAGCAGCAGGAGCGGCATGCATTTTAGTCATGATTTTTGTCCTTTCACAGAAGAAAAGTGCCGGCAAAACGGCAGCATTAAAAAACCAAACCCATATTCAGAGGTGATGCTTTGTGCCGATACCGTCAAATACCCCGAAGCCGAAACGGCAGACTGCCAAAAAGCTTGCTTTTGAGCAAATTCAAAAATGGATCGTGGAAGGAGTGCTTGTGCCCGGAGAAAAATTGAATGACGATGCGTTGGCCAAAGCGCTTGGCGTCAGCAGAACACCGGTCAGAGAGGCTTTGCAATTATTAGAGATGCAGGGGTTTGTTGAAATGTCTCCGGGGAAAGAAACAAGAATTTCACAGATTGAAAAAAATGATGTCTTCAAAGTCTATCCGCCGATGGCGTCTCTCCAGTCCACCGCTGCCGAATTGGCAATTGAAAACATTCAATCGTTTCATATAGAGCAGCTGACAGCCATCAATCACGAAATGAAAGCGGCAATTGACCGAAACGAAATCTATGAAGTGCTTGGCATTGATAAAGCGTTTCATGATGTGATAATTGAGGCGGCTGATAATGAATATATCCGTAATTTTACCTCTGTTCTTCACATGCATATTCTTCGGCTTGAGTACCTCTTTTTCAAGTCTCCGCAGAATTCTATTGAAGAACATAACCAAATCATTCAGGCATATAAGGAGAAGGACCGAAAAAAGGCGGCTGAGCTGACATACAGCAACTGGATCAAACCAATGCATGACATTGCGAAAAAACTTGTGTAATGAAGGCAGAGAAGATATATCTCTGTCTTTTTTGATGAGAGCATATCCAATGAGAAGATGGTCTGTTTCTGGGCATACTATGGCGAATAAACGGGAAGAGACCAACATCATGTCGTTAAAGAGGGTTATGTAATATGAACAAGTCTTCTGATCAAAATCGAAGAACAGTGCCAAGTGTCGTCAAGGATGCCTTTCGCATTCATGCAGCCCCTTTCCCATGGAAAAAGGCAATCGGGTCAGGCATCGCTTCAGGATTTCCTGTGTTTGTCGGCGCATTGTCGGGACACACGGATTTCGGTTTGACCGCTAGCATCGGCGGCTTTGTTTTTTTATATGCAGGCGGGGAATCGTATACGAAACGTATTCTGAAGCTGCTGTTAGTTTCAATGGGGATCGCCGCATCGTTTGGATTAGGGACGCTTTTGGCAGGGACTTTCTGGAGCATGGCGGCTGTTCTGGGGCTTATCGGGGCAGCTGCAATGTTTATTTTTGGCGCGCTTGGGATACAAGGGCCAGCACCGATGTTTTTTGTCCTTGCCTTTTTGGTGAGCTCGGGTTTGCCGGCAGATCCTTCAGAAGCTCCATTCAGAGCGGGACTGACATTTGCCGGCGGGCTTTTCGCCACAGGAATCGCCTTGATTGGCTGGATCAATAACAGGCATGGACCGGAAAATACAGTACTGAAAAGAACATACCGCCAGCTTGCATCCTGCCTTTCCGATGTCGGAACTCCTGATTTTCATAACGCGCAGCATCAGACCGTGCTGATGCTGAGAACAGCCCGTCAAACGGTGCTCGGCAAAGGGAATAGATGGAGAAAATCGCCTCATGATGAACGTTTTATCCGCTTGCTGGAAAAAGCGGATGATCTCTTTATCTCGATCATTCATTTTTCTGCCGAAACACCAAACGCGGATACGGCGCAGATCGCAAAGGCACTTCGCCAAACTGCCGACATGCTGGGGCAATCTCGTGTTTCCGATGCGTTTCCTATTCAGGAGGATGAAGCGGAGCCAGCCCGGGAGCTGTATGAAGAAATCAACGAGGTGTTGAGTATCGCTTCAGGGCGGAATGATGATCCATCGGACGCGGAGCCAAGCCGTCTGCCATCCTCCTATTACTTTCTGAGAAATGCCTTTGACTGGGAGTCACCTGTTTTGATTCGGGCATTAAAGTATGGGATTGTGCTGTTTGCGGCGGCTTTGTTTGCCAATGCCTTCGGTTTTCACCGTTCTTACTGGATTCCGCTCTCGGCAGCGGCGGTGATGCTGGGTACGACTGTTGTCTTTACGCTGCAAAGAGCCATTCAGCGTTCGGCAGGAACCGTAATAGGCGTGATGCTGGCAGGGGCGATCCTGTTCTTTAAGCCATCCGGCGTGTATATCGCTTTATGTATCACAATGCTTCAATTTCTTCTTGAAATGCTGATTGTCCGCAATTATGCTTTGGCTGTTCCTTTTCTGACCGCAAACGCGCTTGTCATCACAGAAAGCATGCATGGCGGCTTGGGGGCTGGTTATTTTATAGCGGCGAGGCTGACCGATGTGGCTGTCGGCAGCATAATTGGCCTATTGGGAACGATGCTTTTGTGGAGACGTTTTTCAGCAAAACGCTTGCCTGAATACATGAGGGAAGTGATCAGGCTGGAAGGGCAGTTTATGGAGAAACTGTTAGCCGGACAGCAAATAGACGGACATCAGCTTAGAGTGAGCTTAGTCAGGCTTCGGGATGCATATGATAAAGCACTTGGAGATTTTCCAAAAGCGAAAGCGGATACGCTATGGCCGGCGATCTCTGGAGTACAGCACTTAGGTTATTATTTGCTCTCGGCTCAAGCCCATCACCGCCCGTCCTCTCCGGTTTCTGAAGAAGAAATAAACCATTTGAGAGCGTTTTTTGAACAGGCTGAGCAATCAGTACTGATGAAAATGCCGCCCGCTGTTGTAGAAGTGCCGCGTTTTCCGTATTATCCGCGAATCAGCGGGGAGCTCTACACATTGTATACAGGTTTGCGAACAGCTTATGAGAAGTAAGCTGTTCGTACTGGTTTTAAAAAAATCTTTAATTCGAGATATTTTACTTGAAAGTAATTTTTATTGCACCTATAATAAGGTTTAAGAGATAAAGAATAATCATGACGCGCCTGAATGATAATAACGGATGTGTAATTTTAAAATTGAAAGGGCTGGTAAAAATGGCAAAAGTATTGTATATCACTGCTCACCCGCATGATGAAGCGACTTCTTACAGCATGGCAACCGGTAAAGCGTTCATCGAATCATACAAAGAAGCAAATCCAAACGATGAAGTTGTACATATCGACTTGTACAAAGAAAACATTCCTCACATTGATGCTGATGTATTCAGCGGCTGGGGCAAGCTCCAGTCCGGCGATGCACTTTCTGAAAACGAAAAAGCGAAAGTGGGCCGTTTAGGAGAGCTTAGCGATCAATTTGCATTTGCTGATAAATATGTGTTCGTCACGCCATTATGGAACTTCTCATTCCCGCCGGTGATGAAAGCGTACCTTGATTCAGTTGCAGTAGCAGGAAAATCTTTTAAATATACTGAACAAGGTCCTATCGGCTTGTTAACTGATAAAAAAGCGATTCACATTCAAGCGCGCGGCGGCTATTATTCAGAAGGCCCTGCGGCTGAAATGGAAATGGGCCACCGTTACATTGGCATCATGATGAACTTCTTCGGCGTCCCATCCTTCGATGGCATTTTCGTAGAGGGTCATAATGCAGAGCCTGACAAAGCACAGCAAATCAAAGAAGATGCGATTGCCCGCGCAAAAGAAGCAGGAAAAACATTCTAATGAAAAAGCCTCCTCGTATAAAGGGAGGCTTTATTTATTGTTCTAACGAAATGGTCCGTTTCTCTTCACTGCTTTTCACAGCCGCTTCAATGATCCTGATGACATCAATTCCCTCTTCAGCTGTGACAGGCAGCGGCACGCCTTCGCGTATGCTGTCCGCTATTTTGCGGTAATAGGTAAGGTAAGAGCCGTTAACTGATGGAATGGTTTCTGTTTTTTTGTTCTCGCCATGAACAGTTGTCAGCTGACCGTAAGACTCGGGATCATCCGCACCCCAGCTGTCATCCTCCGGTTTTTTCCCGGCTCTGAGGGCATCCTCCTGTCCGTCGATCCCGTATTTGATAAAGCTTGATTGCTGTCCGTGAATTTGATAACGCGGCCCGTTTGCCGGGACGATTGATCCGGCGTATAGAATGGCTTGGAGCTTGCCGTAATCCATTGTCAGATGAAAATAATCAACGGTTTCAGCATGTTCTCTTTGAGCCATGACTTTTGCGGTTACAGCTTTAGGCATTCCGAATAAATGCAGTGCCTGGTCTATGATATGAGAGCCGAGATCATACAGCGTACCAGTGGCAGCCCCTTCTTTTTCCCGCCATTTTGCTTGAACCTCAGGTTTGTATCGGTCATAGGAGACCTGATATGTATTGATATCTTCTAGAGACCCGTCATCAATGAGTTTCTTAATTGTTAAAAAGTCATTATCCCATCGCCTGTTATGGTATACGCTTAACAAGACACCTCGTTCGTCGGCCGCTTTTTTTAATTTCTCCCCTTCTTCAGCAGTGGCTGTCATCGGTTTTTCAATGACGACATGTTTGCCCGCCTGAATGCATGCCAATGCGTGCTCGTAGTGGAGGCCGCTCGGAGTAGTGACGATGACAAGTTCAATTGCCGGATCATTTGTCATCTCCTCAAGCTCATGCACTACTTCGGCATCAGGGAAATCACGCTTCACCTCTTCCGTTCGCGATGTCATCACCTTGCTGATATGATACTCATCCAGAACGGCAAGCAGCGGCGCGTGAAAGACCGAGCCTGACAGTCCGTACCCTAATATCCCTACCTGTATCGTATTCACTTTTCTTCTCCCCTTTTAAAAGTGCTTTGATAAAGGTATATACCCTTATCTTCAAATGGTAAAACCTGCATAGTGAATTTTTTTGCCGCCGCAAGCTTAGACAACGGTTTGGACAATCAGTATAATGGGAATTAATATATGAAACAGAGGTGTGCGCATGGAGAAGCATAATGAACATAAAGCATTAAACCATAAAAGCTCGAAAGAAAAGGATCAAATTACAAACCGATTGAAACGGATAGAAGGCCAGGTCAGAGGCATTCAAAATATGGTGGAAAACGATCGATATTGTGTTGACATTCTTGTGCAGATTTCAGCTGTTCAGGCGGCAATGCAAAAAGTGGCTCTCCACTTGCTTGAAGATCACGCCCATCATTGCGTAGCAGACGCCATCAAAAGCGGAGACGGGGACCAAGCCATTTCTGAGCTATTAGACGTATTTAAAAAATTAGCGAAATAATGATGTTTTATTATTGTAATACCCTACGGGGGTATGGTAGGATGAAAACAGATCGAATAAACAGGAGGAATTCATATGGAACAAAAAACATTGCAAGTTGAAGGCATGTCTTGTCAGCACTGCGTCAAAGCAGTTGAAACGAGTGTGGGAGAGCTTGACGGAGTTAGTGCTGTTCATGTCAATCTTGAAGCGGGGAAAGTTGATGTCACGTTTGATGCCGGCAAAGTGTCAGTCAAAGACATTGCGGATGCGATAGAAGACCAAGGCTATGATGTAGCCAATTGATTCACGGTATCGCGCCTTCATCAAGGCGCGATATTTCTTTCATTTTTATATACCCCCCGGGTGTATATAAAGGAGTGAGTGTATTGAGTGAGGAAAAGGAAATTGCAATGCAAGTATCTGGTATGACTTGTGCGGCGTGTGCCGCCAGAATTGAAAAAGGCCTGAAGCGGATGCCTGGTGTCACGGATGCCAATGTGAATCTGGCGACGGAAACGTCAAATGTCAGCTATGACCCTGCTGAAACAGGAACAGAAGCAATCCAAGAAAAAATAGAAAAACTGGGTTATCACGTCGTAACGGAAAAAGCTGAGTTTGATATCGAGGGCATGACCTGTGCGGCATGCGCCAATCGGATTGAAAAGCGGCTTAGCAAATTAGAGGGCGTTACAAATGCTCCGGTGAACTTTGCTTTAGAAACTGTAACAGTTGAATACAACCCAAAAGAAGCGGCTGTCAGCGATTTTAGAGAAGTCGTTGATAAGCTCGGATATCAACTTAAGCTGAAAGGCGATGAGGATAGCGAAGCCGCTGCTTCCAAAAAGAAAGAAGAACGGCAGCAAACAGCGAGACTGATCTTTTCAGCTATTCTGTCATTTCCTTTGCTGTGGGCGATGGTGAGCCATTTTACATTTACTTCGTTCATTTGGGTGCCGGATTTATTCCTCAATCCGTGGATGCAATTTGCCCTTGCGACCCCGGTGCAGTTTTTGATCGGCTGGCCGTTTTACGTCGGCGCATATAAGGCGCTCAGAAATAAAAGCGCCAATATGGATGTATTGGTTGCACTCGGAACAACGGCTGCTTATGCTTACAGTCTTTATCTTACGATTCGAAGCCTCGGTTCCCATGGGCATACTGACGGCCTTTACTATGAAACAAGCGCGATTTTGCTGACGCTCATTTTGTTAGGAAAGCTGTTTGAAACGAAGGCGAAAGGGCGCTCATCAGATGCCATTAAAAAGCTCATGAAGCTGCAAGCCAAAACAGCGGCGGTTGTAAGAGACGGGCAGGAGCAAATCATCCCGATAGATGAAGTGGCTGTTGGTGATATTGTTCATGTCAAACCAGGCGAACGAATTCCTGTCGATGGAGAGGTGCTGGAAGGCCGCTCTGCTGTAGATGAATCCATGATTACAGGAGAAAGTCTTCCCGTTGACAAATCTCCCAGTGACAGCGTGACAGGAGCGACTGTGAACTCAAACGGTTTCCTGAAAATCAAGGCTGTTAACGTCGGGAAAGAAACAGCGCTTTCTCATATCATCAAAATTGTGGAGGAAGCACAAGGATCAAAAGCGCCGATCCAGCGTCTCGCCGACCAGATCTCCGGCATTTTTGTGCCGATTGTATTGGGGATCGCCGTCCTTACGTTCCTTATTTGGTATCTTTGGGCGTCTCCAGGTGATTTTGCTGAAGCAATCAGCAAGTTTATTGCGGTTCTCGTCATCGCCTGTCCATGTGCACTGGGCCTTGCCACCCCGACAAGCATTATGGCAGGATCCGGACGGGCGGCTGAATTCGGCATTCTTTTTAAAGGCGGAGAGCATTTAGAAAAAACACACCGCCTTGATACCATTGTTCTCGATAAAACCGGAACAGTGACAAACGGAAAGCCAAAGCTGACTGATGCCATTCCGGCCGATGGCTTTGAAGAAACAGAGCTGCTCCGGTTCGCAGCAGCAGCTGAGACGGGATCGGAACACCCGCTCGGCGAAGCGATCGTTGCCGGTGTGAAAGATAAAGGGCTGGAGATACCGAAGCTGACCCATTTTGAAGCGAAAGTAGGCGCTGGTATTTTAGCCGAAGCCGGAGGCAAAACGATTCTCGTCGGCACAAGACGGTTAATGGAGAGCGAACGGATTGAGCATGAGGCTTTTCTTCCTCGGATGGAGGAGCTTGAAGGAGAAGGAAAAACGGTGATGCTCGTGTCCATTGATGGAGCAGCAGCGGGACTTGTAGCGGTTGCCGACACGATAAAAGACACGTCGCGGGAGGCAGTCACCCGTCTGAAAGAGATGGGTCTGGATGTCATCATGATGACCGGGGACAATCGCAGAACGGCAGAAGCGATAGCGAAAGAGGCTGGAATTGACAGCGTCATTGCTGAGGTCCTTCCTGAGCAAAAGGCAGCGGAAATCTCCCGCCTGCAAAAAGAAGGACGCCAGACGGCAATGGTCGGTGATGGAATCAACGATGCACCCGCGCTTGCCACAGCGGATATCGGCATGGCAATTGGAACAGGCACCGACATCGCGATGGAAACAGCGGACATAACGCTCATTCGCGGCGATCTGAACAGTATTGCGGACGCCATCCGTATGAGCAGACTTACCATGAAAAACATTAAACAAAACTTATTCTGGGCGCTTGGCTATAACAGTCTCGGCATTCCAGTCGCGGCCCTTGGATTTTTAGCGCCATGGATAGCGGGAGCGGCAATGGCTTTTAGCTCTGTATCTGTTGTTCTGAATGCGCTGCGTCTGCAAAAAGTAAAATAAAAACCGGTGATTTGCCGGTTTTTATTTTTCATTGACACTTTCTTGGAAAACACCATATAATAGATGTAACTATTATATGAGTATATGCTCATATATGTAATTTTGATACTCACACTCATTCATATGCTTTGATGAGGGAACCCTAAATCGGAAGGTAAGGTGAGACAAATGAAACAAGTGACGCGGGAATATGTTCTGGACGGTTTGGATTGCAGCAACTGCGCACAAAAAATCGAAAATGGCGTCAAAGGCATCAAAGGCGTTGACGGATGCGCGGTTAACTTTGCAGCAAGCACACTGACTGTCTCAGCCGATGGCAAAGAAGAACAATGGGTCACCAATAAGGTCGAGAAAAAAGTAAAATCAATTGATCCTCATGTAACAGTTCGTCCGAAACATAAAAAGAAATCAGCAGATGACGGTTATCGAAAAAGAATGATCAATATGCTGATCAGAATGGCAGCAGCGGTCCTTCTCGGAGCGGCGGCATATTTGATTCATGCCGGCCCAATACTGGAATTTTTACTATTTTTCGCCGCCTACTTGATAATCGGAGGAGACATTGTCGTTCGAGCGGTCAAAAATATCAGCCGCGGACAAGTGTTTGATGAACATTTTTTAATGGCTCTTGCTACAATCGGCGCTTTTTTGATTCAGCAATACCCGGAAGGCGTTGCTGTGATGCTGTTTTATCAAATCGGCGAGCTGTTTCAAGGAGCCGCAGTCAGCCGTTCTAGAAAATCGATCAGTGCATTAATGGATATCAGGCCGGATTACGCCAATATAAAAATAGGAGACGGCATCAAGACCGTTTCTCCGGAGGACGTGCAGACAGGAGATATCATTGTCGTCAACCCGGGAGAAAGCATACCGCTGGACGGAAAGGTTGTGCAGGGATCGGCGTTGGTTGATACATCAGCGCTGACAGGAGAATCTGTACCAAGAAAAGCGGCAGAAGGACAAGAAGTCATGTCCGGCTTTATCAATCAAAACGGCGTTCTGCATATCGAAGTAACAAAAGGCTATCAGGATTCCGCAGTATCCAAAATATTAGATTTGGTTCAAAATGCGAGCAGCCGCAAAGCGCGGACTGAAAACTTTATCACGAAGTTTGCCAAGTATTATACACCGGCTGTCGTCATTATCGCCGCCTTGCTGGCATTTGTCCCGCCGCTGTTTATTCCTGGCGCTTTACTTTCTGATTGGGTGTACCGCGCGCTTATTTTCTTAGTCATTTCATGCCCATGCGCCCTTGTTGTCTCCATTCCGCTCGGTTTCTTCGGCGGAATCGGCGCAGCTTCGAAGGCCGGGGTGCTTGTGAAAGGAAGCAATTACTTAGAAGCCTTACATCAAGTCAAATACGCTGTGTTTGATAAAACAGGCACACTGACAAAAGGCAGCTTTGAAGTGACAGAGATCAAACCTGCGGAAGGTTTTTCAAAGGAGACTTTACTCGAAGCCGCGGCATACGCTGAGCTCCACTCTCAGCACCCGATTGCAGAATCTGTGCGAAAAGCCTATGGGAAGCCGCTTTCCCCGGACACAATTGAGTCATATGAGGAAATATCCGGGCACGGTATTTTCGCAAAGGTGAACGGAAAAGAAATCCTTGCGGGGAACAAGAAGCTGATGGAAAGAGAACAGATTGAGAGCGTCCCGGATGAAAACGCCGGTACAATTGTTCACGTGGCTATTGATCAGCGCTATGCCGGGGCGATCATCATAGCAGATGAAGTAAAGGAAGATGCAAAACAAGCGATCGCAGATTTGAAATCGCTCGGTATCAAACAGACAGTCATGCTGACGGGCGATTCAAAACAGACAGGAGAAACAGTCGGAAAACAGCTCGGCCTCGACGAGGTTTATGCGGAGCTGCTGCCGGAGGATAAAGTGGAGCGGGTAGAAGCATTGGAATCGAAGCTGCTCCCGAATGAAAAACTCATTTTTGTCGGTGACGGAATTAATGACACTCCGGTGCTTGCACGCGCGGATATTGGAGCGGCGATGGGCGGACTCGGATCAGATGCAGCTGTAGAAGCCGCGGATGTTGTGCTGATGACAGATCAGCCGTCAAAAATAGCGGAAGCGATTCGGATTGCAAAACGGACTCGGCGAATCGTGTGGCAAAACATCGGATTTGCTTTAGGTGTTAAGGCCATTTTCCTCTTACTCGGAGCGTTTGGATTTGCGACCATGTGGGAGGCGGTTTTCTCAGATGTCGGTGTTACGCTTCTCGCTGTTGCAAACGCTATGCGCGTGATGCGCCTCAAAATGAGATAATTGTCGGAGAGAATTCACTATTTCGGGCTTTTCTTATAGACGGTTGTCTTGTTAAAATAAAGAAGTGGGTCAATTGAGATCCGCTTCTTTTTTAATTTTAAAACGATGAGGTGTCGGAGTGAAAAAGAAACAGCAGTCTTCTGCGAAATTCGCGGTCATCCTTACGGTTGTCGTTGTTGTCTTGTTAGCAGCAATTGTAATCATTAATAACAAAACGGAGCAAGGCAACGAAGCAGTGTCAGGACAGCCGTCTATCAAAGGCCAGCCTGTGCTTGGCAAAAATGATGCACCGGTAACGGTAGTGGAATTCGGAGATTATAAATGTCCGTCTTGCAAGATGTTTAACAGCGACATTTTCCCTAAAATCCAAAAAGACTTTATTGACAAGGGCGATGTGAAATTTTCTTTCGTGAACGTCATGTTCCATGGAAAAGGCTCAACGTTAGCGGCTCTTGCCTCAGAGGAAGTATGGAAAGAAGATCCTGATTCTTTCTGGGCATTTCATGAAAAGCTGTTTGACAAGCAGCCGGACACAGAACAGGAATGGGTAACGCCGGCGGTTCTCGGTGATATCGCAAAAAGCACGACAAAGGTAAACCCTGATACGCTGAAGGACAATCTTGATAAGGAAACATTTGCTTCTGCAGTGGAAAAGGATTCGGACCTTAATCATAAAATGAACATAAAAGCAACACCTACGATTTATGTTAATGATAAAGTGATCAGTAATTTTTCGAATTATGAAGAAATTAAAGAAACGATAGAAAAAGAGCTGAAAGGGAAGTAAGCGAATGAAAAATAGAATTGTTTTTTTATATGCTTCCTGGGTTGTTGCTCTTATCGCCATGCTGGGCAGCCTGTATTTCAGTGAAATCAGAAAGTTCATCCCGTGTGAACTGTGCTGGTACCAGCGTATTCTCATGTATCCGCTCGTTCTGATTTTAGGAATCGCCACCTTTCAGGGTGACACACGCGTGAAAAAATATGTGCTGCCGATGGCGATTATCGGCGCATTTATTTCGATTATGCATTATCTGGAGCAAAAAGTGCCGGGCTTTAGCGGCATCAAGCCATGTGTAAGCGGTGTGCCTTGCTCAGGCCAATATATTAACTGGTTCGGTTTTGTGACCATTCCGTTTCTGGCCTTGATTGCTTTTATTCTGATCATCATTTTTATGTGCCTCCTCAAAGGCGAAAAATCTGAATAAGAAAAAAGCGCCCGCGGCAGGGCGCTTTTTTTTACGGTATAAATGATAGGCACTGCCAGCGGCAGCCTCATGTTGATCGGGCGTTTACTGTTTTCCCTCTACATTTATCTTTTTTTATCATAAAAATGTTATTGATTTTAAGCTGAAGCGGTTATAAAATCTAGAGGTCGTCAGAAAATTTAACAAATATAAAGGGAGTCATCAGAATGGCTTGGGAGCTGCTCAGTGTGATCGGCATCATTGCGTTTGCGGTCAGCGGCGCAATTGTTGCAATGGAAGAAGAATATGATATTTTAGGTGTTTATATATTAGGGATTGTCACAGCTTTTGGAGGAGGAGCGATCCGCAATTTGCTGATCGGTGTTCCGGTGTCAGCTTTGTGGGAGCAGGGTGCGTACTTTCAAATTGCTCTGGTATCGATCACGATCGTTTTCTTGTTTCCGAAGCTGCTGCTGAAGCATTGGAACAAATGGGGAAATTTATCGGATGCGATCGGTCTTGCAGCTTTCGCTATTCAAGGCGCTCTGTACGCCGTCAAAATGGGGCATCCGCTTAGCGCCGTTATCGTGGCTGCGGTGCTGACGGGAAGCGGCGGAGGAATCATTCGCGACCTGCTTGCCGGGCGCAAGCCGCTCGTGCTGAAAGCGGAAATCTATGCGGTATGGGCGGCGCTCGGCGGTTTAATCGTCGGCTTGGGCTGGACCGGAAACTCAATCGGTTTATACGCGCTGTTTTTTGTACTCGTCGTATGCCGCGTTTGTTCTTATATGTTTAATTGGAAGCTGCCAAACCGTTATTTTCGCTTAGATAGCCAGTAAATAAAAGAAACCTCATCCATGTCGGAGAGGTTTTTTTATTGCAGCCAGCTGGATCAAAGTCTTTTCAAATGCTGAAAAGTTGTTTGAAATTAATAAGTAGCCCAAAATGTATAGCTGATGGTCTTTTTAGTTCCTGTGTTAGTGAATTTGAATCTGTAATTTGTTTTGTAGCTTTTAGAAGCTTGTTTGTAACTTAAATTTGTAGAGCCTTTTTTCTTTGCATAAAAAGTTTTCACATTTTTCCAGCCTTTATTTGTCTTTTGTTGCAGAGTGGCTGTAATTTTCCCGCTGCCTGATCCGTTTGCCGTAATGTTGGCCCAAGTACCTTGCCCTGGATAATAAATATGAAAAGTTGGCGAGTAAGTATAGTTTTTAAATGAGCCCGAATGGTAATGAGTACTCCATATTTGACCTTTTTTAACCCAATCTTTAGCTTCTGCTTTGTTGTTTACTAGGTCAATAGCCGTAAAACTTGTTACGGCTACGACGAAAGCCAGCAACATCATATATAGCTTTTTCTTCATTGAGTATTACCTCCTAGCTTATTCTGGTTCTTTCTTCATGTTCATATCATAAACCGTCAGAAATAATGTAACATCGTCCTAATCTCCCAAATTAGAAACTTCATTTTGTTGAAATATGTCGAAAATGGATAAAAAATGACTATTTTACTGCGTCTATAGGTATGATAGCAAGGATGGAAGGCTATTGATTTTGTTTGCTATATGGATGATAATACAGCCAGTTTAGTCACTCTTCACGTGAGATGAACTGATAAACACGGCAACGCTCTGTGTGTGTTTAAAATGAAAAAGATATATTTTCATATGGAAGATTGAATGTTATAAGGAATCGATACTGATGAAAGAGAAGATTCGCAACCTAAAAAAAGAACGTAAAACAGTGATCAAAGTGTTAAAATAAAAAAACCGATTTCGAGTTGAAATCGGTTTTTTATGCATATAAATAACCCAAACCTTGAACGATGTTGGGCGAATGTGCTATTATAAATTGTATTTGCCTGCTTTTATCATATATTAAATATATATCCAATTCTATTTTACATTATTTCTTCTTCGTTTGTCAACTATTTTCTGGAGGTGCCGTTCATGAATCAGCATGATAAGGAATGGAAAGAAGAGCAGTCAAGAATAGATGATGTACTGCAGGAGCTCGAGAATAAAGAGCGGCTTCTCGAAACGTCCGCGGGCGGATTAAAGCATGATATTATCGGATTACGAAAAAACTTCTGGGAGGATGTCACGGTTAACTTTGATGACGTCCATGAAGCGGTTGAAACGATGGCAAGCATTAAGCAGCAGGCAGAGCTGCTGTCTGATCGGGAACGGAATCATCGGCATATGGATCAGCAGCTCAAACGAATTCATCAATTAAAAGCATCGCCTTATTTCGGCCGGATTGATTTTATTGAAAACGGCGAGAAACAGGCGGAGCAGATCTATATCGGTTTAGCATCCTGTATGGATGAGCTGGAGGAACACTTTCTGATTTATGATTGGAGAGCACCGATATCAAGCCTTTACTATAATTATTCCCCAGGAAAAGCTGAATACGAGGTTCCCGGTGAAACGATAGAAGGGGAAATGGTGCTGAAGCGCCAGTTTATCATTAAAAACGGCGCTCTCAAAGCGATGTTTAATACTGATATGACGATTGGCGATGAAATGCTGCAAGAGGTATTAAGCCATCACTCTGATACACAAATGAAAAACATCGTGTCCACGATTCAAAAAGAACAAAATCAGATTATCCGAAATGAAAAAAGCAAATTTCTGATTGTGCAGGGTGCGGCAGGCAGCGGAAAAACGTCAGCAGCGCTTCAGCGTGTCGCTTACTTGTTATACAGGCACCGCGGTGTAATTGATGCCGGACAAATCGTTTTATTTTCCCCAAACTTTTTGTTTAACAGCTATGTCTCCTCTGTTTTGCCTGAATTAGGCGAAGAAAATATGGAACAGGCGACGTTTCAGGAATATATCGAGCATCGGCTTGGCCGCAAGTTTCAATGTGAAAGCCCCTTTGATCAGCTGGAATATTGCCTGACCAAAACAAAAGATGGCAGTTTTCAATCAAGGCTTGCCGGAATCACGTGGAAGGCAGGCTTATCTTTTCAGCAATTTATTGATGAATACGTCAGCAGGCTGTCTTCTGATGGAATGATCTTTAAAAATATCGTTTTCCGCGGACAAAAACTGATCACAAAGGAACAAGTCCAAGCGTATTTTTACTCGCTCGATCAAAGCCTGTCCATTCCGAACCGGATGGAACAAACGGCAAATTGGCTGCTGAGTGAGCTTAACAAGCTGGAGAAAAAGGAACGGCGAAAGGATTGGGTCGTTCAGGAAGCCGAGCTACTCGACAAAGAGGAATATTTGGAAGTGTACAAAAAGCTGCAGGCAAAGAAACGGTTTAGTGAGAGTACATTTAACGATCATCAGAGAGAACAGCAGCTGCTTGCCGCCATGATTGTAAAAAAGGCCTTCAAACCAATTAAACAGGCGGTCAGGCAGCTGGCGTTTCTTGATGTCAAACAGCTGTATCTGCAATTGTTTTCTGACTGGGGAAGCAAAGCTCAAACAGAGGATACTGCGGCAATAGGGGAGCTGACAAGATCGGCATTTGGAGAAAATAAACTGCTCTATGAGGACGCGTCTCCATTTCTATATTTGCAGGATTTGCTAGAAGGCAGAAAGAAAAACACGCAGATCAAACATCTATTTATCGATGAAGCTCAAGATTATTCTCCATTCCAGATGGCGTATATAAGGAGTATTTTTCCGTCTGCCAGCATGACGGTGCTCGGTGATATCAATCAGTCTATTTACGCCCATGCAATAAACGGTGCAGCACGTATGGATGCCGGCTTTGAAAAAGAGCAGGCTGAGTGTGTCCGTTTAAAAAGAACGTACAGATCAACGAGACAAATTGTGGAATTGACAAAAGCGCTGCTGCAGGACGGGGCGGACATTGAGCCTTTTAACAGAGATGGGGAAATGCCCTGCGTGTTAAAAAGCGAGGGTCGCGAGGATCTTTGTCAAAAGCTTACGCGAGAAATTGGGCGACTTAGACAGAAAGGGCATGAAACCATTGCTGTTATTTGCAAAACGGCGCAGCAGTCAAGACAGGCACACGCTCAAATGAGCGAATATACCGATATTCGGCTGATTCATAAAGAAAACCAAACGTTTCAAAAGGGAGTTTGTGTGATTCCGGTTTATTTAGCGAAGGGAATTGAGTTTGACGCAGTACTTGTCTATGATGCCTCAGAAGAACAATATAGAACAGAGCACGACCGCAGGCTGCTGTACACTGCCTGCACCCGGGCCATGCACGGGCTGACCGTTTCTTCTATCGGTGAACCAAGTCCGTTTGTGAGTGCTGTGCCCCCTGATTTATATAAGAGTGCTGATTGAGAGAGAAGGGATGCCTTCTCTTTTTTGTTCATTTAAATGAGACAAAGGGGTTTTATCATTAATAATCTTAATCGTTATCATCATGTAAATATATTTTACTTGCGGTGTGTCTTCCGGTAAAGTTCAATTAGATACTATTTCGATCAGTTTATACAATTTTGTGAGGTGGATACGTTGCAACTTCAGGTAATGAACAGTCCGTTTAATCAGGAGCAGGCAGAGCTCCTTAACCGCCTTCTGCCAACCTTGACAGAATCTCAGAAAATCTGGCTGAGCGGCTATTTATCAGCGCAATCTGTTTCCGTGCTGGAAACTTCGGGGGCGCCGGCTGCTGTGTCTGCGGGTGTAACGGCACCGGCCATTTCAAAAGAAGTCACCGTCCTTTACGGTTCACAGACGGGAAACGCACAAGGGCTTGCAGAGAACGCCGGCAAGCAGCTTGAGGAGCGAGGCTTTCAAGTCACCGTTTCATCCATGAGCGACTTTAAGCCGAACCAGCTCAAGAAAATTAACAATCTTCTGATTGTCGTCAGTACGCATGGCGAAGGTGAGCCGCCTGATAACGCGCTGTCGTTTCACGAATTTTTGCACGGAAGACGGGCGCCTAAGCTTGATGATCTTCGCTTTTCTGTTTTGGCGCTTGGTGACAGTTCCTACGAATTCTTCTGTCAGACAGGAAAAGAATTTGACCAGCGCTTGGAAGAGCTTGGCGGAAAACGAATTTCTCCGCGCGTTGACTGTGATTTGGATTATGATGAGCCGGCTGCTGAATGGCTGGAAAGCGTATGTGAGGGCTTAAGTGAAGCCGAGGGCGGAAGCGTAGCGCCTGCGCCGGCCGCAGCGCCTCAAACTGGTGAATCTGCGTATTCAAGAACAAATCCTTTCCGGGCGGAAGTGTTAGAAAATTTAAATTTAAACGGCCGCGGATCAAATAAAGAAACACGACATGTAGAGTTGTCTCTTGAAGGATCAGGCCTTACGTATGAACCTGGTGACAGCCTCGGCGTCTATCCGGAAAATGATCCGGTACTTGTCGATTTGCTGCTTCAGGAAATGAATTGGGACCCCGAAGAAATTGTGACGCTGAATAAGCAAGGCGATGTCCGCCCGCTGAAAGAAGCGCTGATTTCTCATTATGAAATTACTGTTCTCACAAAGCCGCTTCTTGAACAGGCTGCTCATTTGACGGGAAGTGAGGAGCTTAGAGAGCTTTTAGCACCGGGAAATGAGGGTAAAGTGAAAGCGTATATTGAAGGGCGCGATTTGCTTGATCTGATCCGGGATTATGGCCCGTTCAGTGTAACGGCGCAGGAGTTTGTATCCATTCTTCGAAAAATGCCGGCCCGCCTCTATTCAATTGCGAGCAGCTTATCCGCAAACCCGGATGAAGTGCATTTAACGATTGGTGCAGTCCGGTACGACGCGCATGGCCGCGAACGAAAAGGCGTCTGCTCGATTTTATGCGCAGAGCGTCTGCAGCCGGGAGACACACTGCCGGTTTATGTCCAGCATAATCAGAACTTCAA
The DNA here is from genome assembly GCF_023161785.1 of Bacillus sp. 2CMS4F. NCBI lineage: Bacteria > Bacillati > Bacillota > Bacilli > Caryophanales > Bacillaceae > Bacillus > Bacillus sp. 2CMS4F. Next base: position 60,283 of record NZ_JALNTO010000015.1, read on the forward strand.
GCTTCCGAAGGATCCTGAAACACCGATTATCATGGTCGGTCCTGGGACAGGCGTTGCGCCGTTCCGTTCCTTTATGCAGGAGCGCGAGGAGACGGGAGCTGAAGGAAAAGCATGGATGTTCTTCGGTGATCAGCATTTTGTCACAGATTTCCTATATCAGACAGAGTGGCAGAATTGGCTGAAAGACGGCGTGCTGACCAAAATGGACGTAGCGTTCTCACGCGATACGGAAGAAAAAGTGTATGTGCAGCACCGCATGCTTGAACAGAGCGCAGAACTGTTTGAATGGCTTCAAGAAGGAGCGGCTGTTTACATTTGCGGAGATGAAAAGCACATGGCACACGATGTCCATAACACACTCTTAGAAATTATAGAAATAGAAGGCAATATGACCCGTGAAGAAGCGGAAGTTTATCTTGCCGATATGCAGCAGCAAAAACGTTATCAGCGTGATGTATACTAATTTGACCTGAAAGGAGTTTTTCAACATGGTGACCAAAATCTTAAAAGCACCGGACGGCTCTCCAAGTGACGTCGAGCGCATTAAAGAAGAAAGCGATTATTTGCGCGGCACACTAAAAGAAGTGATGCTGGATCGGATCAGTGCGGGAATTCCGGATGATGACAACCGCCTGATGAAACACCACGGCAGTTATTTGCAGGATGACCGCGATCTCCGCAATGAACGCCAAAAGCAAAAGCTTGAACCGGCTTATCAATTCATGCTGCGCGTCCGTATGCCGGGCGGCGTATCGACGCCTGAGCAATGGCTCGTGATGGATGAACTTTCGCAGAAATACGGTAACGGCACCCTAAAGCTGACGACGCGTGAAACGTTCCAAATGCACGGGATTTTAAAATGGAACATGAAAAAAACCATTCAGACGATCCATTCGGCTCTTCTGGATACAATCGCGGCTTGCGGAGACGTAAACCGGAATGTGATGTGCGCATCGAATCCTTACCAGTCTGAAATCCATTCCGAAGTATACGAATGGTCCAAAAAATTAAGTGATGATCTCCTGCCTCGAACAAGAGCATATCATGAAATTTGGCTTGATGAGGAAAGAGTGGCCGGCACGCCTGACGCAGAAGAAGTCGAGCCGATGTACGGGCCGCTTTACCTGCCGCGGAAATTCAAAATCGGTATTGCGGTTCCGCCGTCAAATGACATTGACGTCTTTTCACAGGATCTCGGATTCATTGCGATTGTGGAAGATGGCAAGCTTATCGGATTTAACGTGGCAATCGGCGGCGGTATGGGAATGACGCACGGCGACAAAGCGACATATCCGCAGTTAGCCAAGGTAATTGGATTCTGCCGCCCTGAACAAATGTATGACGTTGCTGAAAAAACAATTACGATTCAGCGTGACTACGGAAACCGTTCCGTCCGTAAAAATGCCCGTTTCAAATACACAGTTGACCGCCTCGGTTTGGAAACAGTGAAAGAGGAATTGGAAAACCGTCTCGGCTGGAGCCTGGAAGAAGCGAAGCCGTACCATTTTGATCATAACGGCGACCGCTACGGATGGGTGGAAGGCATTGAGGATAAATGGCATTTTACGCTGTTTGTCGAAGGCGGCCGTGTGACGGATTACGAAGATTATAAGCTGATGACAGGCTTGCGTGAAATTGCTAAGGTTCATACAGGCGATTTCCGTCTGACAGCCAATCAGAACTTGATTATCGGTAATGTTCCAAGCGAGAAAAAGGATGAAATCAACGCATTAATCGATCAATACGGGTTAACTGACGGAAAGCATTATACAGCGCTGCGCCGCAGCTCTATGGCGTGTGTTGCTCTTCCGACCTGCGGATTGGCGATGGCTGAAGCAGAACGTTATTTGCCGTCCCTTTTAGATAAAGTGGATGAGATTATTGACGAAAACGGTCTTCGTGATGAGGAAATTACCATTCGCATGACAGGCTGCCCGAACGGCTGCGCCCGCCATGCGCTCGGAGAGATCGGATTTATCGGAAAGGCGCCTGGCAAATATAATATGTATCTAGGCGCTGCATTTGACGGCAGCCGCTTAAGCAAAATGTACCGCGAAAATATCGGAGAAGAAGACATTTTGAGCGAGCTGCGCGTCCTGCTTTCCCGCTATGCGAAAGAACGCGAGGAAGGTGAGCACTTCGGTGATTTCGTCATTCGCGCTGGTATCATTAAAGCGACAACTGACGGGAAGAATTTTCATAATTGAGATGAGAGACAGGGGGATTGCCCTGTCTCTTTTTGATTTTGCTTTGCGGCAAAAAAGTTCACCATGAGCATATCATGAGAAAAAATACCCTAAAAAGGGTACTATAAAAGAAGACTAGTGTGGAGGAGACTCCTGCGGAATCCAGTATTGGATGTAAGGCCATCCTTTATCTTTTGCAAGCCTCAGCCTCTTCGGACAAATATTATCAACTCATTATGCAGATACGCAGCAGATTAAGGAGGTTATGCATTTGGACATATTTTTAGTCGTCCTTGTTTTACTGGCTATTATTGCGATTTCTAACATTGTCAATCGGTTTATCCCGTTTATTCCAGTGCCTCTGATTCAGGTGGCGCTTGGGATTATTGCCGCCTCATTTCCACAGGGACTTCATTTTGAATTAAATACGGAATTGTTTTTCGTCTTGTTTATTGCGCCTCTTCTATTTAATGATGGAAAGAGGACGCCTCGGGCGGAGCTTTGGAATTTAAGAGCTCCAATTTTATTGCTTGCACTTGGCCTTGTATTTGCGACTGTGATTGTAGGAGGATACACGATCCACTGGATGATTCCTGATATTCCGCTGGCAGCGGCCTTTGGACTGGCAGCCATTCTTTCGCCGACTGATGTTGTCGCTGTCAGCGCATTATCAGGAAGGGTGAAGATGCCGAAAGGAATTCTGCGCCTGCTTGAAGGGGAAGGGCTGATGAATGATGCATCAGGTCTGGTCGCCTTTAAATTTGCGATTGCCGCAGCGGTTACCGGGGCATTTTCACTGGCGCAAGCAGCTGTCAGCTTTGTGTTTATTTCTGTTGGCGGCCTTTTGTGCGGGGTTGTCATTTCGTTCTTGATTATCCGCTTTCGTCTATTCCTGCGCCGTCTTGGCATGCAGGATGTCACGATGCACATGCTGATTCAAATTCTGACGCCTTTTGTGATTTATTTGGCAGCGGAGGAAATCGGTGTTTCCGGCATTTTAGCCGTTGTGGCGGGCGGTATTACGCATGCGGTTGAACAGGACCGTCTCGAATCGACGATGGTGAAGCTGCAAATCGTCTCATCGAGTACGTGGAACATTATTTTATTTATTTTGAACGGTCTTGTCTTTGTCATCCTTGGCACACAGATTCCGGATGTCATTTCGGTGATTTTTAACGATACAGCGATCAGCAACATGAAAGTGATCGGCTATATTCTGGTCATTACATTTACGTTAATGCTTCTTAGATTTCTGTGGGTGCTGTTCTTCTGGAACGGCAAGTGGTTCTTTAATAAAGATCAAACCATTTATAAGCCGGGACTTCGTTCTACATTGTTAATTTCCATTTCAGGTGTGCGGGGAGCGGTTACGCTTGCAGGTTCATTCTCCATCCCATATTTCCTGGAGGATGGCACACCGTTTCCGGAAAGAAATCTGATTCTCTTTTTAGCCGCAGGCGTCATTTTATGCACGCTTGTTATTGCCACCTTCGTGCTTCCGCTTCTGACTGAAAAAGAAGAAGATGACGAAGAAAAAAATAAGAAGCTGCTGACGGCGAGACGCAAACTGATTAAAACGGCTCTCAAAACGATTAAAGAAGACATGAATGATACAAACAAAACGGCGTCTCTTGCGGTCATTGCCGAATACAATGAGAAAATGAAAAACCTTCGTTTTCAGCAATATACAACGTCAACCCGCATAAAAAAGTATGAACGGAAAGTCCGCGCTCAAGGGATTAAAGCCGAGCAGGAAGAACTGATGAAACTGCTGGAGCGGGGAGACATCCCGGAAGAAACGGCAAACGCTCTGCAAGAACGGTTTAATGAATTGGAAATTTTGTATGCCAATCCGTTTAAAGTCGGTTTATCAAAAACAAGGCTGAAACGTCTGATGTATTGGATTTTCTTCGGAGAACATAAAAAGCCGGAGATGTCGATTTTAAACGAAGAGGGATTAATGAGAGCAACTAGGGTTAAAACGGCTAAAGCTGCGATAGGACATTTGGAAAAGCATATACCGGAAGAACATAAGGAAGTATTTTTATCTGTCATCTCGTTTTATAAACAATTAATTTTCAGATTGGAGCACAGCCATCACGAACATAAATCGAACGCCCATTTTGAAAATCAGAAGCTGGAAGTGAAGCTGAAGGCTGTGCAGGCGATCAGAAATGAGATTCAGACGCTCTTTGAGGAGCGGGAAATTTCCCGGGACATCTCTCATGAGCTTCGCCAATATATTAATGATGTGGAAGCCGCAATGCTAGAAGGCGGCGAATAATTCCAAGAAAAAAAGCTGGCATCGGACGCCAGCTTTTTTCTATAGGTTAGGGGCGATGGAATTCGACAGTGTTGTCGTTTCGGTCGAACCAGCCTCTGAAGGCCCAGTTGATCCAGCCGCCGTCTCCTTTGTTTGTGAAGCTTCCGTCTTCAAATACCCAAATGCCGTACGTAATGCCGTCATAAACGGCCGAGCCGTAAAACTGAACACCATTTAAGTGATCTTCATATTCCTGGCTTAAGTTAAAAACCATGACGTTGTATTTTTGGCCGGATGCGTAGAAGGAAGATTCCATGAGATTTTTCACAAAACCGTCCCTGTTCTGGGCTGATTTAATGGCATCTGAGATTTGGTTGGCAATCCCAAGCAAATCAAGGTTGACGTTTAAACCGACTTCTGCGGCAGCTGTTCCGGCTGTTGTTTTCTGTGAGATCTTCGGTGCGGGATTTTCCTCAGCAGAGGCAAGGGACAAAGGGGCAATTGTCAAAGCGGCGCCAAGTGCAAGAGTCATTGGGATACGAATACGTTTCAATTTGTTTCCTCCTCTATGTTTTTGTGGGCTACAGTATTCACTTACCCTGCTCACTGTCTAAATAATCTTATAATTGATAAAATAGGAAAAAAATAGGACAAATGCGCATTGTTTACTATGAAATAAAAAACGTCCGTATGAAAAAAGAAGCAAAAGAGGCTATTAAGCGTATTATTGGTATCTGCTGAGAGGAATGTGAGATAATATAGACGCTTACATTTCGATGAAAGGGTGGATGTTCAAGTGGCAACAAGTTTAAAAGATACTGTAAAGCTACATAACGGAGTTGAAATGCCTTGGTTCGGTCTTGGTGTTTTTAAAGTAGAAAACGGAAGTGAAGCGACTGAATCGGTTAAAGCTGCGATTAAAAATGGCTACCGCAGCATTGATACAGCGGCTGTCTATAAAAATGAAGAAGGTGTAGGCATCGGCATTAAAGAATCCGGTGTTGCAAGAGAAGAGCTCTTCATTACATCAAAAGTATGGAATGAAGATCAGGGTTACGACACAACGCTTGCTGCCTTTGAAAAAAGCCTGGAAAGACTTCAGCTTGATTATTTAGACTTATATTTAATCCACTGGCCTGGCAAGGATAAGTATAAAGATACATGGCGCGCGCTTGAAAAGCTGTACAAAGACGGCAAAATCCGCGCGATCGGCGTCAGCAACTTCCAAGTTCATCATTTAGAAGAGCTTTTGAAAGATGCTGAAATCAAACCGATGGTGAACCAAGTTGAATTTCACCCTCGTTTGACGCAAAAAGAATTAAGAGACTACTGCAAAAAGCAAGGCATCCAGCTGGAAGCATGGTCTCCGCTTATGCAGGGCCAGCTGCTTGATAACGAAGTGCTGACACAGATCGCTGAAAAATATAATAAATCTGTGGCACAAGTGATTTTGCGCTGGGATCTTCAGCATGAAGTTGTAACGATTCCAAAATCGATTAAAGAACACCGTATTATCGAAAACGCTGATATTTTTGATTTCGAATTGTCTCAAGAAGACATGGACAAGATTGATGCGTTAAATCAAGATGAACGTGTCGGTCCAAACCCCGATGAGCTTCTGTTTTAATCAAAAACTCCCCGTCTGCACAAGGGGAGTTTTTTAGTGGGTTTTTTTCAGTTGAATCAAAAAAAGCATCAGAAAAGAAATGACGATGATACAGACGACCCACGCCCATGCAAGTGCGTTGTTGCCGGAATCCAAAGCGACATAAATGGCTGTCGGCAGTGTTTGGGTAACACCCGGGATATTCCCGGCAAACATTAAGGTGGCGCCGAATTCACCGAGCGCCCGCGCCAGACTGAGAATGCTTCCGGTCAGCAACGATGGATACGCCAGCGGAATGGAGATATGGATAAACACCTTCCATCTGCTTGCTCCGTCTACCATTGCCGCTCCCTCTATATCGGGGTCAATATCGGAAAATCCGGTTTTGGCCGATTGATACATAAGCGGAAAAGCCACGATAGCAGAAGCAATCACAGCAGCCCACCAGGTGAAAATCACAGGCTGGTGAAAGATCCATTCGATCGCTTGTCCGATGAAGCTGTGCTTTCCAAACATGACGATCAAAATAAAACCGACAACGGTGGGCGGAAGAACGAGAGGAAGCATAAAAATCGTTTCGAGTACGGTTTTTCCGAAAAATGACGCTCGTGACATCCATGCCCCTGCCAAAGTTCCGAGAATGATCACCGCGATTCCGGCGACCGCCGCCACTTGAAAGGAAAGCATAACCGGCGTGAAAAATTCTGAAGTGCTGATGTTATTCAGCAGTAAAACCATATTTCTCAAACACTTTCATCGCTTCATCTGTTTGCAGGTAATCGTAAAATTCCTTCGCTTCCTTATGGTGTTTCGTATCTTTTACAATTCCTAACGGATAAACGATCGGGCTGTGTGTATCAGCTTTTGCCTCGTAAACGATTTTGACTTTCTTAGAGATCAGCGCGTCTGTTTTATAAACGACACCTGCGTCTACATTGCCTGTTTCTACATATGAAAGAACCTGGCGAACGTCTTTTCCGTACACGATCTTATCTTTTACTTTGCCCCAAAGAGACAGCTTTGTCAGTGATTCTTTTCCATAAGCTCCTGCCGGTACAGATTCTGGAGTCCCGAGAGCAATTTTTTCTGAATCAGTCAGATTGTCGAAGCCTGTGACCGGTGAATCACCATCCTTAGGCACAACGAGCACAATTTCATTTCCGACTAAATGGGTGCTGTCTTTTTTAGCGATATCCCCATCATCTACAAGCTTTTGGAATTTGTCCTCAGCGGCTGAGAAGAACAGATCGGCCCCGGCTCCTTGAGAAATTTGCTTTTGCAAGGCACCTGATGAGCCAAAGTTATCTTGGATCGTAATATTGTGATGGGTTTTCTCGTAATTCTTTTGAATTTCCTCGAGTGCATCCTGGGCACTGGCAGCTGCTGAGACAGTTAAGGTCACTTCCTTCTCATTGTCACTTGATGATTGGCTGGCAGAGCAGCCTGCTGCAAGCAGAAAAACAGTTAATGCTGCGGTCAGAATGGAATACTTCTTAAACATGATTGCACCCCTTATAATTAGTTATATCCAATTATAACTGATTATGTTTGGGTTATGTGGGTTTTTTTACATTCTCCGAAAAGGTATAATGAAATAGGAGAGTGATGATGATGAATGAAACCTCTTCCTATACGATAGAAGAAGTTGCTGGTCTGCTGAAGGTATCAAAGCTGACCGTTTATGATTTGATTAAAAAAGGCATGATCCCTGCTTACCGTGTCGGAAGGCAGATGCGTGTCGATGAAGCAGATTTAAAGCAATATAAGGCGAACATGAGAATGTCTCAGCCTGTGTCTTCACCCGAAGAGCCGAGAAAGGCACAGGAGCCGATGCCGGAGGGAAGGCGGAATGTCGTCATCAGCGGACAGGATATATCGATGGATCTGCTCAGCAAGCATTTGGAAAATGCCATTCAAGAGACGCCGCTCCGCCAATACAAAGGCAGCTTAAACAGCCTCATTGACATGTACCAAGGCAAATGCGACATTGTCAGCCTGCATCTGTACGATGCGGAAACCGCTCAATATAATACGCCTTATGTCAAACGCATTCTGTCAGGCGAACCGTTTTGTCAGATGAATGTTGTCCTTCGCAAAGCCGGCTTATACGTTCAAAAAGGAAATCCGAAAAACATACAAGGCTGGGATGACCTGAAACGAACCGACATCCGCATCATCAACAGAGAAAAAGGATCGGGCGCAAGAGTGCTGCTTGACGAACAGCTTGGTCTGCTTGGTGTGACACCTTCAGATGTCAAGGGCTACAGTGACATTGTGACTGATCATTATGCTGTTGCCTCCCAAGTCTCGAGCGGACAGGCAGACGCGGGAATCGGGGCGCAGCACGCGGCACATATGGGAAGCGTTGATTTTATCCCGCTCATCGAGGAACAATACGACATTGTCATTTTGAAAAAACACCAGCAGCTGCTTGAAGCTGTAAAGAGCATCTTGAAATCGGAAGAATATAAGGCCAACCTGTCTCATCTTAATGGCTATCAAACGAAGCTGACAGGTAAAGTGATATACGAAACATGAAAAAAATCCCTCGTAGAGGGATTTTTTTATTGACCATAAAAGCGCAGAAGGTCTCCGTTTAACATTTTATCAGAGAGAGACAGCTCTTCATTTGCTTTTTCTTTATAGGGAGCGCACGCATCTTGGTTTTCTAACACTTCACCTGTTTTTTGGCTGTAGCATGTGTTTTTCGTATATACATAGTCGTTCGTGATAAAGCTGCCGTTTCTCAGCACGGCAAATGGCGTTCGGTTGTTTGACAGCAAATCATTGCCAAACTGAATATCACCTTTTGTATCAATTCCGAGCAGGTGCATCAGAGTCGGCCTGACGTCAACCTGTCCTCCGGCATCGGAGATTGTTTCCGGGTTTTGATCAGTGATTCCAGGAATATGAATGATAAACGGCACCCGCTGAAGCTGGACGGTGTCATATGGCGTAATTTCACTTTTTCCTAAAAACTCAGCCAGGGCTTTATTATGGGCTTCTGATATGCCGTAATGATCTCCCATAAAGACAATCATCGAGTTTTCGTATAAGCCTTCATCCTTGAGCTTTTTGATAAAATGCTTCAGTGCTTCATCCTCATAGCGAACCGTCGTCACATAGCGGTTTAACAGGTCGCTGCTCGAATCATATTCATCAATCAGCTGATCCTTTTCATCAATTTCAAACGGAAAATGGTTCGTCAATGTGATGAAATTGCTGTAGAACGGCTGCGGCAGGCTTTTCAGTTTAGCAGCTGACTGTTCCAGAAATTCCTTATCCTTTAATCCCCAGCTTGTTGAGGTTTCGGGAGTCACATGGAACTCATCGACATCAAAAAAGCGGTCAATCCCAAACGTTTTATACATCACATCTCTGTTCCAAAATGTTTTATGATTGGCGTGAAAGACGGCTGAATAATAATCATTCTGCTTGAGTGATTTGTACATCGTATGAAATTGATGGTCACTTTTCGTAAAAAAGACGGCGCCGCTTAGGGAAGGATATAGAGAGTTAGCGACGATAAATTCAGAATCAGACGTTTTTCCTTGCTCTGTTTGCTGGTAAAAATGATCAAAGGAATAGCTTTTTTTCATCAGATCATTCATAAACGGGGTAATTTCTTTTCCGTTTACCTTTTCATTCAGAACAAAGCTTTGAGTCGATTCAAGCGTCACAAAAATCACATTCCGTCCCTTTGCCAGTCCGAACTTGCTTTGATCAGGCTTGCTGTAGTCAGCCTCAGTGTAGTTTTTGATTGTAGAGAGGCTGTCTTCATCGGCAAATGCCTTCGCACTCATATTGACAGTCTGAGAAATGGTATCGTAGATGTGGAACTGAAACAGGCCAATGCTTTTGACGAGCACTTCCCGATCGAAGGAATGTGCCAATAGCTTCGGCTGTTCAATTTCTGCAAGCCCCAGCGTACATATAAGAATCCCGCAGGAAGCGGCATAGTACCGCTTGACCGTACGGGGGTTCGCTTTTGACTCGGGACTCTTCTCTTTTCTGGAGAGCAGCAGAAGAAAAGCCAAATCCGCAAACAGAGCGATGAACAAAGGATTGAACAGTTCTTTTACACTGCTGCCCATATCGCTCATGTTGCTGGCCTGAAACAAAACCGGGATGGTAATAAAATCGATATAAAAGCCGTAAAAAATCGTGTTGGAGATCAAAATGGCAGTCAGAACCAAATTGGCAATCAGCAAAAAGATGCGCTGCTTGCTGCCTTTTAAAAGCAGTCCAATCCCAAATAGAGGGAGTATGAAGCTAAGCGGATTGATCAGCAGAATCAGCTCCTGCAATAGAGAGTCGATCTGCAAATCAAAACCCAGTTTATAGATCACATAAGTTTTGATCCACATGAATAAGATGGATAAACTTAAAAAACGCTGATTGTGAAAAAAGGTTCCTTTCATCAATTTATAACTCCTCACGTTTTCTTGAACATCTGCCATGAGATGCTTCTTATGTAAAACCTACTAAAAACAGTCTTCTTAGACAAGCTTCAGCACTCGTGTTTAAAACATACGCCCATGGAACAGCATATAAAAATAATAGCATGATGCTATTGTCAGACCGGCCAACACAAGCTGTTCGGAAAAACTGCCTGTCTTCATATACAGCGGCAGCCGTATGCGAATGGTTGAAGGGAATAACAATTTGATGCCATTCACTGTCCAGGCATCCAGAACCAAGTGGCTTGCCATTCCGATCATCAGCCCTGCTGATATGTTTTTATCTGGAATATATGTGGCTGTGATAAAAAACATGATGAGCAGAAACAGCAGGCTGTGTGTAAAGGTGCGGTGGCCAAATACGGAACTGACAATTTTCGATAAGATAGGAAATCTTCTTCCGATTTTACTCTGCGTGTGGCAGATGTCGGGAATTAATGCGCCAACCGCGCCGGACGCCGCCATAAGTACTGGGTCAAATCCATAATAATAAGCCGCTGCGGTACAAGAAGCGATGCCTCCCATGATGTGTGTTTTTCCTGTCATTTCCCCGCTTCTCCTTTATCTTTTGCAAAAATCTCTGAATTACAAATATATCAAGAGAATGTATGTTTGAGCAACAGAACTTTGGACGATAAAAAAATGAGCCGCATAATCTCCTGAGAAAAAGGCATCTTAAAGATGTACCTATTTTCTAAAAGAGGTGATACGAATGGCTTTCTTTAATAAAGATAAAGGTAAACGTTCTGAAAAAGAAAAAAACGTAATCCAAGGAGCTCTTGAGGATGCCGGTTCAGCTCTTAAAGATGATCCGCTTCAAGAAGCTGTGCAAAAAAAGAAAAATAATCGCTAACCGCATGCGGATAGGGCTTGGCTCTATCCGTATTTTCCATCTGTTCCCTTTGACAGATCATTCTTTCTTTGATAACCTTCTGGGAGTAACTGAATAAATAAATCCTCACTCTTTCTCAGTGAGGTAGAGGTTGCGCGGATGATGAGTCACACATGCCAGGCTGACAGGAGCTGTTAAACATGTGTAAAAGGCATCAGCGCCGAAGTGTGGAGAAAGCCGATCCTTCTCTATGCTGGGACTGTATCTGAATAAGTGCAGGACTGCCGCGTGCTTTTTCGCGGAGGGCTATCCGGAGATCAAGGGTGTGTGTTTCTTTAAGCATGGACTTTTGTTCAGGCTTTTTTTGTGTTTACATGATCTCGGGTTCTGGTCCGTACAAAGAATCATTGGAGGTACTGGAATGGAACAGACAAAAAAATGGGGTTTTTGGTTATTAACGGCGTTTGTCGTTGGAAATATGGTTGGATCGGGGATTTTCTCCCTGCCGAGTTCGCTTGCATCGATTGCAAGTCCGCTTGGCGCTACGTCCGCCTGGCTTTTGACAGGTGCGGGCGTGCTGATGATTGCACTTGTCTTCGGGCACTTGTCCATTCGCAAGCCTGAGCTGACAGCGGGGCCGCAAAGTTATGCGAGAGCGCTGTTTTCTGATCCGAAGAAAGGGAACGCTGCCGGATTCACAATGGTGTGGGGCTACTGGGTGGCGAGCTGGATCAGTAACGTGGCGATTATCACAAGTCTTGCCGGTTACTTGACTTCGTTTTTCCCGATTTTAGTTGATAAACGTGTACTGTTTGCTGTCGGCAGCCAAGAGGTGACACTCGGCCAATTGCTGACGTTTGCAGTATGTACGATTTTGCTCTGGGGAACGCACACGATTCTTGTTGCAAGCATTAACGGTGCAAGTAAATTAAACTTTATCACAACGTTTTCAAAAGTATTAGGTTTTGTTTTCTTTATCATTGCCGGATTGTTTGTGTTTCAAACGACATTATTCGATCATTTTTATTTTCCGATTCAAGGTGAGAACGGCACAAGCATTGGCATCGGCGGACAGGTTCACAACGCCGCCATTTCTACTCTATGGGCGTTTGTCGGAATTGAATCAGCAGTGATCTTGTCTGGACGCGCGCGTACTCAGCGTGATGTGAAACGTGCGACCATCACAGGTTTGTTGATCGCGTTAAGCATTTACATTATTGTCACATTGATCACAATGGGGGTTCTGCCGCACGATAAGCTTGTCGGATCTGAAAAACCGTTCGTTGATGTGCTGTATGCGATTGTCGGAAACGCAGGAAGCGTGATTATGGCGCTACTGGCGATTCTTTGCTTATTCGGAACGATGCTCGGCTGGATTTTGCTTGGCTCTGAGGTTCCGTACCAAGCTGCTAAAGCAGGAGATTTTCCGGCGGTCTTTGCGAAAACAAATAAAAAAGGAAGCCCGGTTATTTCTTTGATCATTACAAATGTGATGTCACAGGTCTTCATATTCTCTGTTATTTCCCGGACAATAAGTGACGCATTTACGTTTTTAACGACAGCGGCAACCCTTGCGTATTTAATTCCGTATTTAGTGTCTGCGATTTACAGCCTGAAGCTTGTTATAAAAGGTGAAACGTATGATCAGCTGAAAGGTTCCCGGGTAAAAGACGGATTGATTGCGATTTTAGCGTGTGTATACTCATTGTTTGTTATCGTAACAGGCACAGCGGATTTAACGACATTTATTCTCGGCATCGGTTTGTTCTTTGTCGGTCTGGTAATTTATCCGTTTGTGATTAAGAAATTCTCGAAAGAAAAACAAGCATAAAAAAAAGACATCTGACAATGCAGTCAGGTGTCTTTTTTATAAAAACGTTATTTCTCCTGTTATAAGTCGCATACACAAAATAGCGGACAGGAACGCTGCCAGTAATAGAGACATTCGAATATGCAAAAAACGCTTTTTCAGTTTCTTCAGAAAATGAACAAAGCCAGCACTAGGATAAAAACGAGAAGCACATGAGAAAAAGGGTTTCCGATATAAAGACCGTTGAAAAAACTAATGGCAATGATGATGCAGCTTAATAGGAATTGAGAAAGAAAATATGCGATGCGGTTCAATATGAGTTGCTCCGTCCTGTCGGATTCTTTGCAATATAGAAAAGAGCCGCAGATCAGTGCGGCTCTTTGTTTATTTTGTTAAGCTTTCCGTAATAAATTTCAGCTGTCCTTCTAGTGAAATCGGGTCTGAGAAATAGAAGCCGATCGGGTCAATTTTATAGACATGATCATTTTTGACAGCATCGAGGTTTTTCCAAATGGAACTGTCAAATACGCCGCCATCGTCTCCGCCTGATTGCCATGGACCCGCAAAAATGTAATCTCCGGCGAAGTCAGGGAGCTTTTCTAAAGAAATGCTGGTATACCCTGGGCCTTGGTCAATCGCTTTTTCCTTTGTCAGCTTTGTGGCCTGTAAACCAAGATCTTTGTAGACGATGCTTCCGCCTCTTCCGAAATCTTTACCGAATACATAAATGTCTTTGCCGTTTGTTTGCATAATAGAAACTGTTTTGTCACCAATGACTTTTTGAATTTTTGTTTTGGCTGCCGCGACTTTTTTGTCCCACTCGGCAAGCCACTTCTCCGCTTTATCTTCCGTTCCTGTCATTTTTGCGAATTCTTTCAGCTGTTCAATGTTATCGAGCTTATCGTATTTCACCGCAACAGTCGGCGCGATTTTTTCGAGCTTTTTAATATCGGCGCCTTGTGTTGTCCAAACGATGATCAGGTCAGGCTTTAAATCAATCACTTTTTCAACAGAAGTGCCGTCTCCGATATTTGTGACACCGTCGGTTTTACCTTTGTAGTAAGGGTTTTTAAATACATTTTCAGGTGCTCCGACGACGTTGATGCCCAGTGTTTTGAAGTCTCCGTAGTAGCCGTCAGCCATGACAACCACCCGTTTAGGATGTTTAGGAATTTTCACATTTCCGTTTTCAGCCTTGTATGTAATGGTTTCTTCGTCTTTTGAATCAGAGGAAGAGCCTTTGCTTTCTGAGTGATTTCCGCAGGCTGCCAGCGCTGCAATCAATAGCAGGGCAAAAAATGCGGCTCCGAGTTTCTTATATATATGGGTCATATCTCATACCTTCTTTCTGGAAAATGGGTGATAAAGAGAATCATTATCAATGTGATTATACCATCGCAAGAGCCAGTTGACACGATATTTTTGCAATTATATTCTCATTTTTGTTTAAAACGCTCTATTAAATCAACGGAAAAAAGTGATATACTGAAACAGCAATTGATAATCATTATCATTATCGAAAGGAAGTACGGCTGTTGAGTCACATGAAAAATAAACAGATGATATCAGATGAAGAAATTCAATGGACATCCCGGTCGTTTGGTGCGGTCATTGTGCTTGTTGCGGGGGTATGTTTATTATGCTTCGGCGCGATGCTGTCCATTTCTCTCGGTGCTGCGGATATCCATTTACGGACTGTGTGGGACGCCATCTTTCATTTCCAGCCAAATGAAACCTCACACCAAATCATACACGATCTTCGGCTGCCAAGAACGGCTGCTGCCGCGCTTGTCGGCGCATTGTTAGCCGTGTCTGGGGCGATCATGCAGGGCATGACGAGAAACCCATTGGCGGAGCCTTCTATTATGGGGATAACATCGGGCTCTGCTTTTGCTATTTCGATTGCGTTTGCTTTTTTCCCAGGACTTTCTGCCTTCGGGCTTGTGCTGTGGTCCTTTGCGGGCGCGGGATTGGGGGCATCGACGGTATTGGGCATCGGCATGTTTTCCAGGGGCGGTCTCACGCCTGTAAAGCTTGCTCTTGCCGGAACGGCCGTCAGTTATTTCTTTACGGGCATTTCAACCGCAATTGCGCTCCGTTTTGATGTAGCACAGGATGTCAGCTTTTGGTACGCAGGCGGGGTAGCGGGTGTGAAATGGTCAGGCGTTCAGCTGCTGGTTATTGCAGGAGCTGTCGGTTTGACGTTTGCGTTTATCATTGCCCGGTCTGTGACGGTGTTAAGCCTCGGTGACGATCTGGCGAAGGGGCTTGGGCAGTATACATCAGCGGTGAAACTGGTTGGCATGCTTGTCGTTGTGGTGTTGACGGGAGCTGCTGTTTCCATTGCCGGCACTATCGCGTTTATCGGACTGATCATTCCTCATATCACAAGGTTTTTGGTAGGGGTTGATTATCGGTGGATCATTCCTTGCTCGGCGGTGCTTGGCGCTGTTTTGCTTGTTTTTGCTGACATTGCGGCCAGACTCGTGAACGCGCCGTTTGAAACGCCTGTCGGCGCGCTGACCTCCCTCATCGGTGTTCCCTTTTTCTTTTATTTGGCACGTCGTGAAAGGAGAGGGCTGTAATGAAAACGAAAACGAAAAAACCTCTAGTTGTGATAGCAGTGACTTTTCTGCTGATCGTGCTTGTCTTTTTTATCAGTCTGAATATGGGTGTCATTAAAATTGCCCCATTGCAAACGCTCAAGGTCTTTTTCGGCCAAGGGACGGCGCGGGATGAGCTTGTCTTATTTGAGTTCAGGCTGCCGCGAATAATGTTGTCGTTGCTTGTTGGGGCGGGTATCGCTGTTGCCGGAGCCATTTTGCAAAGCGTGTCTCAAAATGATTTGGCTGAACCGGGTATTCTCGGGATTAACGCCGGGGGTTCGCTTGCTGTTGTGCTCTTTATTTACTTTTTTCAAGGGTCAGCATCAGATCTCGGCTTTTTAGGGACGTTTATGCTGCCATTCAGCGCTTTGGCAGGCGCGTTCCTCGCCGCGTTTCTCATTTATCTTCTGGCTTGGAAAAAAGGTGTGACTCCGATTCGGCTGATCCTAGTCGGAATCGGAGTGAATGCCGGATTTAATGCCCTTTTGCTTATTTTTCAGCTCAAAATGGACCCGCATGACTTTATGCAGGCTGCAGTTTGGATATCAGGATCGATATGGGGGGCCAATTGGAACATGATCTGGGCGGTACTCCCCTGGATTGTGATCTTGCTTCCTTTTACTTTATATAAAGCACGCTATTTGAACATTTTACAGCTGGGAGACCAATTAGCGACCGGACTTGGCACTGCTGTTGAAAAGGAAAGACGGATTCTCCTTCTGGCAGCGGTCGCTCTTGCCGCATCCTGTGTGGCAGCTGCAGGAGGCATCGCGTTCCTCGGATTAATCGCGCCTCACGTGGCAAGAAGGCTTACCGGTCCCCGCCACCAGACGCTTATACCGGTTTCCGCCTTTATCGGCGCGTTTCTGTTTCTGCTGGCTGATACGCTGGCGAGAAATGTATTGGCACCGTCAGAAATTCCGGTCGGACTTGTCATCTCCGTATTAGGTGCGCCTTACTTTATTTATTTATTGATGAAATCGAATTGAGGAGGGGACCGAACTTGAATTCATTATCAACGGAACAGCTTGGGATCGGTTATGGCGACAGGCTGATTGTAGAAGATTTAAATATATCCATTCCTAAAGGAAAAATAACAACCTTAATTGGGCCGAATGGCTGCGGAAAGTCAACGATATTAAAAACGATGTCCAGAATTATGCGCTCGCATCAAGGTGCCGTTTACTTAAACGGCAATGTGATTCATAAAATGTCTACTAAGGACATTGCGAAGGATATGGCCATTCTGCCGCAGACGCCTGAGGCTCCGAGCGGATTAACGGTGTACGAATTGGTGTCATACGGCAGATTTCCGCATCAATCAGGCTTCGGCAGATTAAATGATGAAGACCGCCGCATCATCAAATGGGCCCTCGAAGAAACCGGCATGGCGGAATACTATGAGCGTCCGATTGAGGCGTTGTCAGGCGGACAGCGTCAGCGCGTGTGGATTGCGATGGCGCTTGCACAAGGGACAGAGCTGCTTTTGCTTGACGAGCCAACAACATATCTCGATCTCGCACATCAGCTCGAAATCCTGCAGCTGCTTGACAGACTGAACAAGGAACAGGGGCGGACGATTTTAATGGTGATTCATGATCTGAATCACGCGGCCCGTTTTTCCCATTATATGATTGCGCTCAAAAAAGGCACGGTCATCAAGGAAGGGACCGCACTGGAGGTCATGACGCCGGATATTTTGAAGCGGGTATTCCAGATTGATGCCGAAATCGTCACTGATCCTCGTACAAATAAACCAGTATGCTTAACTTATGACCTGATTAAAACTGAAAAACAGCTTGTTTCTGTGTAAGAAAAATCCCGGTATGACGCCGGGATTTTTTATTTTCAACCATAAAAATATAATTTTCCTTGCTAATTCCAGATTTTGAAGAAAAAGATTGAAAGTCTATTTGAATTAATAGATAATATTGGTTAGAATGTTTCGAAAATATTACGAAGATTACAGAAAGAGGAGATCATTGTGTCCAAGAAGAAAAAATGGCTTATTGCCGGTTCGATATGTGCCGGTGTGCTCCTACTGGCGGGGATCGGCGCCGGCGGTTTTTACTTTTTTACTCACATGAACCAAGTTGCCGTATCATCGGAGCCTTATGCTGAATCGGTCGCGGTGTATATGGGCGGTGAATCTGAATCTGCCCAATCGTTTTCGGGAAAAGTTGAACCAGAGAAACAGCAAAAAGTATACATAGATTCAGAGAAAGGAAGCATTAAAAAAACGTACGTCAAAGAAGGCGATAAGGTTAAAAAAGGCGATAAGCTTTTCGAGTACGAGGGCGAGGATCATTCTGACGAAATTGAGCAAAGCAATTTACAAACCGAAATGACAAACCTTCAAATCGGCCGCTTGCAAAAATCAATAGCAGAAACTGAGAAGAAGCTGAAGACAGCCGGAAAAGACGAGAAAGCACAGCTTCAAGACGAGCTTGACCAGGCCAATTTTGATTTAAAGACAAGCCAGCTTGAACTGAAGCAGCACCAAAAAGAACTGGCTGCACTAACGAAAAACAAAGGTTCTAATGTGATCACAAGCAAGCATGACGGTATCGTTCAGAGCGTCAATCAGGATATTGCGGACGGCGCAACGGGTGATCAGGCAGCAGGCCCGTATATCCAAATCGTTTCAACGGGCAAATACCTTGTGAAAAGCCAAATCAACGAGCTGTTAATGGACACGATTAAAAAAGGCAGCAAAGTCAGAGTTACGCTGAAAACAGGCGGTGAAGGCGAGTGGAAAGGCAAGATTACTTCAATCGGCAAGCTTCCTGCTGGAACAGGCGAGGGGGAAGAGTCAGAAAGTTATGCTGAAGAAGAAATGAATCCCCAATCCTCTAACTATCCTTTCACTGTTTTATTGGACAGCCATAAGGGCCTTGAAGTCGGCTATCATGTCAATATTGAAGTTATGAGTGACGAAGCAGATGCGAATACGATTAAGCTGCCGTCCGACATGATTATCCAGGACGATGGCGAACCATACGTTTGGAAGACGGATGAGGAGCAGAAAGCGGTTAAACAGCCTGTTGAAATCGGAGAGACAGACGAAAGTGACATGGTCGAAATCAAAAGCGGCCTGACACCGGAAGATTATGTGATCTATCCTGATCCCGCGGTCAAGGAAGGAAAGCAGGTTACAGTCAATGCTGACACTGAATAATATTTCTAAATCGTACAAGCTGGGCAAAGAAGAGGTGCCGATCTTAAAGCATATTAATCTCACCGTCAAAGCTGGTGAATTTCTGGCCATTATGGGGCCGTCCGGTTCAGGGAAGTCTACGTTAATGAATATAATAGGCTGTTTGGACAGGCCGACCTCCGGAACCTATATGCTGGACCAGATGGATGTATTAAAAGGGAAAGACGGTGCTTTGGCTGACATTCGCAACGAATCGATCGGGTTTGTGTTTCAAACCTTTCATTTGCTGCCGCGCCTTACCGCACTGCAAAATGTCGAGCTGCCGATGATTTACAATAAGGTAAAGAAAAAAGAAAGAAGGCAAAGAGCCTATGAAGCTCTTGAAAAGGTTGGTTTGAAAGATAGGATCTCTTACAAGCCGCCAAAGCTGTCCGGCGGACAAAAGCAGCGGGTGGCGATTGCCAGAGCCCTTGTCAATCAGCCTCGGTTTATTCTGGCAGATGAACCGACCGGGGCGCTTGATACAAAATCAAGTGAACAAATTTTGTCGCTGTTTTCACAATTGCATCAGGAAGGCACAACGATTATTATGATTACCCATGACCCGGACGTCGCCAGAAAAGCCGACAGAACCGTGTTTATCAGAGACGGAGAATTAGTGTTAGACGAGCGAGGGATTAGCCATGCTTGAACATATTCGGATCTCCTTTCAATCTATTTTTTCACATAAGCTGAGGTCGATTCTTACGATGCTTGGTGTCATTATCGGTATAGCGGCGATCATTGCGATCGTCTCTATGCTGAAAGGCCAAAGCGAGCAATTAAAGCAAAGCATGATCGGCATGGGAAATAACGCGATTAATGTTGTGTACCAGCCAACAGGCGGGGAGGAGGAAGGCGGTTACCAGGAGGTTTCTTATACGTCCGCACCCCCTGTATCTGAAGAAACCATTCAGACGATAAAATCAGACCCGGTTGTAAAAGGATTATCTTTATATTACTTGTCCGAAGGCGCCACCGTTTTTCACTTAACGAACGTTTCTTATCCTCAAGTGTACGGAGTGGATGCTGATTATTTCAATATGTTCCCGATCAGCATCACTGAGGGGAGAAAGCTGGCGGAAAAAGAATTAAACAGCACACACCAAGTGGTTATGATCAATGAGGCCGCAAGAGATGAGCTGTTTCCTGACGGTGACGCTCTGCACAAAAACATTGAGATGAATGGTGTGCCGTTCCGGGTTGCCGGTGTTTTTCATGAAAAGAAACAGGAAGAAAGCATGTTTGATGGCGAATATGCGAATCCGGTTTTATATGTGCCGAAAAAAGTGTGGCCGCTTATTGAAGGATTCGACGCGCCGACACAGATTGCGGTGCAGGCAGACTCTTCTGAGCATATCCAAGAAGCCGGTGTAATGGCCGCGGACCTTCTAAATCAAGGACTGTCAGATGTTGATTTGGAAAAAGCGGAGTACAGCGTGATGGATCTTCAGGAGGTCGCTCAGGAAGTGGAGTCCTTTAACCAGTCATTTGCTCTGCTGCTTGGCGGAATTGCAAGCATCTCACTTTTGGTCGGAGGCATCGGTGTCATGAACATTATGCTTGTTTCAGTGACGGAGCGAACGCGGGAAATCGGAATTAAGAAGGCGCTCGGTGCCAAGCGGCGCGTGATTTTATTTCAATTTTTAACAGAGGCCGTCGTGCTGACAAGTATTGGCGGAATTCTCGGTGTGCTGGCGGGCTTTGGCATCGCTAAACTTATCACGGTGATCTTTCCGATGCCTTTTATCATCTCCGTTCCGGCAGTTATCGGAGCACTCATTTTCTCAATGGCAGTCGGCATTATTTTCGGCTTGCTGCCGTCCATTAAGGCATCGAAGCTTCAGCCTGTTGACGCGCTTCGATATGAATAAAAAGAACGCATCCAATCGGATGGCGTTCTTTTTTTTATTTGGGCAGTGCTGAATTGCATTTATCCAAAATAAGAAAAACGGCTGCGAGGATCATTTCTTCTGTGGTTGACAGCCAAATGTTATGAATCATTTGATCTGCCGTATAAGCGGTCATCCATAAAAACAGCAGCTGGACGGTGCCGGCCATAAGGATAAAAGCTCGTTTTCCAGTCTTAAAAAACGTAAAACTATGTATCATCAGCCGTTCAAAAGGTTCAAAGCATAGTCCGAGCACAAGAAATAACACAGCAAAAAGCAGGACATGAGCAGCTGATCGGTAGCTCGTTCCCGCCAAAGAAAAGACACAGAGAATGATTGTAAAATAGCAAAATAACACAGCCGCCGCTGCCAGCACATACTGTACGGCCTGCCGTAATAAATACTTTTGATGTATCACTGGTTCATCTCCTTATGAGCGCTTGCAGAGAGAGAACGAGCGCTCTCTGCAAGCTGCCAGTTTTTTATTTGCTGCTTTTCTTTTTCACAACCGGATGCTTTTCTTTTGAAAGGACATCCGTAAATTCTTTGCCTAAGTCAAGGTGTTCTTGGACGAAGGTTTCAGGAAGCATTGCGAGCCATTGGTTTAAAGACACATCGGCATAATGGTCATCTTTAAAGATTTCTAAAAAGACGAGCGGTTCATCGCCGAGGTTTTCTACGTAGTGGCCCATCGCAAATGGAACATAACCGACATCACCGGCTTGATAGTTAAAGGTTCTCGCATGGCCGTCAGCAGCAAAAACAGTCATTCTCGCTTTACCGGAGATGTAATATTGCCATTCATGCGTATTCGGATGCCAGTGAAGCTCTCTCATGGCGCCTGGTTCCACGGTTACAAGCGCGGATGCAATGGTTTTAGACACTGTAAAGTTTGTCGAATCCGCAATGTACACCTTTCCTCCTTCTGATGCAATCGGCTCCTGTTCAAGAAGGCGGTACGTAAACGGATAAGGCACTTCACCGTACGGCCCTTCCACAATGTCATCTTTTAAACAGCCGGGCACAGGTTTTTCAAATATATATTTTTCTTTGCCTGGCAAATTCGCGATTTCTTTTTCTGTTACGCCAAAATTAGCGGCAATCACTTCTTTAGGGGTGTGGGCAAGCCAGTCTGTCAGCTGGAACGTGCTGTTTTCAGAGAATGACCCGTCGTCAAACACGAGCAGGAACTCTGCCCCTTCTTCAAGCGCTTGAATCGAGTGCGGCAGGCCTGACGGGAAGTACCATAAATCTCCTTCGCCTACATCATCAATAAAGCTGCGGCCCTTTTCATCCACAATCGTGACGCGTGCTTTCCCGTAGATCATATAAGCCCACTCTGCTTCCTTATGCCAATGAAGCTCGCGAATGGCGCCTGGCTTCAGCCGCATATTAACAGAAGCCAGGTTTTCTGAAATCGGCAGCTCACGTACGGTAACTTCACGGGCGTACCCGCCTTTTTCCAAACGGTTATGAGTATCTGAGAAAGAAAACTTCATATTTTCAACGGTGCCATGATCGGTTTCCGGCGGTACGAGCATATCGGGATTCTGCCGGTCCCTTTCAATATTACGCGGGATTTTCACTGTCGCTCCCTTATCTCCTCTGATTGGCTGGGGAATGTCGTTTTGTTTTTTCATTTTCCTGTCTCCTCCTTAAAAATAATTGTGGCGCAGAAAGAGAATGTGAAAGGCCTTTCGTTTTCCCTTCTGTCTTGTTAAGTGAAAAAAACCGATGAAAAGTCAACTTCGATACAAAATTAATGTTTCGCTTTCTGATCTTTCAGCTCTGTCATCAGTTCAATAAGCTGATCGAATTTTTTCTCGAAACGGGTCAGCAGGTACATCGCGATCAGTGCCGGGAACCCGAGATTGCTGATCTGCTTGACGACTTCCTCTATAAAAACCTGATCCATGAAAAACACCTCCCTCCTTTTTGTGCAGTCATGTAAGTAAGTGAAGGGAATCCAAGAAATCGTAAACCATGACTGGAAGGTTTGCTTCAGCAAGCGCTAGTCTGAAAGTAGTAGTTTACTTTTTTTTGCTTTCCTTCATTTAATTTAGTAGGGAGGCGGTTTGATGGACTATCAAGGTCTGTTGCAATCGAAATGTAAGGAGATTATGAAGCATCCCATCGTGAAGCATTTTTTGAGCAACCCTCAGCATTACCGTTTGTTCAAAAATGTAATGGAAAACCCGAATGAAAAGGATGCAAAATCGTTGGACGAGCAATTCAAGCAATTTTATAAGGAGATTCGCATCGTCAAGTATATGAATTCAATGATTCGGATTTTTTCCATCGATTTTGATAAGCGGGTTCGCAAAAATCAAAAACGGTATCCGCTGACGGTTGATCATCCGGAAGCAGGAGAACGACTTCCTTCCGAAACGGGAAGTGACGCGTTTGAGGGATTTTTAGACCTGCAGGATGATTTGAGCCAGCATGTCCAGGATTATCAGCTTTATCAAGCGATCCAGAAGCTGACTGACAAACAAAAAAGCGTGCTGACAAAAGTCTATCTTCACGGTGCCACGATGCAGGAAATCGCTGATTCATTAGGTGAGTCCCGGCAAAATATCTCTAATATTCATAAAAAGGGGTTAGAAAATATCAGAAAGCAGCTAGAGGCGCAAAAAAAGGGGGAAAAGTAAACTGTGAGCGGCCAGTTTGAACATAATAGGAATAAAGATGAAATGTACGACATTGAGCATCTGATTGCATGCTTTTCACCGATGATCAGAAAAAAACTCAGCAATACGTCCTATCAAGAAAGAGAAGATTTGGAGCAGGAGCTGAAAATCAAAATGTTTGAAAAGGCTGATGCTTCTGTGTCAGGATGTTCCGGGATTTTGGGAGTTTATTCTGTATATGGTAGACGAGAACTCATAACGATATCTCATTCTAAGAAAAACGGGAACATTTTGCAGGTTCCCGTTTCCTGCTGTTCACCCCCGTCAAGAGCCCTCCTATTCAAAAATGTACCAAAAAGAAACGATATAATGATAAGATGAAAAAAACAGTGACAGAAAGGAACATAAAAGTGGAAAATGCGTCAATTTTAATCGTAGACGATGAGAAAGCGATTGTGGATATGATCAAACGCGTTCTCGAAAAAGAAGGTTATCGACATATACTGGATGCGGCAAGTGCAGAGGAAGCCATTCCGGTTGTCAAGACAAATAAGGTTGATTTAATCGTATTGGATGTCATGATGGGCGGAATGACCGGTTTTGAGGCCTGCACATTAATCAGGGAGTATTCAGACGCCCCGATTTTTTTCCTGACGGCGAGATCATCGGACGCTGACAAATTATCGGGTTTTGCGGTCGGAGCTGATGATTATATTACAAAACCATTTAATCCGCTGGAATTAGCCGCGCGGATCAGAGCGCATTTAAAGCGTACGTATCAGTCGAATGCAGCTGAATCAAACAAAACCTATACATATGATTACTTTACATTTTCTCCGCAAAATGCCGAGCTGATTGTGGGCGGGGAAACTGTAGCCTGTTCGGCTCAGCTTTTGCAGCTGCTTCAGTATTTTTGTGAACATCCCAATGTGGTGCTTTCTAAAGATCAAATTTATGAAAAAGTATGGGGCTATCCTTCGTACGGAGATAACAATACCGTCATGGTTCATATCCGCAAGCTCCGGGAAAAAATTGAGCGTGACCCGAGCAATCCGGAATATATCGTAACCGTTCGCGGTCTCGGATACCGTTTTATCCCGAGTCCAGAAGGAAACGGAAAGCGCCCATGAGGTTAAGGTGGAAGTTTCTGTTTCACTTTTTCGGGCAGATGCTGATTGTTATCCTTCTTCTTTCGATCATGCTTGTGGCTTCCTTTTTCTATTTAGACGCGCGATTCAGCGATGCGGAATCCAATTCAGGGCTGACAAAGGCAACGACTGACACGCTTGAAGCGTATCTCGATGTAAACGAAGACGGGTCATGGGAAGTGGACGATTTTCTGAAGAAATCTGTTGATAAACAGCACGGCTGGATGCAAATCATTGATTCTAATGGAAAAACGGATTATTCCTACAGCGTGCCGAAAGACGTGCCCGGCACCTACACTAAGAAGGAGCTTTTGTCTATTTATAAAAGCAAGAAGCTTGATAACTATAAGCTGAATTATTGGGCAATCAATATTGAAGACAAGTCGTACCTCCTCTTGTTCGGCTGGAAATCAAAGAGCGAACAGCTGCTGACTTCCATTGAAAGCCGTGAACCCTCCATCGACTCTTTGTCACAATATAAGTCCAGTACAATTGACTATATTAAGCGTGAAAAAGGAGCCGTGTATCTGTTAGACAGAAACGGGAACATACTCGACAGCATTAACAGCAAGAAAAGCGAAAGAAAAACGATGAACCAGCTGGAGCTTCTCAAATACAGCTCTAAACCATGGAACTATAAACGGGAGATTTCTGTTAAATTCCTCGATCAAAACAGGTGGATGGTCGCTTCGGTGCCAAACCCTGTCTATATTACTGACCAGGAGTTTAATAAATCGTTTCTAAGGGTTGTCCTGAAAGCGATGTTTCTGATTATGGGCGTTCTGATTCTTTATATATTCTGGATGACTGCCTGGTATATGTTCAGATTCGGCTTGCCGATTTTTCATACAATCAAATGGCTTGTCAATCTATCAAAAGGGAAGCTTGAAGAACCGAAAAACCGTAAAGGGCGCCCTGTCAGTAAAAACAAAAAGGGAAAAATCAAACAGCCGTACCGCTTCTTCGGTGAGATATTTGAATCTATGGATCAGCTGACTGAAACGCTGAGACGGGATAAGACAAACAGAGAAAAAATCCAGGCAACACGGGAAGAATGGATTGCCGGTTTGTCTCATGATTTAAAAACACCCCTCAGCAGCATTTACGGATACAGCATGATGCTTGAATCGAAGCAATACGACTGGTCTCCTGAGGAAGTGAAAGAAATGGGACAGGTTGTCAGAGAGAAATCGGAATACATGTCAAAGCTGATCGAGGACTTAAATTTAACGTATCGTCTGAAAAATGACGCTCTGCCGATGGAGAGAAAGCTCACGAGCCTCATTCCGTTTTTTAAAAATGTCATTGAGGACTTCAAGAAAAACCCGTTTTCTGAAGGATATGATATTTCATTTGTATCAAGAGAAGAGCATATTGAATTTGCGCTGGATGAAGCCTGGTTCAGACGCATTCTGGAAAACCTGCTCGGAAATGCTGTGAAGCACAACGATAAAGGAACAGCGATTCAGGTGATTCTTGAACAGACAAAAAATCATATTTCATTGAAGGTCAAAGACAATGGGAAAGGAATGGATGAGGAAACGATCACCCATTTATTTAACCGTTATTACAGAGGAACCAATACGAAAGATCCGTCTGCCGGGACGGGGCTTGGACTGGCGATTGCCAAAGAGCTGGTGCACCTGCATAACGGAACGATTCACGTCAACAGCAGGATCAATATCGGCTCCGTCATTACCATCCTTTTCAAAAAAGAATAAGGTGTGTGGTTTGGACACCTCTTTGCCGGGAATAACAATATATAGACTGAAGCTAAAGAGGTGTTACACATGGATGCAGTATTAGAAGCAGACACTAGGGCAGTAATCGGTGAAGGTCCGTTATGGGATGAAGAAAACGGCCGTCTATACTGGGTTGATATTTTAGGAAGCGAGCTCCATATTTTCGATCCTAAAGAAAAAATCAATCGTTCGGTCAAATTTACATCCTTTGTGACGGCGCTTGCGAAATATTCAAAGGATGAGCTGATCATGACGATGAAAGACGGTTTTTACCTGTATCATCTTCATGATGACAGTCTTGAAAAAATCAAACAGCCGAAGGATATGCATGAGAGCCTTCGGTTTAACGACGCCAAATGTGATCCGTACGGAAGGCTTTGGGCAGGGACGACGAGCATGGAAGGCGAACAAAAACAAGCCTCGCTTTACCGTTTGGACACAGATGGCAGCCTTGTCAAAATGAAAGATCAAGTTTCAACCTCGAACGGTTTGGATTGGGATCGCGAACGCAGCCTGATGTACTACATTGACACGCCGACGCAGGAGATTGTGTGCTATCAATACGATCCCGAAAGCGGAAACGTCTCAAACCCAGAAACCGTCTATCGTTTTGAAAAATCGGATGGACTGCCGGATGGCATGACAATTGATCAAAACGGCATGCTGTGGGTGGCGCTGTTTGGCGGGAGCCGTGTGGTTCACATTGATCCTTTTCAGAAAAAAGAAATTGATTCAATAAGTGTTCCGGCCAAATATGTCACGTGCTGTGCGTTCGGCGGCCAGGACATGAAAACCCTTTACATCACAACAGCTACTGAACAAATGACCGAAACAGAAAGATATGAACAGCCTCATGCGGGCGGATTGTTTTCAGCAAAACTTGAAACGGGCGGATACCAGCCGGTTCCATTCGCCGGGGAATTATAAAGTTATAAAAAAACGCATCCGAAAACGGATGCGTTTTTGCATTTAAAGTGAACGGATAATTCCGCCTTCCACACGCTGTGCCGTGCCGTTAATGGCAGATGCGGCATCAGATGCGAGGAATACAATTGTGCTCGCGACTTCTTCGGCTGTTGCGTATCTTTGAATGAGTGAAGTCGGCTCATTCACTTTGAAATAGTCTTTCACAAATGTATCTGTATCCTGGCCGGCTGCCTTTGCGGCGCCCTCCATATAGGAAGCAACGCCTTCTGTCCAAGTAGGACCCGGAAGCACTGAATTAACCGTAACCTTTGTGCCCTTCGTCATTTCAGCCATTCCTCTGGACAGGCTGATCAGCGCTGTTTTGGTCATTGAATAAGGAATCATAGTCGGAAGCGGTTTGACGCCTGCTTCACTTGCGATATTCAAAATGCGGCCGCTGTTTTTGGCAAGCATCTTTGGAAGGAAGTGACGGCTTGTCCGAACAGCGCTCATCACGTTTACTTCAAAATATTGATTCCATTCTTCATCCGTTACATCGGCGAAATCCTTCACTTCAAAGAAACCGAGATTGTTGACAAGAACATCTATATCACCGATCTGTTTCACTTTTTCAAGAAAAACTGCTGCTTCATCCGGTTTTGATAAGTCGGCGGCTGCTCCATGCACCGTTCCATATGAAGAAAGCTCTTCAACCGTGCGATCGACTGTCTCTTGTTTTCGGCCATTGACTATAACGGCTGCACCTTCTTGCAAAAAGCTTTTCGCTGCGGCTTTCCCGATGCCGGAAGTTGAGCCTGTGATTAAGACAAGCTTGTCTTTTAGCTGTAAGTCCATAAGAATCATTCCTTTTTTATTGATCATGCTACTTAGTATACAAGATGAAATTTAGTGTTTACGAGAATTTTGCTTCCATACATGCAGCGGCGGAAAAGTCATTCATACTGCATATACAAGCCTGTCAGCCATATAGTATAATAACTCCGAAAAAGGATACGAATGTCAAACAGGTGCCGGTACGTGAAAATAGCCGGCTTAATAGGGAAACCGGTAAAAGCCGGTGCGGTCCCGCCACTGTAATTGGTCTTTGCGCCAAGAGCCAGGATACCTGCCTGTTTGATAAACACGAAGTCTGCGAGGACAGATGATGTGTAAACAATAGGCTTTTTTGTTGTTTACAGCGTCTTTACCATCGTAGAGATGCTTTTTTAGTTCATTTAGGAGGAAAGGGTATGAAAAAATTAGCCGGAATATGGACGGCGCTTCTGCTGACCGCCATTATGATTTCAGGCTGCGGCAATGCGGCAGGTGAGAAGGATTCCAATGCGAAGCAAAAGACAGCCGCGTCTGAAGCGTTCCCTGTCACAATTGATGATGCGTCAAATCAGGATGTTACCATCAAAAAGGAGCCGAAAAAAATTGTTTCGTTAATGCCGAGCAACACGGAAATTACATATGCTCTCGGACTCGGTGACAAAGTGGTCGGCGTCACCACAAACGATACATATCCAAAGGAAGTCAAACAGGTTGAGAAGGTTGGAGATATGAATGTAAACGTTGAGAAAGTCATTTCTCTTAAACCTGATCTCGTTCTCGCCCATGAATCTTCCATGTCAGCCTCAGCAGATGCCATCAAGCAGCTGAAGGACGCTGGCATTGCTGTGCTGACTGTCAATGATGCACAATCATTCGCAGAGGTATACAAATCAATCGAAATGATCGGTGAAGCTGCCGGGGCTGAGAAAAAAGCGGGCCAACTGGTCAACAGCATGAAATCAGACCTGCAGGAGATTAAAGAAAAAGCGAAATCCATTTCAAAAGGCGAGGAAAAAAGCGTCTTTATTGAGGTTTCGCCCGATCCTGACATTTACACAACCGGAAAAGACACATTTATGAATGAAATGCTGAATGTCATCCATGCTAAAAACGCTGCAGCGGATCAAAAAGGCTGGGTGCAAATGACAGACGAGGCCATCGTAAAGCTGAATCCAGACGCCATTGTCACAACGGACGGTGTGAAAGCGGATGCGGTGGAAAAACGCGATGGCTGGAGCGGAATCAATGCTGTGAAACATCATCGCGTGTATGATGTTGATCCTGATCTCGTCACACGTTCAGGTCCGCGTCTGATCGAAGGGGTCGAAGAACTTGCGGAAAGCATCTACCCGGATACGTTTAAAGAATAATCGCTTTGCTGCTTATAGCATCAGTTTCTTATTTTTAGCTGCCAGTATCATATTGGGCATTTCCTGCGGTAGTCTGCCCATTCCGATATCCGCCATCTTTCATATCTTTTGGCATGAAGGTTTTGGCGGCTCTGCCGGCTCCTATGATCCAATGTATACAAATATTATGATGAATATCAGACTGCCGAGAGTCGTGCTGGCCGCCCTTGTGGGGGCGGCTCTTTCTATCGCAGGGGCTGCTTTTCAGGGACTTTTAAAAAATCCGCTCGCTGATCCGTATACGCTCGGTGTTTCGTCCGGTGCTTCCGTCGGGGCGGTTTCAACCTTATTTTTTGGACTGCAATTCCCCGTCATCGGAGGCTTTACACTGCCGGTTGTAAGTGTAGCTGCAGCGCTTGTCACGATTGTGGCTGTTCTTTCGTTCAGCCGCCTCGTTCACGCTTCGATGTCTGTCTCTACGCTTATTCTGACCGGTGTCATCATCAATTCATTTTTGGGCGCATTTATTTCTCTCATCATTGCTCTGACAGGCGATAATTTGCTGCCGATTGTGCATTGGCTGCTTGGCAGCGTCTCGATGAGAGGCTGGAGCTACGTTGCCCTGTTTCTCCCGTTTTTTCTTTTAGGAACCATGCTCCTGATCATAAACGGAAGAGAACTCAACGTGATGACCTATGGAGAGGAGAAAGCAAGGCTTCTCGGGGTCAGCGTCCAGCACAGAAAAATGCTGATTTTAATTGCAGGGTCACTGCTGACAGGCAGTGCTGTGGCTGTATCCGGCACCATTGGATTTGTCGGGCTTGTGATTCCGCATATCACAAGATTGCTGTGGGGAACGGATCACCGGCATTTATTGCCGCTGTCTGCCTTGCTTGGCGCGGGATTTCTCGTTTTGGCCGATCTGCTTTCGAGAACAATGATTGAACCGGTTGAGCTGCCGATCGGCATTATTACAGCCTTAGCGGGAGCTCCTGTTTTCGCTCTGATTTTAATTCGGCAGCATCGCGGGGGGAGAAGCTTATGATCAAGGCAGAGGGGCTGTCGGGAGGTTACGGAGACAGCCGGCTGATTAAAAATATCAGTTTAACAGTGAAGAAGGGAGAATTTCTTGGCATTCTCGGACCGAACGGGAGCGGAAAAACAACACTGCTTCACTTGCTGACAGGGACACTTCCGGCAATAGAAGGCTCCGTTTGTCTGGCTGGCAAACCACTCACTGAATATAAACCGAAGAAACTGGCGCAAATGATGGCAGTTCTGCCGCAAAAAACAGATCAAGCCTTTAGCTTCACTGTCAAAGAAACCGTATCCTTCGGCAGATATCCATTTCAAAAAGGGCTGTTCAGCCAGCAGACTGAAGAGGATGAAGCCATTATTCGGAATGCGATGGAACAAACAGGGGTACTCGCTTTCGCTGAGAAATCGATTCGTGAACTAAGCGGGGGCGAACAGCAGCGGGTTTATTTGGCTCAAGCACTGGCGCAGCAGCCGCGCATTTTATTTTTAGACGAACCGACTAATTTTCTGGATTTGGCTTATCAAAAAGAACTGCTCGATCTTATCAAGCGCCTGACGAGAGAAAATGGGCTGACTGCTGTCAGTGTTTTTCACGATCTGAACACCGCTAGCCTGTACTGTGATGAAATCGTCTTTATAAAAAACGGAACAGCCGGGCCTAAGCAAAAACCGGAAACCGCCATCACAGAAGAGCACATTAAGGCGTTGTATAACACGAAAGTCAGCACTTTCATCCATCATCAATTGCCTAAACCGCTTATTGCAATTCAGCCTGAAAACTGTACCCTAAAGCAGCAGGCGATTCCGTTTGAAACTTTGCTGCAAGTGCGGCGCGACGAGATCCTCTTGCAAACGGAAATCCCGCTCCGCACGCTGTCTTCTGCTCCTGTCGGTTCAGGCTTTTCTTGGAACCGGACGTTTCTCCATAAACGGCTGCCTGCCCAGTCAGATCAAAAAGAGGAGCTTTCAGCCTATTTATCTGAAAACAGCTTTTATCCGCAGGAAACCTGTGCGATGGCCTCCTCCGGCAGACTTGACCGGCTTGTGTGCCGTACGTTTGAAGACGAAGAGCTGTCCGTTTGTATTTGTGTCATGTCCGGCTTTTCGATATGGATTTTGATCAACGGCTTTGCGACAGACCAATTCTTCGTCAGGGCTGTCATGGGGGCAGAAGCCGAGCGCATGAAAGTGCTGGGCGGTGAACAGGATGAACATGGAGAAATCCTCGTTGCAGCGACACAAACTGAAGAGACATCTTCAGAAACCATAGAAAAACGGCTGAATCAATTGATTCGGTTTGGGACAGCTGAATGTGTGCGGGCGGCTGCGGACCTGCTTGAATAAGTCTGTAAAGGAGACAGATAAGATGAAACTATATACAAAAACAGGCGATAACGGGCAAACGAGTTTAATCGGAGGCAGAACAGACAAGGACAGCCTCCGAGTAGAAAGCTACGGCACGATTGATGAGCTGAACAGTTTTGTCGGACTGGCTTTGGCTGAACTTTCCGGGAAGCGCGGCTTTGAGGATCTAACGGCCGAGCTGCTCAACATTCAGCACGAGCTCTTTGACTGCGGGGGCGATCTGGCAATCATCACAGAAAAAAGAGACTATAAATTGAAGGAAGAATCCGTCTCCTTTTTAGAAATGCGCATCGACGCCTATACAGAAGAGGCACCTGAACTAAAGAGATTTATACTTCCGGGCGGATCAAAGGCCGCTTCGCTTCTCCATGTGGCGCGCACCATTACAAGGCGGGCGGAACGCCAAGTGGTGGCGCTGATGAAAACGGAAGAGATCCATGAAATGGTGCTCCGTTATCTCAATCGATTGTCCGACTATTTCTTTGCCGCAGCACGGGTTGTCAACGTGAGAAGCCGTATTGACGATGTGGAGTATGAAAGAAGCGCTATTGTGTTTGGGACTGACCCCTGTTTTTGAGACAGGGATCAAAACACCTTTTATACAGCCAATTGCCGATAGCTTATCGGTGATT
>NZ_JALNTO010000016.1:0-88398 GCF_023161785.1 Bacillus sp. 2CMS4F
ATCACCGATAAGCTATCGGCAATTGGCTGTATAAAAGGTGTTTTGATCCCTGTCTCAAAAACGGGGGTCAGTCCCTATGTGCAAAGCTTCTTTTTTATTTACCCGTAAAAGAGTCCGGATGTTCATTCCGATATCCGTAGTGAAACAGCAATTCCTCTACAATCCGGCGGGAGGCCTGTCCATCACCATACGGATTTGAAGCAAAGGACATTTTCTGATACTCATCGGCGTCAGTTAAGAGCTCTTTTGCAAGCTGATAAATGTTCTCCTCATTTGTCCCCGCAAGTTTAAGCGTCCCTGCTTCCACTCCTTCAGGGCGCTCAGTCGTATCACGAAGCACAAGAACCGGTTTCCCGAGCGATGGCGCTTCTTCCTGCACTCCGCCGGAATCAGTCAAAATGAAATGGGATTTTGCCGCAAAGTTATGGAAGTCAATCACTTCTAAAGGCTCAATCAGATGCACTCTGTCAGAGTCGCCAAAATGCTTCTGAGCCGCTTCCCGGACAACAGGGTTAAGGTGCACAGGGTAAACGACCTGTACATCATTATATTCCTCTACAATTCTGCGGATGGCCTTAAACATGTTTTCCATCGGCTCGCCCAAGTTTTCACGGCGATGAGCCGTCAGCAAAATCATCTTATCCTCACCAACCTGGTCAAGGACAGGGTGTGAATAACCTTCCCTAACTGTTGTGCGAAGCGCGTCAATCGCTGTATTGCCCGTTACAAAAATAGAATCGGCTTTTTTGTTTTCTTTTAATAAGTTGTCTCTTGCCTGTCTTGTCGGTGCAAAATGCAAATCAGCAATAGCACCGGTCATTTGGCGGTTGAGCTCTTCAGGAAACGGAGAATATTTATTACCTGTGCGAAGACCGGCCTCCACATGCCCGACAGCAATTTGATGATAAAACGCGGCAAGGCTTCCGGCAAATGTCGTCGTCGTATCACCGTGGACAAGCACTATATCAGGCTTGATGTCTTTAAACAGCTCGTCCAATTTCACAAGCGCATTTGACGTAATTTCTGCCAGCGTCTGCCGCTCCTTCATAATGTTCAAATCGAAATCAGGTTTTATCGAAAACGCTTCAAGCACCTGATCCAGCATTTGTCTGTGCTGGGCAGTCACCGTTACATAGGACTCTATTTCAGGATATTTTTTTAATTCAAGCACGAGCGGCGCCATCTTTATCGCTTCCGGCCTGGTTCCGAAGACGGTCATGACTTTTAGTTTTTTCATAATTGTCACCTGGTTTCTTTGTTTAACGGGCTGTTAGATAGAATTTGGATTGGTCTGATTGTATAAATAGATCTACTTTCTTTCTTATTTTAAAACACCATAGTTTTTTTTCAATATTTTTACTGCAAAAATACACGCTGACATCCTTTTTAGGAACCAGTACAGTTTGGTATGAATTTATTGATAAAACGATATCTGTGCTTTGTAAATAAGATGGGACAAATTTTTGTTCAACTAAGTTTCGGTCAACTTGTATAACCGTCCCTTCAGCCGAACTTATTTGTTTTTTTATAGGAATTAAGAACTCTTGTTTATTACATTCAAGCAATAATAAAGATTGCTTTGGGAAAAACAACTGGCTCCCAGGGAAAATGAATGTTAAATACTGGTCAGAATCATGATTTCGAAATTCGACTTTCAGCATCTCTTGTTTTTTTATCTCTACTGACAAATTATCAAATGTCTTTGTAAAGTACGGCCTTGCGCTGTATGCATATTTTCCGTTATTTCCAATATATTTAGCATGTTTGGAATAGGGGTACTTTTCTCTGCTGTTGCCAATTCTGGCACGTTTTTTGTACCCATCAATATCCGACTCGATAAAGAAATCCCATACACCAATATCATCTTCGTTAACAGCTAGATCAGTAAACTTCGTGAGGAATTCAAACTCGCCATCCTTTGAATACACCGGAGACATGATTTTTTCAATTTTTCTTTCACGATGAACCCAAATACCTGATAGTTTTTGCAGAGATTGATACTCTGGTTTTAAAGCTGTATGAGTAACTGATCCTTTTATTGAAAAAGAATTGTTCTTGATTTGAAATTTGCTCACGTAATGACTGATCTTGTTTCTGTCATCAATGACAAGCTCATTCTCAGATAAGTGATACGGCACTATACTAGGATAGTTTGCGATGATATGCCCGTTTTTAACAGACGTAAATTGAATCATATTCTCTTTATCAGATTCGAATTGCTTTAAACCCTTTAGGTCATTATTACGTACGAAATATAATTTTAAACGTGTATGCGAATGAACAAGCTTATCAATTTCCCGCGGAATATTTCGCTCAACAAAATGATGCAGCTCCGTCATCCACTCTAGTTGTTCCTGTTCATCCTCAATTGTTATGGTAAAGTCCGTAGTTCTGGAAAAGTCAAAATGGCGATTTAAAAACTTCGCCATAAATTTCATTTTATCGGTACGAGAAAGACGGCTCTCATAAATCATATCAATGATGACTTTCATAGCACCGTAATAGTCTTGAGGTGCAACATATGCAAATGTCATATGCTCGCCGTCATGCTGTACAGCATAGTAATAATCATAATCGCCAAGAACAGAAATCTTGTCTGCTTTTAAATAAGCTTTCATGACAAAAACCTGATCCTCTGTTGCCTGTATATTAGAGGGAAACATTATGTCATATTTTCTGAGCAGTGAAACTTTAAAAAGCTTCGTCGGGCCAATTGAGTAGACAAGCGGTGATTTTATCAGATCAGCTTCAGCTTTCGATTCCTTAAAAATTGCTTGCGGCACTGGTCTGCCGTTTACACCAACCATTTTCCCAAGCACGATGTCCGAATCATGAACCTTTGCAAACTGATACATTCTTTCAAAGGCTTGAATTCCGAGATAATCATCAGAATCGATAAAAAATATATATTCACCGCTGGCCGCACGAATTGCCTGATTTCTTGGTTCTCCCGGGCCACCCGAGTTTTTTTCTCTCTCAATAACCTTTATATTAGGATACTGTTCACCGTATTTTTTTAGTATCGAAACCGTGCCATCTTGAGAACAATCATCTATACAAATAATTTCGTATTCATCATTCGGCATGGTTTGTTGAACAAGACTATCCAGGCAGCGGGATATAAAATGTTCTGAGTTGTATGTGGGTACTGCTGCAGTAATTTTCAACATTACACCTCTATCCTTATCCGCTCTTTTTTTATAGAAAGCTCATATAGTGAACAAAAATGGTATAGAAATGTATTATTTCGTCACTTCAAATACTTCTTCCCATCTTTCAAACAATCGTTCCTCACTGTATTCTGTATCCATTAATTGCTTTGCATTCTTTCCGTATTGAATCGCTTGCTCAGGATTGTCATAGAGATAAATAATACTTTCAGCAAGCATTTCAATATGATCAGGTTCTACAAGCATTCCTGTTTTATGTTGTTTTATAAGCTCTCTTGGGCTGTATTTCACATCAAAACTAATCACTGGGGTTGCACAAGAGAACGATTCACAAATGGCAAGGCTGAACCCCTCAAATTTTGATGTTAATAATGTGGCAAGCGCTTGCTGGTAAAAGGGAGCAGGATTGGCTACATAGCCTTTTAGATGCACATTATCAAGCCGAAGCTCCTCAATTAAATGTTGATACTGCTCGTGGCCAGGACCGCTTCCATATATATTAAGAACAACATCAGGCCGGGATTTTTTCACGATTTCCATTGCTTTTATAACCTTATCTATCCCTTTTTCCTCATGATATCTTGCTACCATCACAAATTCGTTTTTCTTTTTTTCATAGGTTTGTAATTTTTCAAGCCTTCTTGGAGCATGAGGAATCACAAAAATATTATTGCTTGATTCAAAATCCTTCATGATATCATCTTTTTGTTCATTCGTTAATACGATCAGCCCGTCGTAATCTTTAATATGCTCCATAGCGTATTGATGATTTTTCCGAACTTTGCTGCCCAATGTGTAAGGATAATCTAAATGATTTGAGTGAACACAGTAAAAGCGTTTTGCCAATCCTTCACGCATTTCATTTACTTTTGAAGCACTCCCGACTCCATCACAGATGATAATAGGGTCTGTTTCTTTTTCACACAGTTCTTCAAGCCAATGTGTATGAAATGAATGCTTGTTTTTAAAAAACGCAGCTTCTTTCTCATTTCGTTCAAACAGTACAACTCCCTGGCTGGCTCCTGTTTGAAAATGATACCATTCCGTTAAATAACAAAAGCCATCAGGTGCTGTGTAACAAACTTGATTTATTTTTGCTGTTCTCGTATCGAAGAAGACAGTTTTATTTATATACTCACCATTAAAATATTCCCGCTTTGTGATTTGCATATTTTCATTGAAATAGTCCACATATAAAAGATGATCCGACTCATCCCACTTTTTCTTTTTTATATATAAACCATTTTTGAAGTATTCAGTTTCTAATTTTGCCTTGTTATGAAAAACAGCATAAGATTCTTCGAAGCGTTCAAGAATTTGTTCATAGCCATTTCGCTGCTCAACACCTATTTTGATATCGGTGTGCTGATTTTTATAGTAATCATAGATATTGATAAGATTCACATCAGGATGCAGCCTTCCAGCCTTTTTCAGCTCTTGCTCAATCTGATCATAGTTGTCTTTATAATCAAGTGTAACCAAGTCAATTTTATGGCCATGCTCTGCAAAAGTATACGACCTTGACATCATAGAGCTTGTAATGCCGCCTTTTTCAATGTCTATTTCATAAATTAGTGAAAAGATCCTTCTCATCTTCAAGCTCCTTCTTCTTGTAAAACCTTTCGCTGCTATTGATTCTTTTTAACAAACAGACGATTGATTAGTTTTCTCCTAAATCCTTCAGCTGTGTGAATTAGCAAATGATTATTTTCTTCATCCAAAGTGATTCGCCAGCCTGAGATATTTTGTTCCGTTAACGGAATTTCCTTTTTGTCATTCACTTTTACATTCATAGCAAAGAAGCTATTATCCCACTCAGAACAGAGATACAATTCAATCGTAGAGAGGTCATCTAATGCTGAGTGAATACAAAGTGTCCCGCTTACAGTAAAAATTAAATCTACCTCTCTGTTTACCTGAGCGCTAAACGTACATTCGGTGCCGCTCTTCTTATTTTTTAGTTTCCAGTACATTTTATTACGACCAACGGAATGGGCCGGAACTTCACCTTTAAATGCTGCCTTTGCTGACAAGTACAAGTCAGATTTTGATCGCCATTCTGCTGTTAACAGTTCAACATTCATATCTCTCAATTTATTGTTAAAATGCACTTGATCAATAAGTTTGTCCACAAAACGTTTGCGGGCAAACGGTTCTTCAGAAACATAGTAAATGTTCGAACGGGGTCCCGTTCTTTCAATCGTGTCATTATATCTCGTCAAAGAAGGGACTACGTAAGCATCAAGATAGTTTATTTCTTCTTCAGGGTTGTTCAAAATATCATTCGTCTCTATAAAACCTAAGTACGCTGTCGAATATTTCGCTGAAAGAAGCTTCAGCATTGAATAAATTTTCATTTCTGAAGTTAACAGCAGATAGTCCGTTTCATGTATCAAGCGGCTCAGAAAATACTGGGAAAGTTCATTTTCTGAATATAATACACCCTCTATACTGTCTTTTTCGTCAAAAATAATAATTTTTTCAGTCGATCCATCATGCTTATACCACTTAGTCATATAACAGGTGCCGTCAGCCCTCAAAAAGAGATGCTGCTTTGGTTTGTTGGTCTCCAAGTCCATGTACATCAAGCTGTGTACATAGCCGTTTGCATCATATTCCTCTCGTTTAAACCTTTGCCTATTATCATTAAAATAATCCGCGACAGCAAGTGTTCCCCCTGCTGTAAATCTTTGATATTTTATATAACGCCCGTCACGGTAATATCGAAATATTGGTTTGTCTTGTTCTTGAACATACGTTAAACCTTCTTCTTCAACCTGATGCTCTATTTTATCTTTCTGAGGTTCAGGCCCTTTAAAAAAGCTGTACAAATTGATAACAGCAGCATCTTTAAAAAAGGAAGGTTCATTAGGCTCATGGTTTAAAGTGACAATGTCCATTGGATAATTCCAATCAATTGAATTAATGTTGTTTTTTTTTGCAGAGTGAAGCCCTGAACAAACATATGCTAATTTAGGATGAGAAACCTTAATCGTCATAATTTATAATTACCTTTCGCTAAAAATCGTACAGTCATATTTCAGAAGTACATTATATCATGTTTAATCAGCTGGCTCTAGAATGAAGAAACAGTTAAATCTTAAGAACTTTTTGGAACATTTTAAGCCGATAACCTCTATCTGTTACTGAAAATTAACTAATGATATTTTTTGTATTTTCTATATTTTCCAGATCTAAATCCTACTGAATTGACCCTTGTTTAATATTGGTTTTTCTTATATGATTAAATGTGTTTAACAGATTGAAAATAGGGTACTGAGAAAAAAGAAACTCCAAAATTTTAAATACTCAGCATTTCATAAAGCTGAACCTAAATCTGTTCTTAAGGAAGGTGCTTTGAAAGTGAAAAAAGTACGTAAGGCCATAATCCCTGCAGCCGGTCTCGGAACGAGATTTTTGCCGGCTACGAAAGCAATGCCGAAAGAAATGCTTCCTATCGTAGATAAGCCAACCATTCAATACATAATTGAAGAAGCTGTTGAGTCCGGTATTGAGGACATTATTATTGTAACAGGTAAAAGCAAGCGTGCGATTGAGGATCATTTTGATTACTCTCCTGAGCTTGAAAGAAACCTTGAAGAAAAAGGAAAGATTGAACTCCTTGAAAAAGTGAAAAAATCTTCCAATCTGGCTGACATCCACTACATCCGCCAAAAAGAACCTAAAGGACTTGGACACGCTGTGTGGTGTGCGCGTAACTTTATCGGCGATGAACCTTTTGCGGTTCTGCTTGGAGACGATATTGTTCAGGCGGAAAAACCAGGATTGCGCCAGTTAATGGATGAGTATGAAAGAACACTTTCTTCTATTATAGGTGTTCAGCAAGTGCCTGAAGAAGAAACTCATCGCTACGGTATTATCGATCCGCTGACAAGTGAAGGTCGCCGTTACCAGGTGAAAAACTTTGTTGAGAAGCCGTCTAAAGGCACAGCACCTTCTAACCTTGCCATCTTAGGACGTTACGTATTTACGCCTGAGATCTTTATGTACTTAGAGGAGCAGCAGGTTGGCGCAGGAGGAGAAATTCAGCTGACAGACGCCATTCAAAAGCTGAATGAAATTCAAAGAGTGTTTGCTTACGATTTTGAAGGCAAACGCTATGATGTTGGTGAAAAGCTTGGCTTTATCACAACAACTCTTGAATTTGCGATGCAGGATAAAGAACTCCGCGGACAGCTCGTTCCGTTCATGGAAAACTTATTAAACAAAGAAGAAATCTAAACATAAAAGGCTATTGGACATTCATCCAATAGCCTTTTATTATTTTGACATCAAGGTCAGCGTATGCTCTTCATTATCAACTGCAAAGATCTGATTTGCTGTATTCACAAGAAAACGATTCTTGCTGCTGTCATACAATACATCACCATCACTTAATGATAATGACGCTGGAGTAACGGGAGAAATGTTGTGAAAGATAAGCTGTGAAGCTTTATTATCTTCCAATACATAGCTGATCTTTTCATAATCAAAATCCAAAGTCTTTCTGCCGTCAGCTGTTTCTCCTTCTGTAAAGCCGTTCAGTTTCGATTGAATACTGTCACTGCTGTCTCCGAGGAACTTCAGGAAGTATTCATAGGAAGCTGCTGCGTTTTGCTGGACATGAGGTGTAAAAGCAGAAGCCGGCAATTCCGCCTTCTTCACATCAGTCGCAACAGCATTCTGCTTCACAAAATAAGAATGTCCGTCAAACTTAACTTTTGCTGCTTGTTTGCCTTTTGCGCTTACCGTCACTGCAGTACCGAAAGGCAGTGTAAAACCGGCCTTCTTTTTCAGATCTTGGTCTTTATAGACTGTCACTTCTTCATCAGCTATAAAGCCTTTTTTATTCATTGCAGTTAGGCTTTCCTCCATCTTGCCCTTTGCATCGCTATGGTGATTCTTGACTTTATTCTGCGGAATTGCGCCAAACGAAGCAATCGTTCGAAGCGGGGCATCAAAGAACATCGTGCCCGCAACAAAAACTAACAAGATAGATAAAATCGCAATTTGTGCTGCGTTGGCCAGTGATTTTGGCTTTTTCTTCTTTTTGCGGAAACGGGCAAAAGCTTCAGGATCTTCTTTCTTGCGCTCTTCCGTCTGCTCTTTTTTATATGTTTCTTTTTCTTTTTTCGAGAGCTTATTAAACCAGTCAATAAATGCTTTGTACTCTTTCACAACGGTTTTTGTATCATCAAACATCCGAAGTTCGCCGTAATGCATCCAAGCAACGCGGTCACACATTTTCTCAATCTGGCCGATGGAATGGCTGACAAAGAAAATGGTTTTTCCTTGTTTTTTAAACTCATTAATTCTGTCTACACATTTCTGATAAAACGTTTGGTCTCCTACGGAGAGCGCTTCATCAATAATTAAAATATCCGGATCAATATGAACGGAAATCGCGAAACCGAGACGCGATTTCATCCCGCTGGAATAGTTTTTGACCGGCTGATTAATAAAATCGCCAATCTCCGCAAATTCAACGATACTGTCATACATGTCATCAATTTCTTTATTTGTTAGACCCATCATCAAACACTTGAGCCGGACATTGTCCCGGCCCGTTAATTGATTATTTAAACCGGCCGCAATCGCAATCAGCGACGGCTGGCCGTTCATTTCAATTTCACCGCTGGTCGGCGGAATAATTTTAGCCAGCAGGTTAGACATGGTCGATTTCCCCGACCCGTTTATCCCTACAAAGCCGATTGTTTCTCCCTCATACACGTCAAAGGAGACATTCCGCACAGCAAAAAAACCATTATCCTTAGCCGGAAAAAACAATCCTTTAATCTTGTCCGATTGTTTTTTATACAAATGATACTGCTTTGAAACATTTCGAAACGAAACTTTTAGTTTCATCGTACAATCTCCTTACGTATTAAAGAAAGTCAACAAACTTGTCTCTGAATTTCATGTGCAGGATAGAACCTACTGTTAATAAAAGAAAAGTGAACAGCCAGAAATACAGCGTGTATTTCATATCTTGGAAAAACCATTTCCCGTCTAAGAAGCTGTTCCGGAATCCTTCTATCAAATAATAAATCGGATTCAGTTTCAGCACAGGCAGAAGGTTCGGATGATTTTTTCCAAGCTGCTCTGATATATTCCAAAAAATCGGAAGCAAGAAGAACAACAATCTGGTAACGGCCTGCAGCAAAAATTGATAATCTCTGACAAGCACACTGATTGTAGAGTTAAACAAACTAAACGAAAACATAAATACAATCATGCAGATTAAATAGTAAATATATTGTATCCAATGCAAGCTTGGGTAAATACCACTTGCTAACAGAACTATGACATAAACACCCATCATCACAAAATAACTAAATAAATTTGAAGCAATCACGACAGATGGCAGCGAACTGATCGGAAAATTCATTTTCGCGACCATATTGATCCGCTTAAACACACTGTTTGATCCATCAAGAATCGTCGGACTAATAAAAAACCATGGAATCAAACCAGCCAGCATCCAAACAATAAAAGGCACTTCTCCGATACCCGTTATGATCGGCTTACTGTTACGAATTCCCATACCAAATACAAACCAGTATGCCAGCATTTGAATGAGGGGATTTAAAAACTGCCATAATACACCAAGATAATTCATCTGATACTGAGACTTTGTCTCATACGAAGCCAAGCGCAAAATTAAAGGAAACGATGTCACTTGCTCTTTTACGATTCTTACTAATGCATTCATTGTTTATCTTCCTTAGACTTAAATGATTTTTGGGATCTTTCGGTTAAAGAAATTTGAAAGCACCGCAGATTATTGTAACAGATGTTGAGTTTTTTTTCACTTTTTAAATAGTAAGGAGAAGTTCCCGTTGAACTTCTCCTTTCATTAGTTTTTTAGTGCCTATATAAAACAAAACTTATTTAGCAACTTTATTATTGTCTAATTGCAGAATAGCATTATAAATGCGGTTTCTGTTATTTTTATCAGTATATGCAAAAAAGTTGTCTACTCTTTTTCTATACTTATCTTCCATACGACTATTATTCTTCATATAATAGATAACTTTATCAATTAAGCTATCATGATTATTTATTACATCTCCAAAGCCCATTTTCTTATAATCATAATAATCAAGTTTAAAATGATATGAATTTTCATATTGATAATAGATTACAGGCTTTTTCTCGTATGCAAAATCGAAAGCTACAGATGAAAAATCAGTAATCATTATATTTGATGAATTAAATAACATTTGATAGCTGCTGTTATAATCAGCAAACTCTACGTACTCATGCTTTTTAAAATCCTCAATTTGTTGTTGGATGTCTGGATGTGGAAAAAAGGTTATTTTATAGTTGTTTTTTTTAGCAAATTCAATTAGTCTATCATCATTAATTAATGCATTATACCTTGCAAAGTATTCACTCTCTTTAAATTTTGGATTGTAAGGTCTAACTCCCTTTGCCTGATCTTTTGGTAATACAATATCCTTTCTCCATGTAGGCATTATTAAAAGCTGCTTTTCCCCTTCACTCTTCTTTAAATTATCGTATCTCGGAAATCC
The DNA here is from genome assembly GCF_023161785.1 of Bacillus sp. 2CMS4F. Taxonomy (NCBI): domain Bacteria; kingdom Bacillati; phylum Bacillota; class Bacilli; order Caryophanales; family Bacillaceae; genus Bacillus; species Bacillus sp. 2CMS4F. The sequence continues at coordinate 10,706 of NZ_JALNTO010000016.1, forward strand.
GCCTAAAAAGATATTTTCTTTTTTATAATTGTAATTCCCTTTAATAATAGAACGATATTCAGGTTTTGCTGATGTTATTAACAATTTAATATTCTTACTATATTTATTTAACCACTCTGAATGATCAGCCATTGTTATTCCATGCTGCAAAAAGACAAACTCAAATTTAAATAAATCTCTAAAATATATCTCCATATTGAAAAATGGATTCACAACCCATATATCTGCATGTGTAGATATTACTTTGGAGGAAGCCAAAGTCAAAATTTTATGTCTGAGAGATCGATAAGGAATTACCTTTCCATATTTTTTAATTCGGTCATAATCTTTGCTGTCCTTTTTTATAATAAAGTACTTTTTTACACCATCGTTCTGATTGATAGCATACTTATAAAGATGTTCGGCATTATCATCAGCTTTGTCTTGTCTATCTACGAATAACCATACTGGTTTTTTGTTAAAAAAACTGAACACATGATGTGCCACTCGTGCCAACATAGCCTTTTTAATTGCTGATTTTCGTTTCTTTGACTTACCGCTTATTTTATTAAGAGTTTTCAAGAAACGAAATTCTTTTATAAATCTATTTTTAAAGTTGTTTTGTTCGAACAGTAATTTTTTATAATTATAATAAAAAATATAATCTCGTTTAGTGGCATAGGAATTAAATAATTCATTTGATAAACCTGAATACTTAAAGAAACGAAGCTTTGTCATTTTTCTCTTATTGCCCTTAGTGATAAAAAATTCTATATGGTGATTGCCAGTAAGATATTTTTTTGGGATATCTATAGAAAAACCAGGATATTTTTTGATTACTTCTCCTAAACTAACATAATCATTATGCTGTCTTTTTATAATCTTTGCTTTTACTCTTTTTTCACCAATTTTAGCATAAAAATCAAAACCTTTTGCTTTAAATAGCGAGCTCCAAAAACCTTCTATATGAATAGAATCCTTATTTTCTTCTAAGATTTCAATAGTTAGAGTTTGATTTGATAATTTAGATACAATTTCATCTTCTCTGTACAAATAAAAATCTTGGTCAGTTTCTATTTCATATACATACTTATTATAATTTTCACCATGTTTTATTTTTAAAGCATGATAAAGATAAAAATGACTTATACTTTTTGCTTCAATAATGACACTATCATCGATATATGAAAGTACTTCTCGAATTAATTTTAAAAATTCTTGATATTCATTTTGATTTAAAGGTGTTTCACTAATATCCCTAATTAATAATTTCCACTTCAGATCATGCATAATCATATATTGAAGAAACAGAGGTATTTTTTCTTCATGATTCTTTGTCATATTAATTAAACTCTTAGAAAATGTAATAAGTGAATGGTTAAACCAATCTTTATTTGCTTTAGCATTCTGCATTGCAGACGAACCGTCTTCTCTTACTCTATAGTGATATTTAGCTTCCTTAACTAAACCGTACTTTTTTTTACCTGATATAATTAAATTAACCAGCTTGGCGTCTTCCCCGATTCTACAGTTCTCATCAAAACAAATATTTGTTAAAGCATCTTTTTTTATAAAAGTAGAACAGCAATGGGTTAATATATGTTGTGGCTCTTTTTCCACATCCAAAATTCTTGTCGAAGTAAATTTATTATTAAGGTTATGTTCTCCAGTTCTTCCTTCTTCGAAAAATATTGGTATTGCTACAATATCAATATCTTCTTTGTGTTGGTTAAAAAAGTTTAAAACATTTTCAAATGTTTCTTTTGAAACTAAATCATCCGGATCAAGGAATTGAACATATCTCCCCTCAGCATACTTTAATCCGAAATTTCGCGCACTGCTAACTCCGCCGTTCTGTTTCTTTACATAAACTACGTTGTTTGGATACCTTTGTTCATATTCTCTGCATATGATCTCACTTTTGTCAGGGCTGTCATCATTAACAAGTATTAATTGAATGTTATTGAAGCCTAAAGTCTGATTAATCACGCTTTCTATAGCGTCAGTTAAATACATTTCCACATTGTAAATTGGCAATATTACACTAAAATCAAATTTATAATTCTTATCTTCCATACAAATTTACTCCTAACAAAATGTTTATATTAAAAAGAATCCGGGTAATAGATAGAAAAAACATTGTAAATAAATTGTTTAATCCTTTGAATAAAAATCAATATTTTGGTAATATGAATATAATTATCTTCTTTAACTATCTTTTGAAAATTTTCACGAGTAAACTTCTAAATATGTTTACATGATTAAGCTTTATAGCACTATCTGATGTTTTTAAAATAAATTCGAAAGCAAAGGCCCAAATTGGTATTTCAACAACAAAGCCAGCATATTTAAAATCTCTTAACTTATATCCCCATACTTCAATAGATTTTTTCAATTCTTTGCGCTTGCATATTTTTAACATTTTAAAGTACTTTACATATATGAAATCACTTTCTTGCATTTCATAATACTGGTTAATAAAGTGTCCAGTTAATTCGAGTTTCCACCCTTTAATCTTTGTTTTAGTAACAGTGCAGGAACTTTGAAATATTTTTTCTTTTTTTATTCTTTCAAGACCTTCTGTATTTTCTTCTTTTAGAAAAAACATAAATTCTTTATAATATATAGGCATATCTTGTTCGTTTATATATTGCGTATCGATATGTTTGAGAATATTAATATAAGAATGAATAAAATCTCTTTGCTCATTTTTATTTAAAACCGTCTTATAAATCTCTCGATAACTAGGATACAAAAACAATTTTATATGGTAAATAATCAAATATTGTATATAAGGAAGAATAGCATTGTATTTTTCGATTGACTTCATAAACAAAGTCATGTAGCTTACATCCAGCAAATAAGAATACCTATTTTTGTTTAACCATGAACCATCCACTAATGAATTCTTTTCTTTCCGCTTTCTATAGAAATATTTCCCTTCTGCAACTACCCCGTAACTTTTTTCATTTAGCAATAACTGATTGATAAATATGGCGTCTTCCCAGAAATCCATGGATTCATCAAACAGAACCTTATGATTAATAATTTGCCTTCTATAAAAAGTTCCTCCAATATAAAAATGGACAGATTTATACTCTTTAAGAATGTTTATAATCCTGGTCCCTTTTTCAAATCTATTATTTAACTTATGATCACCTTTTTTTTCACCTGTAAAATAAACTGGCAAAACAGCTATATTTGTATCTTTTCCGCAATTGCAAAAAAAATTATAAACACTTTGTATAGCATTTTTAGAGAGTACATCATCTGAATCTAGAAAACCAATGAATTTAGATTTTTCACTTACATTCAACAATCCACAATTTCTAGCGGCAGAAGGCCCCGAATTTTCAATCTTAAAAAATTTGATATTATTCGGATATGTTTTTTTATATAATTCACAAATTTGAGAGCTGTGGTCCACACTACCATCGTCTATTAATATAAGTTCTATATTTTCTTTAAAACCGATTGATTGTTTGATAACACTCTCTATTGAAGCCTTCAAGTAATTCTCGGAGTTATATATTGGCATAATTATAGAAAACATGTTAGTACCTCTTTGTATAGAAGTTTTAAAGAATCGTCTCAATAACTCTTTTAGAAGCCTGTCCATCTTCTAAGTTGCAAAATTCATTGTAAAAAAGCTCGTAATTATGATCTATATAAGGGTTATGCAGCAAATCTTTAACTGTCTTAATAAGTTCTTCACTTGTTTGCACAAAGCTTCCTGGGGTTTTTTGTTGAAAATCAAAATAAAAACCTCTAATAGAGTCTCGATAAATCGGGAGATCATACACAAAAAATACAATGGGTTTTTTTAAGTTTATATAATCAAAAAAAACAGAAGAATAATCTGTTATTAACAAATCACTAATTAAATACAGATCCCTTATATCTTTATATAAAGAAACATCCTTAACAAAATCATTATATTTGCCTAAATTAAACTGTTCTGAAACTAGATAATGCATTCTTAGAAGAATTACTACAGACTCTCCAAGTTCTCTTTTCATTTCTTCTAAATCAAATTGGAGTTTAAATTTATATTGGCCAACCTTCTTAAACTCATTATCTCTCCATGTTGGTGCATATAAAATAACTTTTTTATCCTCATTAATTCCTAACTCTTGCTTTACCTTTTTAATTAATGATTCCTTATTTGAAGAATACAAAATGTCATTTCTCGGATAACCAGCCTCTATGATTTCTTTGTTAAATTGAAACGCACTTCTAAAAATCTCCGTAGAGTAAGCATTAGGAGAAATTAAATAATCCCATTTGCTAGCTTCCAGCAGAAAATTTTGTTTGTATTTTTCAGTTGTAGTCCCCGGCATATGCACTTCATCCATATCATTAGCAAGCTTTTTTAACGGAGTGCCATGCCACGTTTGCACATACAATGTTTTTTTGGGTTTTGGAATCCATAAAGGGAGGCGGCTGTTTGTTATCCAATATTTCGCAGTAGCCATGTACCAAAGCCACTTGAAAGAAAACCTTTTAATATATGCTGCATCCACACCTTCTAATGCCGACATGTAACGCTTATCAATACTCCATATTAACTTATAATCATATCTATCTTTATTTTCCTGAAGATATTCGTAGATTGCTCTGGGATTGCAGCTAAACTGTTTGCCAGAATAGCTTTCAAATAAAATTAATTTGTTATTTCTTGGCAGAAGAGCAAAAAGTTGAAACAGCACCGAATATACCTTAATTAATAAACTTCTGCATTTATTTAAAATAAACGATTTCATCATAAACTCCTTAAAGAGCAAAAATTTATAATTCACGCACACAAGAAAAAAAGAAGCAACTGAACATTACTTCAAGCCTCTTTTAATTAGTACTTCTATAGACTAGCCATGTCTTTTTTGATTTGAGTAGTTGAAATGCCCTCTGTTCTTGGAAGGTATATGACCTCGCAATATTCCTTTAAGAAGTCAAACTTCCCTTTCCAGTCATCACCGATGACAAACGTATCAATTCCGTACTTTTTGATATCTGAGATTTTTTGTTCCCAGTTTTTTTCTGGAATGACTTCATTCACAAAATCGATTGTTTCTAAAATGAGTTTTCTATGTTCATAAGAATGATGCGATTTTTTTTGTTTTTGCAAATTAAACTCATCTGTAGACAAGCCTACGATTAAGTAATCTCCAAGGTCTTTTGCTCGTTCAAGCAGCTTCATATGTCCATAGTGAAATAAATCAAATGTTCCGTACGTTATCACTTTCTTCATTAGATAACATCACCTTCCAACCGTTTTCAACTGAGAGTGCCAGATAAAAACCAAAAAACTTAACAAACTGTTTATAATTTCGACATAAATTTTACGTACCATTAATAATGAACAATAATAGCATAAGTTCCTATAAAAGTTAAGGCTCTTTAAAAATGTCAATTGCTAATAATATTTGGGATAAATCTATGTTGATGTATAAAATTTACAGGTCTAATGCCTTATTCTCATTTCATTATACCAAGCTTTCGTTTATGGAAACATCGATTCTTTTGTTATCAATTTGAGTGAAACGATTTGCTTTGTGTTACGTCATTTATTTTGTACACCCTCCTCATATTAATTCATCGTCAAAACGTGAAGGAATTGTAATGTGAATGTTAAAAGTTCCTAAAGATTTTTGTGGTATGATAGGGTAAGATGTTTTCAGGTAAAGTGATGAATTATGGTCTTTACACAAACTATACGAATGACACATGTTTTTTATAGACATATAGATGAAAAGGAGGGTTGACATAATGCAAACGAAACCCATTAATCAATTAGATTTTGTAGACGGTGAACTGTCTTCATTTATATCCCATTTGGAAACTTCATATTTGGATCAGGCCAAAGGAGCGTTTATTGTTACGGCAAATCCAGAAATCGGGTTTGAAGCGATGCAGAATCCGCGATATGAAACAGTTCTTTCATCTGCTGATTTTATTTTGCCGGATGGTATTGGGGTTGTTATGGTCTCCAAGTTAATCGGAAGGCCTCTTCAATCCAGAATAGCCGGATATGATTTGTTTACGTCCCTGTTGGATAAGGCTCACCAAAAGAAAAAGCGTGTTTTCTTTTACGGTGCAGCAAAACATGTTATTGAGCAAACAATTGAACGAGTCCGCCGTGATTATCCTGGAGTTGAAATTGCCGGATACTCTGACGGCTATGTCAAGGATCAAAGTAAAGTGGCAGACAAGATTGCTGCTGCAAAGCCGGATATGGTGTTTGTCGCGTTAGGTTACCCTGTTCAAGAGTTCTTTATCCATAAATACAGGCATTTATTCCCTCAAGCTGTAGCTGTAGGGCTTGGCGGCAGTTTTGATGTGTTTAGCGGCAATGTAAAAAGAGCGCCGTCGTTTTTTATCCGTTTTCACCTTGAATGGATGTACAGGCTGATCACCAACCCTTCGCGCTGGAGAAGAATGCTGAGCATTCCTAAATATGTTACAGCCGTGCTAAAGCATGAACGAGCTTCAGCCAAGCCGCAATATACAGGGCAGGTTAAAGATCAATCACGCCATTTGTAAACGGTCTTTAAAGGAGCTATGGTTTAAATGATATATATGAATCATTCGCTGTATCTGCGGATAATCTTTGACAGCCCATTAGAGCTGATGACAGGATGAACCCTCAATCTTTGTTTGCATTTTTTTATTCTTTGTTCATAAAAGTCATTGGCGCTTTACTCTTTTGGGTAAAACCGGGGAATCAACTGACCCTGCTTGTCTCTTTTCCTGATAATGCCCGTGCTCTGTTAAAGGAATATCAGGAGGGACAATATTCCTTTAACATTAATGTGCTGCTTACCCAGCACGCCAAATCACTGGCAGATGAATTTCCGGCACTCTCCGTCTCAGTTATTAATGAAAAACACCCGCTTCATATATGTAAAGCGGTCTTTTCTATGCTGAGCAGTAAAGCCGTGGTTGTTGATAACTATTTTGTTTTAACAACTGTTTTGGCCAGCCGGCCGGATATTGAGTGCATACAAGTCTGGCATGCGAACGGAGCGTTTAAGCGCTTTGGTTTAAAGGATATCAATACTCAGAATCGTTCCCGGTCTGACGTGAGACGCTTTCGTAAGGTATATGCTTCATTTGACCGGATTGTCGTCGGTTCTGAACACATGGCCGACATATTCAAGGAATTTTTCGATATCACAGAGGATAAATTTCTTCGATTTGGCGTGCCATTAACTGATGCTTACTATGAGGCCGGCAAAAACGGTCATGAACTAAAATGCAAACACCATCTGCCGGCAGGGAAAAAAATCATTCTGTATGCCCCGACTTTCAGGGATCATCAGTTTGAAAGCTTTTCGCTGCCATTTTCAGAAAAACAGCTGGCATATGATTTAAAAGGAGAATTTTTGCTTGCGGTAAAATTGCATCCTGTTATGAAACAATCTGCAGATTTACCTGTCAATAATGAGTGGATAAAAGATGTATCAGATCTCCCTCTTGCAGACCTTTTAAAAATGAGCGATCTGTTAATATCGGATTACTCTTCAGTTCCTTTTGAATTTGCTCTGTTGGACAAACCCATTCTGTTTTATGCGTATGATATGGTTGCTTACGACAAAACACGCGGTTTGATTAGAAATTATACAGAGATGATACCTGGGGTGCCTTGCATTGATTCAGAAATGCTCCTAGAACAGATGCAAGATATAAACAAGCTTCAATCTGAAGTGGAGCGTTTTTCCCATGAATGGAATCTGTACTCTAAAGGAAATGCCAGCAAGCAGCTTTTACGCTATATAAACGAGAAATCATACTGATCTTTATATATAATAAAGATCGGTATTGCAAATAATATGAAAACCCTTTATAAAACATTATGAGTTGTGGTAAGGAAGGAGTCATTTTATGATTTATGCTGAGATTCTAGCCGGTGGAAAAGGTTCCCGCATGGGAAATGTCAATATGCCAAAACAGTTTTTGCCGTTAAATAAACGTCCTATTATTATTCATACGGTTGAAAAATTTTTATTAAATGACCGTTTCGATAAGATTTTAATCGTTTCACCTAAAGAGTGGATTAACCATACAAAAGATATTTTAAAGAAATTCATTGGAAACGATGATCGCCTGGTCGTGGTGGAAGGCGGAAGCGACCGCAATGAATCAATTATGAGCGGTATCCGTTACATCGAAAAAGAATTTGGCATTCAGGATGATGACGTGATTATTACCCATGATTCTGTGCGCCCATTTTTGACTCATCGTATTATCGAGGAAAACATTGATGCTGTTCTTCAATATGGCGCTGTCGACACAGTCATATCAGCCATTGACACAATTATCGCTTCAGAAGACCAAGAGTTTATCTCTGATATTCCTGTACGCGATAATATGTATCAGGGACAAACACCGCAAAGCTTCCGCATCAGCAAATTGGTCGAACTTTATAATCAGCTCTCAGATGATCAAAAAGCCGTACTGACTGACGCTTGTAAAATCTGTTCACTAGCTGGTGAAAAAGTGAAGCTGGTTCGCGGTGAAGTCTTTAATATTAAAGTAACGACACCATATGACTTAAAAGTGGCAAATGCCATTTTACAGGAGCGAATTTCACAATGATTAATCAAACGTATCGTTTAGTTTCTGCCCGACAATTTGAAGTGACGTATAAAGATAAAGTTGTCCATTCAGATAAGGTCGTCGTCCGGCCTACCCATTTATCCATCTGTGCTGCCGACCAGCGTTATTACACTGGTTCCCGCGGCAAAGAAGCCATGGATAAAAAACTGCCGATGGCCCTGATCCATGAAGGAATCGGAAAAGTGATGTTTGATCCGACCGGCACTTTTAAAGTCGGAACACGGGTTGTCATGGTGCCGAATACACCGGTTGAAGAGCATGAAGTGATTGCGGAAAATTATCTGCGGTCCAGCAGATTCCGTTCCAGCGGTTATGACGGTTTCATGCAGGATTACATGTTTATGGCCGCGGATCGGCTCGTTGAACTTCCGGACAGCATTAACCCGCATGTAGCAGCTTTTACCGAGCTAATCACCATTGCAGTCCATGCGCTTTCCCGATTTGAACGGATGGCGCATAAGAAGCGTGACACATTTGGTGTCTGGGGAGACGGAAACCTCGGATTTATCATGACGCTTCTTTTGAAGAAGAAATACCCGGACAGCAAAGTGTTTATTTTCGGAAAAACGCCTTATAAACTTGATCATTTCTCTTTTGTTGATGCAGCTTATCAAATCAACGACATTCCTGAGGATGTGAGAATCGATCATGCCTTTGAATGTGTAGGCGGACGCGGCAGTGAAAGCGCGATTGAACAAATCATCGCCCATGTTCATCCTGAAGCATGTGTAGCGCTCTTAGGCGTATCGGAATACCCAGTTGAAATTGAAACAAGAATGGTGCTTGAAAAAGGGATTACGCTGATCGGCAGCAGCCGCAGCGGACGCGAGGATTTTGCCCGTACTGTAGACTTTTTAGCTCAATACCCAGAAGTCGTTGATTATTTAGAAACATTAGTCGGCGGACGCTTCCCGGTACGCAGTATTGAGGAAATTACACATGCATTTGAAGCAGATTTGACTTCATCTTGGGGAAAAACTGTTATTGAATGGGACATTTAAACAGTGAAAACATTCCTTACACGAATTATAAAAGGAGTATTCGGCACTGCTTATAAACTATTGAGCGCTTTATTACCAGTACAGCATAACAAAGTTGTCATAGCTTCCTATCGTGAGGATCATTTAAGTGATAATTTCAAAGCAGTCTATGAAAAGCTGGAGCAAGATCCGTCTCTTCGTATTACCCTGCTATTTCGCAAGATGGATAAGGGGTTGAGCGGACGAGCTTCGTATTTGCTTCATCTTTTCAGCTCTTTATATCATCTTGCCACATGCCGTGTGCTGTTGTTGGATGATTATTATTTTCCTTTGTACGTTGTTCCCAAACGAAAGGAAACAGTAGCCATCCAGCTTTGGCATGCTTGCGGTGCGTTTAAAAAATTTGGCTACAGCATTGTGAACAAGCCGTTTGGACCTTCTTCCGATTACCTGAAGATCGTTCCTGTGCATTCTAACTATGACTATGCGATTGTCAGCGCACCCGCTGCCGTTCCGCATTTTGCTGAAGCTTTTCAAATGGAGCAAGAGCAGATTTTGCCTCTTGGTATACCGAGAACAGATTATTTTTATGATCAGGAACATATTCGCACTGTTCAAGATCAGTTTGATCGGGCTTATCCTGAACTTAAGCATAAGAAAAAGCTTTTGTATGCTCCTACCTTTCGAGGCAGCGGACATCATCAAGAGGGTTACGCTACCCCGCTTGATCTGCTACAATTAAAATCAGCGCTAAACCATAAAGATTATGTCGTCATGCTCCATCTTCATCCGTATATGCGCCAGCACGCGCGTACGGAAGAGGATGATTTTGTGCTGGATTTATCCGATTCGTACTCTTTGTATGATTTGATGGCAATCTCTGATGGACTGATAACCGATTATTCTTCAGTCATTTTCGAATACAGCCTGCTGAAGCGTCCGATGTATTTTTACTGCCCGGATTTAGAAGACTATTTAGAAGAACGAGATTTCTACTATCCATTTGAATCATTTGTGCCCGGGCCGATTTCTAAAGACGTTACATCGCTTGTACGAGACATCGAGAATGTGCATGAAGCTGATACGAAGCGGATTGAAGCTTTTTCGCAGAAGTTTATTACCCATCAAGACGGCAAATCTTCAGAGCGGGTAGCCGATTTTATTTCATCATTTTTAACATCTGGTGCCGATTAGGAGAAAGTGAGGTACAAAGTGAAGCTTGCCAGAAAGATTAAGAACAGACTTTTCAGATCAAAAAAGAAAGTGAAAAAAGAAAATACAGCTCTGGTCGTTCATCCAACAGACAACAGAGTCTTTTCTCTTTTTGATAAAACGAAGCGTATCGAAGAAAATCAGCAAGTGCCTGTCAGAAAAATTTCTGAGTTTTCTTGGAATGGGTCGATCCTTAAGATTGCGGGTTATATGTATATTAAGGGTTTGCCTCTGCAAAAAGAGGATCAGGTCCGCAAACGTTTATTATTGGTGAACAATGGTGTTTTATTTACAGCTGTTTCGTTGCGCGATTGTCCTGTAGAGCAGTTATCGATCAATACTTCAAATGTGCCTGAAGCCTATAAATGGGCAGGATTTTCACAACAGATTAACTTTTCTAAATTGATGAATGACAAGCCTCTTCCACAAGGCGAGTATAAGCTGTTTCTCGAAATCGAGGCAGTCGATGACCAAAATATCAAACACCAGGAAGTGCACACGGTCGGAAATGTCAGCAGTTTCCTCTCTAATGATGTATATGCGACAAAGATGGAATTTCATTCAGCTAAAAAGCTCATGAAGTTTAATTTGATCGTGAACTATGATGAGAGTGAAAAGACGATTAATTTGTCTTGCAACAAACTGCAGGAAATTGATCCGAGCCTTTTGGAGCTTGATACCGGAAAAGAAGCAAACCGCTTTTTGCGTAAGCTGAATACGAGCTTGTTCCATTTTGCTTATGATGTGTTCCGCCTGCTTCCAATTAAGTCGAACAAGATCGTCTTTGCTTCTGACAGCCGTCTTGATTTAACAGGCAACTTTGAATTTGTTTACGAGGAACTGCTGAAACGGGAAGAAAACTTTGATTTTAAATTTTTCTTAAAGAGCAGCATACGTGACAGAAAAAGCCTGTCTGAACTAATGTCAATGGCTTATCATTTTGCGACTAGCAAGATCATTTTTATAGATGATTTTTATCCGATTATTTATCCGTTAAAAATCCGTAAAAATGCTGATCTTGTCCAGCTGTGGCATGCTGTCGGCGCCTTTAAGACATTCGGCTACAGCCGAATCGGACTGCCGGGAGGACCGTCACCGCATTCGAAAAACCACAGAAACTACACCAAGGTTATTGTCAGCTCTGAAAATATACGGAAGCACTATGCAGAGGGCTTTGGCGTGGACATTGAGAATGTGATTGCTACCGGTGTTCCGCGAACAGACTTCTTCTTTGATGAAGCGAAAAAAGCATTTGTGAAGGAACGTCTTTATACGGAATATCCATTCCTTAAAGATAAGAAGGTTATCCTCTTTGCGCCTACTTTCCGCGGAAATGGACAGCAATCAGCCCATTATCCTTTTGAGGTACTTGATTTTGACCGTCTGTATCATGAATTAAAGGATGAATATATTTTCTTATTTAAAATACATCCGTTCGTTCGGAACGACGCCAATATCCCTTATCAGTACAGCGATTTCTTTTATGATTTCTCTTCTTTCAGAGAAATCAATGAGCTATTGCTTGTGACGGATGTTCTGATTACGGATTATTCTTCAGTATGCTTTGAGTATGCTTTATTAAATAAACCGATGATCTTCTTCAGCTATGATGTTGATGATTATATTCGGAAACGTGATTTCTATTACGATTACTTTGACTTTATCCCAGGCCCGCTTGCGAAAACGTCTGAGCAAATGATTTCTATTATTAAAGAAGAGAAATATAACTTCGATCAAATTGATTCATTTGTACATTATTTCTTTGATGATCTGGATGGGAAAGCAAGTGAACGTGTCATTGATCAAATTGTCTTCCCTCAGGAAGAGGAACCGTTAGAGGATAAAGTTCTTAAAAGATAATAATAAAAACACCTTTTGCCGCGGCAAAAGGTGTTTTTTTATTTATTGATACTCCGGAACATCATAATACAGTGTGTATCCATCCAGTAATGAATACAGGCTGTACATGCGGTTTACTTGTTTGTACGCCCAGCCGATGTCTGTTGCGTATTGGTGTGCAGCTGTGGCTGACCATCTCATCTTGTATAACGTGTCTTGATTGTAGGCTGTGTTATGAATGTAGGATGAGCCTATGAACTTGGCGCCCCCGATAATGGCGGCTTCTGGTGTGAACCAGCCTTGCTCGTATGCGTATTTGGCGCCGTAATAGTTCGGATTGCTATCGTATGCGCCGATTCCGTACATGTTATAAACGGTCCTTCCGTTATAGGTTAAACCATTGGCCAAATCGGATGTCCCGTTGCCTGTTTCAAGGAGAGCATGTGAGATTAAGTATAGCTCGTTGATGCTGTACTTAGTTGCGGCATCGATAAATGCCTTTGCTTTCCCTGTCAGGATGCCTTTGCCCGCAAGCACTTTCTGATTGACCTCGGCAACGCTGAGGCCGGCTGTCTGTGACAGCTTAAGAAATTGGAAGTAGTATTTGCTGTCCTTGGAAAAGTTGTTCGGGTCAACGTATTGTCCTACTTCATCGCTGCTAGCGTTTCTCCACCCCATATTGATTTTAGCCCAGCCGTTTGTCTGGCCGATGATTTTCACTTTATCACCTTTTTTTAATTGGCCGATGACGTTCGTCGGACTGACTGCCGGCGTTGACCGGATGTTGAGTACATCAGCTGTAACCGTTGAGATTGCTGTATTGATATACGCGAGGGATACGTAAGCTGCACCGTCAGTTTGCGGGCTGACTTTCATTTGTTTTTGAACCATATCACGAAGCGAGAGATTATAATTCGTTTTCATGATTTGCGGACCGTTTTTTATTTTTACAGTGGATGATGTCCATCCATATAATTGTTTCAGCTTCGCTGATGCCGCTGAAGCTGCGCTATTGCCTGTGAATTGCTCGTTAAGGCTAATTTTATAAAGCGTGTTGCTTTTGGTCGTGTAGTTCGCGCTTAACTGCTGAGCTTTAAAATAGTTCAGTCCATTGTTCAATGCTGTTTTGCTGCTGAGCTGAGATGTCAGGATTTTGTATTGTGTATATGCTGTCGCGCCTGTTTTCGCGGCTGTGCCAGAGGCGTTATTTTTTTTGAAAAAAGCAAGTACACGATCGATGTCCTCTTGGCTGATGATCGCCTCAGTGGTGATTTGATATTTACTTCCTGCTGTCTGACCCGTTTTTTTGCTTGCGGCTGAAATCTGATTCGATTTAAAGAACGTGATGGCTTCATTGACTTTTGCCGCATCCAGCAGAGATTCAGTTGTAATTTTAAACGTGTTGGCAGTTTGTTTTTTTACTGTTTTTGCTGCAGCACTTAGCTTATTCTTCTTTAAAACGTTCAAACCTTTTGTAACTTTTGCTTGGTCTGTTGTTTCTTCAGAAATGAGCTGATATTGGTTTTCGGCTTTTTTTCCAGTCGCTTTTTTCGTTGCCTTTACTTTTTTCTGTGTGAAGAAGGCCGCAGCTTTGTTGGCCTGCTGCTCACCTAAAATCTGTGCAGTCGTAATTTGATAGGCAGATGACGTTGCCGTTTTTTTCACGGCAGATGACGTGTAATGCCATTTTTTCTTTTTGAAAAATGCGTCGACCTTTTGAAGCTGCTGTTTTGTCAAATTCTTCATGTTTACCGTATATGATGTGCTTTTGCCAACCTTTTGATAATACCCGGACACCCCAGTGTTTTTCTTGATTTGGCTGATGGCGTCCTTCACTGTATTTAGCCCTCTGAAATAAGCCGATTGGACATTGTATACGTCTGCTGTTGTTTTTTGATTGATTGACTTGTAGCTTCCCGTAATTCCGGTACTTTGTTTCAGCTGCTGTAACAAAGTCTTGGCATTGGCTTCACCTGATATAGAGGCTGTTGTAAACGTGTAATAGGCTTGTCCTTTCGCTGTTTCTTTTAATGATGCCTTCAGTCCCGATTCTTTTTGGAATGCGTTTTTGACTTGCGCAGCCTTGCTGTCTCCGATAATAGCGCCTGATTGAATGCTTGTTACAGACACTTCATGAGTAACGGGCTGATACGTGCTTTTTATCCCCGTTTTCTTTGTCAGGCCTTGGATAAGCTCCTTGACCTTCATCTCATCTGCTATTTCCGAGGTAACCACGTTCATGTAAAACTGGGCTGTGCCGGACATCTTCACAGCGCCGGATACCCCTGTTTCCTGCTTAAGTTTGGCCAGCAGGGTGTTGGCCTGTTTTTCACTTGGTATTGCGCCGGACGTGATGGTCATATACGGCTGTTTGCTGCCGACTGGACTGGATGTGCCTGTAATGGCTGTCTGTTTTGTCAGTCCGCTCAGCACGGTTTTAGCTTGTGCTTCGCTATGTATGCCTGTAGCGGTAATTTGGTAGGTTGCTGTTGTGCCTGAAGCCTGATAGGAGGCATCCCAGCCTGTGTCTTTTTCCAATTTGGCGGCGGCCTGAGAGGCTTGGCTTTCTGTACTGAATGTTTTTGCCGGCTCCACCTTATAAATCGAGTAGTCCGTATACGCTGCAGCCTGTGCAGAGCCGGTTATGGTAAAAAAGGCAAGGGACGCGGCGGACAGAAGCATCGGTGCGATTAATCTCTTTTTCATTCCTTCTCCTCTTTCTTATTCAATGAGTATATAAAACTAGTTTATTTATCGGCACGCGTATGCTCTATTTATAGGTCAATCCATTCCATTTTTGAAAAATAAAAAACTTAATCTCTAAGTGAGATTAAGTTTACATGTGTGACACAATCAGTGTGCATGTGCCTTTAATTATGAAGTCGGACATATTGTAAGGCAAAATAAAGTGATCGCCCTTTTTAAGCGGGCATGTTTCTTTTCTATACGTAAGCGAACCGCTTCCTTCTATTACACTGCATATCAAGAAGCTCTCATCCTGCGAAAGCTCAGCCTCTCCATTAATGTCCCATTTATAGACGGAAAAGTATTCCCCTTGGACAAACGTTTTAATTGTTATTCCTTTTCTTGATTCGGTTGATTCGTCTATATATCCGTCCACATGGGGAACGGTCGCCGCGTTAATGGCTTTTGCAAAATGAAGCTCCCTTGGCTTGCCGCTTGTTTCGATACGGTCATAGTCGTAGACCCGATATGTGGCATCTGAATTTTGCTGGGTCTCTAACACAATCGTCCCTTTACATAAAGCGTGTATCGTACCGCTCGGCACATAATAGAAATCACCCGGCTTAATCTTGATTCTTCGCAGCAGGCCTTCCCAGTCACCGCTGTTAATCATTGTGACAAGCTCAGTTTTTGAACGGGCCGTATGTCCGTAAATGATTTCTGCGTTTTCTTTGCAGTCAATAATATACCAGCACTCCGTCTTGCCGAGTTCTCCCTGTTCGTTCTCTCCAGCGTAATAATCATCGGGATGGACTTTAATCGACATATCTTCTTTTACGTCCAGCAGCTTCGTCAGTAACGGGAACCGGTCTCCCTCCACGCCTCCGAACAATTCCCGGTGCTCATCCCAAAGCTCGGTCAATGTCTTTCCTTTATACGGGCCATTCGCAACAGTGCTCGGTCCTTTTGGATGAGCGGAAATGGCCCAGCACTCTCCTGTTGTTTCTGATGGAATGTCATACCCGAAGACATCGCGTAAAGCGGTGCCGCCCCAGATTCTTTCTTTAAACACTGGCTTGAAAAAAATCGGTGATTGCGTCATGATCCGTACCCCTCCCCTTTAAATGGCTGATCATTATTTTCCCGATGCGTGCCCCTTACAAACGCCCCTATGTCTGTCTGCTTTTCAATGACAACATATGTACAAAGCATTATGTATCAATGACCCCTTTTTGAGAAAACGCTTCCTTTTTATTATATCACTTTCACAAGAAGGTTTGTTTCAGCCTTTTCCTTATGAAGAATAATTCTCCTTTTTTGATACAAATTAAGAAAAACCGTCAATATGTTTTTATAAAGGAGAGAAACTATGCAAATCGACTCTGATCTCCAGCGCAATGTAGAAACATTGAAAAAAAAATTGGGGCAAAATGACGATATCATGTTTTATACGTTTTCTTTCGGAGACAGCAGACAGAAGGCTTGCCTGCTGTATATTGACGGTTTGACAGAAAATAAGCTTCTGGCGCAATACGTCATTTCTCCTTTACAAAAAGAAGCGTTAGCTCAAAAAGAAGGCTTGATTGAAGATTTATCAGCATTCTTTTTCGGCTATCATCACAGCGTTGTTTCTACAATAAAAGAAATACAGCAGCTCATTTTTACCGGACATACCATTTTGCTGGCCGATGGTTACAGCGCGGGGCTGGCATTTGATACGAAAACGTTAATGACGCGCAACCTTGAAGAGCCTTCCTCAGAAATCGTGGAACGCGGGCCGAAGATAGGCTTTATTGAAAAACTGCGGACAAACACGGCGCTTTTGCGAGAGCGGACGAGTGACCCTAATCTCGTCATAAAAGAAATGACAATAGGCAAAAGGACGAAAAAAAAGATAGCTGTCGCTTATATTCAGGATATTGCACCTGATTATGTCATAAAAGAAGTGTTTAAACGGCTGAAATCCATCACGACAGATGATTTGCCGGAATCAGGCACACTTGAACAGCTCATTGAAGATGAACCCTTTTCAATCTTTCCCACGATTTTAAGCACAGAACGTCCTGATCGTGTAGAAAGCTCATTGTTAGAAGGACGGGTCTCCATATTAGTAGATGGTACACCATTTGCATTGATTGTACCGGCAACGGTGGATGAATTTATTCATTCACCAGATGATTACAGCCAGCGCTGGATTACAATGTCTCTTATTCGTTTGCTTCGTTATTCAAGCATCCTGATTACCATTTATTTGCCCGGCTTATATATTTCTCTCGTTTCCTTCCACACCGGTCTTTTGCCGACGAGAATGGCCATTTCGATTGCGGGCAGCAGGCTGAATGTGCCCTTTCCGCCTTTTGTCGAAGCCTTTATTATGATATTTACGATAGAACTGATCAGGGAAGCCGGTTTAAGATTGCCAAAACCGATCGGGCAGACGATTGGGCTTATTGGAGGCGTTGTCATTGGACAGGCAGCCGTACAAGCGCAAATCGTCAGCGCACTGATGGTCATAGTTGTATCAATTACCGCATTGGCATCCTTTACCGTTCCTTCATACGCCTTTAACTTTCCGCTGCGGATCATTCGCATTGCGGGCATGATAAGTGCCGCGATGCTTGGCATGTATGGCGTCATCATGGTCTTTCTGTTTGTGATCGGCCACTTGATGCGACTGAAAAGCTTTGGCCAAGATTACATTATTCCCATAATGGCACAGCCCGGACAAGATTTAAAGGACACTGTGATTCGCATGCCTACCCTATTTTTAAAAAGGAGACCTACCCGTAAAGACACAAAAGATAAAATCAGACAAAGGTGATGGCTATGATGCAATCAGAGGACAAGCTTACATTTATGCAGACGCTTATTATGGTAAGCAGTACAATGATCGGTGCCGGTGTCTTAACCCTTCCCCGCTCAGCCGCTGAAACCGAAAGTCCGAGCGGATGGATTATGATCCTGCTTCAGGGCGTTATTTTTATTATTTTTGCTCTGTTATTTTTGCCTTTTCTTCAACGAAACAGCGGGAAAACAATTTTTGAGCTCAACAGCATTGCAGCCGGAAAATTGATCGGTTTCTTTTTGAATTTATTTATTACCCTTTATTTTATCGGTATCGTATGCTTTCAAGCCCGGGTCTTGGGAGAGGTTGTCGCATTCTTTCTATTAAAAAACACGCCGATGGCGGTTGTCGTCATTATTTTTCTGGCAGTTGCCATCTATCATGTGGCCGGAGGCGTTTACCCCATTGCGAAGGTATATGCGTATATCTTTCCTGTTACTATTATTATTTTTCTGATGCTTCTGATGTTTAGCTTTCGTTTGTTTCAGTTAGATTTTATCCGACCCGTATTTGAAGGCGGCTATCAAAGTTTTTTCTCTTTATTTCCTAAAACTCTTTTATATTTTTCAGGATTTGAAGTCATTTTTTATCTCATTCCCTTTATGAAAGATCCGAAGAAGGTTAAAAAAGCTGTCGCTTTGGGCATTGCAACCTCAACTGTTTTCTACAGCATTACTTTGTTTATTGTCATTGGCTGTATGAGTGTGGCTGAAGCTAAAACAGTGACGTGGCCGACCATTTCACTCATCCACGCATTAGAAATCCCAGGGATTTTTATTGAACGATTTGACCTGTTTTTACAATTGACTTGGACAGCTCAGCAATTTGCATGTATGCTCGGCTCCTTTAAAGGCGCGCATATCGGATTAACAGATGTCTTTCACCTAAAAAATAAAAACAATCCGTGGCTGCTTGCTGCACTGCTGGCTGTTACATTTTTCTTCACAATGCTTCCTGACGATCTTAATGCCGTGTTTTATTACGGTTCACTTCTCGGATATGCATTTTTAGGTGTCATTATCATACCATTTCTCATCTGGTTTTTGAGCTGGGTACAGAAGAAGCTGGGGAGGGGGCAGCTGCAATGAAGACAATAATAAAGCTCGCAGCAATGGTTCTGATGCTGCAGCTGCTTTGCGGATGCTGGGATGTCAAAAATATTGAAAAACTGTCTTTCGCCAGGGGACTTGCAATCGATGAAACTGATGACCATCAGTATAAATTAACCTATCAAAACCTTCTTCCCCAAAGTGAAGACAGCCAAGCATCAGGAAAACCGGAATTTGTCAATGTGACCTCCCGCGGGAAAACCATTCTCGAAGCGGTCAGTGATGTATCCATCAAGGACCCTCCTATCTATAGCGATCATTTGAAAGTGATTCTTTTGGGAGAAAAGCTAATGAAAAATCAAAATATGGATCAATTGTTCAACCATTTTATCCGGGATGATGAGCTGAGGAGAAGCAGCTATTTGATGGCAGCCAAAGGAGAAGCTGGAGAAATTTTCACGGAAGGAAGTCCAAATCAGCAGCTGCCGATGCCTTCCGAAAAGCTGATTGATCTGACAAATAACAGCGGATATAACGGGAAAATTATGATGCCGCTTCGGATCGGAAGAGCTTCTATCTATTGCCAAAACGGCTACAGTTTTCTCATTCAAGCCGTGAAAAACCAAAAGGGAAAAGCAAAGTATGACGGGGCTGGCATTATTAAAAGCGGCAGCAATAAACTCGTCGGATTTCTTTCAGCGGATGAAACACAAGCGCTGACATGGGTAATGGGGACGATCCAAGGCGGCGTCATGCCGGCGGAAGAAAAAGGATCTCCGATTACATTTGAGATTAAGAAGTCCAAATCAAAAATCAAACCTGCCATTCAGAATGGAAAGCCTGTCTTTCATATTTCTGTCAAAACAACAGGCATTCTGACAGAAGATCAAAGTCCAAGAGAAAATTCTTTTAGCGAGAGCTATTTGCGTAAGCTGGAAAACATTTTTGAGAAAAAGCTGAAACACGATATCAAGCAGATTATGGATCAGCTGCAGCATACGTATAAAGCAGACCCTATCTTTTTATCTGACTACGTTCGGATTCAATACCCGGATTACTGGAATAAAGTAAAAGGGCATTGGGATGAAACGTTCACTGAGGCAGAGTTCACATACGATATTTCGTTCAAAATCATTAATTTTGGAACAGTTGGGAGGTAAGCAGCAAAAAGGGTGCGCCTGTTGGCAGCACCCTTTTGAATATGATTTACGTTCCCGCTGTCTGCTGTTTACCTGGCGATCCTCCCTGGCCGTTTTTATCGCGCAAATCCTGCTCGATTTCTTCAAGGCTTTTTCCTTTCGTCTCTGTTACTTTAAACCGGACAAATAGAAACGCCATAATGCCGATCGCAGCATAAATCAGAAATAAATAGCTGATGCCGATGGCTTCCATTAAAATTGGATAGGTTAGTGAAACAATCAAAGTTCCAGCGTGCAGCATCAAGGTGGAGACTCCAGTCCCGATGCCTCTCACATGAAGCGGAAATAGTTCAGGAAGCATCACCCAGACAACCGGGCCCCAGCTGACGGCAAACACAACGATAAACACGCCTAAGCAAATGACTGTCGTCCATGATGCGGCCGGGGTGTTATCGAAAAAGAGATTCACCATAGCCAGGACGATCAAGCTGATCACCATGCCGGCATTCCCGAATAACAGCAGCGGCTTTCTTCCAACTTTATCAATGATTTTAATGGCGAGAAGAGTCATAAGAACATTCACTGTTCCGATACCGACCGTTCCTAAAATAGAGGCGGAGTTTCCGAACCCGACGTTTGTAAAGGTCTTCGGCGCATAATAAATGATTGTGTTCGTACCGATAAATTGCTGCAGAAACGCCAGTCCCAATCCGGCAATCAGCGCCGGGCGCACCCACGGATCGAACAGCTCCTTCAGACCGCCTTCGTCCTCTTTTTCCGCTTCTTTAATATCATGGATTTCCTGATCAATATCCTTTGTTCCCCGCAACCTTTGAAGAACTTTCTTCGCTTTGTCCTCTTCACCATTTGTAAACAGCCAGCGCGGGCTCTCAGGCATAAACAAAATACCAATGAGCAGGAGCAATGAGGGTACGGCAGCCAATCCAAGCATCCAGCGCCACGCTTCCGCATCGGCAAATATGTAATTGACGATATAGGAAAGCAGGATACCGACCGTAATCATCAGCTGGTTGAGGGACGACAGCGCACCCCGTTTCTCTTTTGGCGCCAGCTCAGACAAATACAGCGGCACGATCGTTGTCGATGTTCCGACTGCCAGTCCCAGAATGATTCTAAAGAGCACCATCACTCCTGTATTTGGCGCAAGCGCAACTCCCAATCCTCCTATACAAAACAGCAGCGCGGCAGCCATAATCGCTTTTTTCCTGCCAAAACGGTCCGTCAGCTTGCCAGCCGCTCCGGAACCGAGTATCGCTCCGATTAATAAAGAGCTGACAACAAGTCCCTCTGTAAAGGCGTTGAGGCCTAAATCCTTTTTCATAAATAAAATGGCTCCCGAAATGACGCCGGTATCATAGCCGTACAAAGCGCCACCAAGAGCGCCGAAAAAATAAAGCCATATATTTGACTGCTTCTTCATAGAAATGACTCCCTTTCTCCAATCAGTGATCCAATGGTACTGTCCACGGAGTTTTTTAGAAATCTTTTAGCCTATTTTTCCGGCAAATAAACCTATGCAGACGTACAGACATCTAATATCCATTAATTTACTGGCGTTTTTTTCAACTGCACCGAAACATTTTTTTCCCCAGCGGCGTCCAATAGAAGGTGATTCAGCACATCATCATCAATCTCTAAAAACAAAAACATATAAATATAGGAATTTTTATCGAATATTGTCTTATCGGCAGTTGCCCTATGGCAAAATGAATGGTACGCTTCAAATATTAATGAAACGTGAGGTATTGATATGGAAGAACGATCACAACATAAGAAGAAAAAGAGACGCCTAAGAAAATGGGTGAAATTATTAGCCGGTGTAATGGCTTTTCTCATCATTGCCGCAGGTTCTGTCGGCACATACGCTTATGTCAAACTGAACAACGCTTCTAAAGAAGCTCACGTCAGTCTTGCCCGCGGAGAACAATCTGTAAAACGGATTAAAGAGTTTGATCCTGGAAAGGATTCTTTCTCTGTATTGCTCTTAGGTATTGATGCCAGGGAGAAAAACGGTGAGACGGTAGACCAGGCCAGAAGTGATGCGAATGTACTGATTACCTTTAACCGCAAAGAAAAAACAGCCAAAATGCTGAGCATTCCGCGCGATGCCTATGTGAATATTCCAGGCCATGGCTATGATAAGTTTACGCATGCCCACGCCTATGGCGGCGTAGATCTAAGTGTGAAAACAGTTGAAGAAATGTTTGATATTCCCGTTGATTATGTAGTCGAAAGCAACTTCACTGCGTTTGAAGACGTGGTAAATGAGCTGAATGGCGTTACAGTCAACGTAAAAAGCGATAAAGTCATCCAGCAAATTAAAAAGGATACAAAAGGAAAAGTTGTCCTTCAACAAGGCACACACACGCTTGATGGAGAGGAAGCGCTGGCTTACGTAAGAACACGTAAAGCTGACAGTGACCTTTTACGCGGACAAAGACAAATGGAAGTGCTGAAAGCCATTATCGATAAATCAAAATCACTTAGCTCCATTCCGGCTTATGATGATATTGTGGATACAATGGGAGAAAACTTAAAAATGAATCTATCTCTTAAAGATGCCATTGGCTTGTTCCCGTTTATCACTTCACTGAAGTCGGTTGAATCCATCCAGCTGACAGGCTATGACTATGAGCCTGGCGGCGTCTACTATTTCAGATTGAATCAGGAAAAACTGCAGGAAGTGAAAGAAGAGCTGCAAAACGATTTAGGTGTATAATGAACGGGATGGCGTGCAGCCATCCCGTTTTACATATTTCATTGTTGAAAAATAGGTTCGTAAGGTTTAGCCTTGTCCTATATGGTTTATGTTTCGTATGAAAGCTGAACATACTACACGAAGCAGCTTCATTATTAAGGAGGTTTCCCCTACATATGAAATTAATAGCGATTGATTTAGACGGAACATTGCTGAATAAGGAAAGCAGCATTTCTAATGAAAACAGAGCGGCTATCAAGCGGGCGCTTGATGCGGGTATCCTCGTTACCATTTGCACAGGAAGAGCAACGTTTGATGTTAAAGCGCTGCTGGAAGGCTTGGATATCCCTATCATCGCGGCAAATGGCGGAACGGTTCATGACAAAGGCTACCGCCTGATCAGCCGGACATTAATGGATCAAGAGGCCGGCAAAGCGATCGCTGATTACCTGCTCTCAAAAAATATTTACTTCGAGGTCTATACAGATGACCATCTGCTTTCTCCTTTTGACGGCGAATCTAAGCTTCAAGCAGAGCTTGACATTTTAAGGAGCGCCAATCCAGATGAAAACATGGATGAATTGTGGAAAGGGGCCATGACCCAGTTCAAGCAGTTCGGCATCAAACCGATCCCGCATATCGAATCGATTTTCGACGGCAGCGAAAACATTTACAAGCTCCTTTGCTTCTCCTTTGATATGGAAAAACTGAGACATGCGAAGGAAGAACTGAAGCATCATAAAAAACTGGCGCAAACCTCTTCAGGAAAGCACATTATCGAAATTCTCCCAGCCTCTTCCGGCAAAGGGCGCGCGCTGACTGAGCTTGCCGGCAAATACGGAATTGAGGCGCAAGATATCTATGCGATTGGTGACAGTCCGAATGATTTATCCATGTTCGAAGTGGCAGGACACCGAATCGCCATGGAAAATGCGATTGATGAACTGAAAGAAAAAAGCACTTACGTGACGAAAAGCAATGATGAAAATGGTGTGGCCCACTTTATAGATCAGCTTCTATCCGGCCAATATGCATAAAGAAAAGACTCCAGAGATTCTGGAGTCTTTGTTTTTTATTGCACCCGAATACTTCCCGCGTATTTATCTTTCCAATACTTGCTCGTATTCATATTGGTAATGGTTACACCGTTTGTTAATGTGACATGAACGACTTGGCCATTTCCGATATAGATGGCCGGGTTTAAGCTTGTTGATTGGAAAAAGACAATGTCTCCCGGTTTCAGGTCAGCCTTATCAACCTTTGTTCCCGCTTTATACTGGCTCGTCGCGTATCGGGGCAGTGAAATGCCTGCCGCTTTCTGGTAAACATATTGGATAAAGCCAGAAGTATCAAATCCTGTTTCTGGAGAAACCCCGCCCTTTTTGTAAGGAACTTCCCCGATATAGAGCGTCGCCTCCGACACAATCGGATTTTCTTTCGGAATCGTCAGGTTGTTAAACCGGCGGATGCCTGTCATCTTAGATTTCCAATAATCCTCTGATAAGTAAGAAATGGTTACTTTTTCAGATCGGCTCGCCTGAATGAACCTTCCGCCTCCTGCATAAATGCCGGCATGCGAAATTCCTGTTTTATACGTATTGCTGAAATAGATGACATCACCGGGTTTAATGTTCTGAAGCGCCACCTTCTCGCCTACTGCCCACTGCTGCTCTGCTGATCTCGGCAGATAGATGTCAAGCGCCTGTTTAAAGACATATTGCACAAGCCCTGAGCAATCGAAGCCCTCTGACGGTGTGCTTCCGCCAAAAACGTACGGAATGCCGAGGTATTTTTCGGCCTCCTGCACAACAGCCACATCAGCAGTCTCCGGATCGGCAGCGACTCGTTTCGCTCCAATGTAAGAGCCGCTCCAATAGCTGCTTTTTTTGTAGTTTGTGACGATAACCCCTTTTGATAGGGTGCTGTGAATCATTTGCCCGTCTCCAATGTAAAGAGCGGCGTGTGTCGGTGCAGTCCCGCTGCTTCCCTCTTTTTTGAAAAATAAAATATCACCTGGTTTTAGATCTGCCGGCTTTACTGCCGTTCCGACTTTTGACTGGTCGTTCACAGATCTCGGCAGATGAATATCAGCCTGACCGAAAACATATTGAATCAATCCAGATGAATCGAAGCCTTCTTTCGGTGTTTCACCGCCGTATCTATACTTATACCCAAGCAGTTTCTTTGCTTCACTGATGATCAGGTCAGATTTTGCATCAGCCTCCGCAATATCCGCTTTTGTCATAATAGGAACCAAAAAACAAATCATAACGGCCACAAGCAAAAACTTCTTCCAGTTTGCCAGTGTGTTCACTTTTATTATCTCCTCCTCTATTTGCAGTTTTAACATCGGTATTTTTCTAGATATGTTAAGAGACTTTTTGATATTTTTACAGAATGAATATGCTGGCTTTCGAAATGGCAAATAAAAAAAAGAGAATGTCTCGTAAGACATTCTCTTTTTTTATTGTGTTATTTAGCGGCGTTTGCCGTTTCTTCCTGCTGTTGAATTTTATGAATTTCTGTATCGATTTTTTGCTTTTCCTGATCAGTCAGCTGATCGTTGAATTTGAAAGCTGACATAAACATAAACACGACTGCAACGGCAACAAACGGCCAGATGGCTTTGACAAATTTCATCTTATATCACTCCATTATTTAGATTTTAGTTTGTCACTGTGATCGACATCAAAAGTCAGTTTTCCGTCTTCTACTTCCCATGCGAAATTAGAGTCTTTCGTCAGTTCGCGAATAATTGTTTTCTGTTTCAGACTGCCTTTTTTAACCGGGGCAGGTGTCGCTTCATGGATATCAATCGGCGTTACCTCAAAGTGTCCCGTTCCGTTTTTCTTCAAATGATACTGCACCAGCGCACTGTCTCTGGTTCTTGTCCAGCCTTGGTCAAACACAAAGTTCCCCAGACTGTAGAAAATGACGGTCCCGTTATAGACTTCGATCGGTTCAAGGACGTGCGGGTGATGGCCGACGATAATATCGGCACCTGCATCAGACATAGCTCTTGCCAATTGGCGCTGACGGTCATTCGGATCATTATCATACTCTTGTCCCCAGTGTGACTGTACAACTACGACATCAGCATGTTTTTTCGCTTCTGAAATCATAGGGATAAAGACTTCCGGATCTGCGGGAAGCACGCCCGGTGTATTCTTTTTAGCCGCGAAACCTTTGCCGGATACATCCGTGAATCCAAGGGTTGCGATTGTTACCCCATTTACTTCTTGATATGAGATATTCTTTTTCGCATCGCTCAAGCTGTATCCAGCCCCAACGATATCGAGGTTATGGTTCGAAAATTCTTCAAGTGTATCTTTCATACCCTGTGCGCCGTAATCCATGGCATGGTTATTCGCGCCGTTAAGGACCGTGAAATTCATATCCTTCAGGACTTTTACGGATTCCTTGTTTGTCTGCAGATGAATTTCTTTTTCTGCTTCCTTATAGTTCTTTTTATAAGTTACCGGGTTTTCAAAGTTTCCGGCTACGTAGTCTGATGCTTTAAAGATAGGCTCAACGTATTGAAAAATACTGCTTACCCCTTTTTGTTCCGTTACTCTCTCAACATAGCGCCCCATCATAATATCGCCTACAAATGAGGCTGAAAGAACGTCATCTGAATAGGTTTTAACCTTTGGCGTCTCTGCTTTGCCTGCCCACATAAAAGCAAACATGAGGACAAAAACGATCGGAATCGCGATAAATACGTGCTTATTGGTTTTCTTTTTTTGCTGTTTTGTCAGCTTCAGCAGCTTTTCGTGAAAGCTCAGTTCTTTTTTCATCGTTTGACACACCTTACATTAAATTAAGTAGTAAACAAACATGATAGCAAAGGTCGCTCCGCTTAATAGCAGCGTGCTTCCGAACGTAATTGTTAATCCTTGTTTCTGAATGGTATTGGCAATTAAACCTGGCACGATAATGCCGATTCCTCGAAATTCTGCGATTTCAAATGGTACAATCGGGTATAGAAAATCAAAGGCAATTTTCAGGACGATCCCTGTGATCAGCATGGCAGCGAATTTTCTGCGTCCATACAAAATCATAAACTTGGATAAACCGAATTTCACAATGACATAGGTGAGCAAGCTGACTAATAATACGAGTAAAATAAAGACCGGCTGATTAAACACAAGTCCTAAATACCCCGGTACAACAAGCCCTGCCGGCACAATCCCTGTTTTTTCCGCAAAAATTAAACTGAGTAGTACACCTAAAATTAGTGCAATGTATAAATCTGATCCGAACATGTCTGCATTTCCTCCTAGCTTACGAGCTGCTTAACCTTATATTCGTGGATTTTTTCAATTAACGGCTCTGCGGCACCATGAATGTTGCCGATGCCATATATGACACGGTTGTGCATTCTTTTCTTTAACAATTCCATAATTTCTTCCGTTGATTTGTACTCTAGATCATGCAGTTTGTCTGCAGGAATTTTACCTTCTTCATAAGCTTTTACGATTGGTTCTGTTGTTTCACCGATTAAGATCAGTTCACTTGCTTCAATATAAGGCAATACGTCATTTGCGAATTGCTGTGTCCGATCCACACGGTCTGCGCGGCAGTTCATAATGATGATCGGATCATCGGTCGGATAACCGATTTCTTTTACGCGTTTCCATATATTCAAAGTAGAAGAAGCGTCGTTTGCGGCAAACCCATTAACAAAGTGCCCAGGCTCGCTCGGACTGATCAGCGGAAGAATTCTCATTGCTCCCGGATCTGGCGGCGCATTCAGCATTCCTTTAAACGCTGTTTCTTCATCAATGCCGAGTGCTTGAGCCACACCCAATGCGAGAGAAGCGTTATCAGGGAATACCATATATTCAAATTTACGAAGATATTCATCAGTAATTTTCGAGTTATCAGCAATGATGACTTTTGTGTTTCGCTCTTTGGCTTTTTGTTTAAAGAACTCGGTATATTCACTATCTGTAATGACAAGGTGGCCATTATAAGGAATAGTAGCGGTAAACGCTTCTGCAATTTCATCAAGCGTCGGCCCCATGACATCCATATGATCTTCCAGCACGTTTACGATGACACCGATATTAGCTTGAAGAAGTTCTTCCTGAAAGATAATTTGATAGTCCGGATTAACGGCCATACATTCACTGACGAGGGCGTTGGCTCCTCTTTCTACCGTTTCTCTCATGACTTCTTTTTGTTCGCCGATATTCGGTCCCTGAGGTTTCCGTTTAATCGGCTTTTCCTCCGGTGTATCCCAATAGATCATTCTTGCATCCGTTCCTGTCGTTTTTCCGACAGTTTTGTAACCGGCTTCTATTAATATTCCGGTTGTCAGCCTTGTCACAGTGGACTTTCCTCGGATGCCGTTAATATTCACTCGAACAGGGAGGGCATCAATGTTTTTCTGATGTCGCCGTTTTTCTAATATTCCGATGACCAGTATGACAGCACAGGCTATAATGAGTAACCACATTGCTTATCGACATCTCCTTCTATATTGTTGTAAATTCATTCATCAGTATATAGAATCACTATGAATTCTCAATCGGCATTATGTAACATAATCTCCCCTAATCTACTGAGCCAAACTTCTCTTTTGAAAGAGATTTTGTACCTACAAAGTGTTTTCTATTTTTGGAAATCGACAGGACTTACATCTTATCGATTTTTTCAATACCGAAAACGAATGCGCTTTCATTTACCAAATGATTTCCTTCTGGACGTTTAGTCACACCTTGGATGTTCAGTTTAATATGCATTTCAAATCAATCTTTTTTCCGGCCCGGTATATCAGGCTTTTGCTGATACAATGCGTGTTTCCGGTTCTTATGAACATAAAATTATTTCTGCCTGTTTCTTAAGGATAAGGTCATAATGTCATCCTTTCTGCACGGAATAGACAATATTAGGCCCATTCCAAATTGACTAATGGCCCCTGCAATAAAAACGGCAAACAAACAGGTCCAGGTTCTCTAACATAATTAAACATTTTCTGGGCGGATAGTCTAATCTGTTTCATCCTATTTACAGGTCTAATCGCATGACTTTGAAACAATTTTAATAAAACTTAATATTCGTTCATGAAATGTTCATCCAGATTTGTGAAGACTTTGTCAAAAAAAGCGTGAATATCTTTAAATTCTCATATTTATACACCATTTACAGTTCGGTTTGCTATATCGCCATGTTTTATTTTTTTCTTATTGCCAATAACGGAATGTTCATGATAATCTATCTATGTAAACGGTTACACAAATGAGGAGGAGCTGTGTTGGCTACAATTAAAGATGTCGCGGGAGCCGCGGGTGTCTCAGTTGCAACGGTCTCCCGCGTCCTGAATGACAACGGCTATGTACATGAAGAAACGAGAACACGTGTGATGGCCGCCATGGAGAAGCTGAACTATTATCCGAACGAAGTCGCCAGATCTCTTTATAAAAGAGAATCCAGGCTGATCGGGCTTTTGCTTCCGGACATTACAAACCCTTTCTTCCCCCAGCTTGCCCGCGGCGCGGAGGATGAATTGAACCGGGAAGGCTATCGGCTTATTTTCGGCAACAGTGACGAGGAATTAAATAAAGAACTTGAATACCTTCAAACCTTTAAACAAAATCATGTCGCAGGTATTATTGCTGCAACAAATTATCCGCATCTTGAGGAATACAGCGGCATTGATCAGCCAGTCGTTTTCCTGGACAGAACACCTGAAGGCGCTCCTTCTGTATCCAGTGACGGACATACCGGAGGAAAATTAGCAGCGGAAGCAATTGTTCATGGAAAAAGCAAACACATTACGCTCCTGAAGGGCCCTGCTCACCTGCCGACTGCCCAAGACCGCTTTCACGGCGCTCTAGAGGTATTACAGCAGGCGGGTGTTGATTTTCAGATCATCGAGACGGCGTCCTTTTCTTTTAAGGATGCACAGGCACTGGCAAAGGAGCTGTTTGTCTTATATCCTGAGACAGACGGGGTAATTGCCAGTAATGACATTCAAGCAGCGGCTGTTTTGCATGAAGCTTTGCGGCGCGGGAAAAAAGTGCCCGAGGATATTCAAATTATCGGCTACGATGATATTCCCCAAAGCGAGCTGCTGTTTCCGCCGCTGTCAACGATTAAACAGCCGGCATATGACATGGGTAAAGAAGCGGCTAAACTTCTTTTGAGCCTCATAAAAAAACAGCCTCTCGCAGAAACGGCGATTCAAATGCCCGTCATGTATATAAGAAGAAACACGACAAGAAAGGAAGAAAACGATGCGTAATATTTGTGTGATTGGAAGCTGTTCTATGGATTTGGTGGTCACCTCAGACAAACGCCCAAACGCGGGCGAAACCGTACTGGGTACTTCATTTCAAACTGTGCCGGGCGGTAAAGGCGCGAATCAGGCTGTTGCCGCCGCCAGACTCGGCGCCAATGTTTTTATGATTGGCAAGGTTGGTGACGATCATTATGGAACAGCCATCATGAATAATTTAAAAGCAAACGGTGTACGCACCGACCATATGAAACCGGTTACACATAAAGAAAGCGGCACCGCCCACATCGTGCTTGCCGAAGGTGATAACAGTATTGTCGTCGTTAAAGGCGCAAATGATGAGATCACCCCATCTTATGCGATAGACGCTCTTGAAAAACTTGAAAATATCGATATGGTTCTGATTCAGCAGGAAATCCCGGAAGAAACGGTTGATGAAGTGTGCAGATACTGCCATTCTCACGACATCCCGATCATGCTTAACCCGGCACCGGCCCGCCCGCTGAAGCAGGAAACCATTGACCATGCCACCTATCTTACGCCGAATGAACATGAGACGGCGATCTTATTTCCGGAGCTGACGGTTTCTGAAGCATTGGCGCTTTATCCGGCGAAGCTCTTTACCACTGAAGGCAAACAAGGCGTGCGCTATTCATCCGGCAGCAAAGAGCGGATCATCCCTTCCTTCCCTGTTGAGCCTGTCGATACAACCGGGGCGGGTGATACGTTTAACGCGGCTCTTGCAGTGGCCCTGGCGGAGGGAAAAGATATTGAAGCTGCATTACGGTTCGCAAACCGCGCCGCTTCCCTATCTGTATGTTCTTTCGGCGCTCAAGGCGGGATGCCATCCAGAAAAGAAGTAGAGGAGCTGCTGTCATGAAAAAACACGGTATACTGAACAGTCATCTTGCTAAGCTATTGGCTGACCTAGGCCATACTGACAAAATTGTTATCGCTGATGCAGGGTTGCCCGTTCCTGAAGGCGTCCTGAAAATTGATCTCTCACTGAAGCCGGGTTTCCCGGCTTTCCGGGATGTAGCCGCAGTGCTGGCAGATGAAATGGCGGTTGAAAAAGTAATTGTCGCATCCGAAATAAAGGTATCCAATCCAGAGAATGCGAGTTTTATAGAAACCCTTTTTTCTGAAGAGGCAGTTGACTGCCTTCCCCACGAGGAATTTAAGGAGCTGACTAAAGAAGCTAAAGCTGTCATACGAACAGGAGAATTCACACCATACGCCAACTGCATCCTGCAGGCGGGTGTGCTTTTCTAGAAAGGAGGACCGATATGCAAATCGAAATGAATGACATTCATAAAGCATTCGGAAAAAACCAGGTGCTTTCAGGTGTGTCTTTTCAGCTCAAGCCTGGCGAAGTTCACGCACTGATGGGAGAAAACGGCGCCGGCAAGTCCACCCTGATGAACATCCTGACTGGTCTGCACAAACTGGACAAAGGACGGATCACCATAAATGGTAACGAGACGTATTTCTCCAATCCGAAGGAAGCTGAGCAGCACGGAATCGCCTTCATCCATCAGGAACTGAATATCTGGCCGGACATGTCCGTACTTGAGAATCTATTTATCGGAAAAGAAATGTCAACGAAATTTGGTATTTTACAAACCAGAAAAATGAAAGCGCTAGCAAAAGAACAATTTGATAAACTATCCGTCTCTCTTTCACTTGATCAAGAAGCGGGTGAATGCTCCGTCGGACAGCAGCAGATGATTGAAATCGCAAAAGCGCTCATGACAAATGCCAAGGTGATCATTATGGATGAACCTACCGCGGCTTTGACTGAACGGGAAATCAGCAAGCTGTTTGACGTCATTACAGCTTTAAAAAAGAACGGTGTTTCCATTGTATACATTTCACATCGAATGGAAGAAATTTTTACGATTTGCGACAGAATCACCATTATGCGTGACGGAAAAACCGTTGATACAACAAACATTTCAGAAACCAATTTTGACGAGGTCGTGAAAAAAATGGTCGGACGTGAGCTGACGGAACGGTATCCTAAACGCGTCCCTTCACTCGGAGACAAAATATTTGAGGTGAAAAACGCCTCCTCAAAAGGAAGCTTTGAAGATATCAGCTTTTATGTCCGTTCCGGTGAAATTGTCGGCGTTTCCGGTTTAATGGGAGCCGGACGAACAGAAATAATGAGAGGACTGTTTGGCATTGACCGGCTCGATTCGGGTGAGATTTGGATTGCAGGAAAAAAGACTGCTATTAAAAATCCGTATGATGCTGTGAAAAAAGGGCTCGGTTTTATTACGGAAAACCGTAAGGATGAAGGACTGCTGCTCGACACATCGATTCGGGAAAATATTGCGCTGCCCAATTTGGCCAGTTTTTCTCCAAAGGGCATCATTGATCACAAGCGGGAAGCAGAGTTTGTAGACCTTCTCATAAAACGCCTGACCATCAAAACGGCTTCACCAGAAACGCACGCGCGCCATTTGTCCGGCGGCAACCAGCAAAAGGTCGTGATTGCCAAATGGATCGGTATCGGCCCAAAAGTGCTCATATTGGATGAGCCGACAAGAGGCGTGGATGTGGGTGCGAAACGGGAAATCTATACGCTGATGAACGAGCTCACTGAACGCGGTGTCGGCATCATTATGGTGTCATCAGAGCTGCCGGAAATACTCGGGATGAGTGACAGAATCATCGTCGTCCATGAAGGCAGAATCAGCGGAGACATCGAAGCGCGTGAAGCGACGCAAGAACGAATTATGACACTTGCCACGGGAGGGCGGTAACATGAAAACGGAACAACTGAAGCAAACAAAACAAAAACAGATTCACTTCGATGGCGTCATGCAGAAGCTCGGCCCGTTTCTCGGTTTATTTATTCTCGTTATGATCGTATCGATTTTAAACCCGAGCTTCCTGGAGCCTCTGAATATTTTAAACCTGCTTCGGCAGGTAGCGATTAACGGATTGATCGCATTCGGCATGACCTTCGTTATTTTAACTGGCGGCATTGATCTTTCTGTCGGGGCTATTCTCGCCCTGTCCAGCGCCTTAGTCGCGGGTATGATTGTATCTGGTGTCGACCCGATTCTCGCCGTCATCATAGGCTGTCTGATTGGCGCTCTTCTCGGGATGATCAACGGACTGTTAATCACAAAAGGGAAAATGGCCCCTTTTATCGCGACGCTTGCGACCATGACTGTCTTCCGCGGACTTACCCTTGTGTATACAGACGGAAACCCGATCACAGGGCTTGGCACTAACTATGCCTTTCAGCTGTTCGGCCGCGGTTATTTCTTAGGAATTCCAGTACCTGCAATTACAATGGTTCTCGCCTTTGTTATCCTTTGGGTGCTGCTACACAAAACGCCGTTCGGGCGCCGGACATACGCAATTGGCGGCAATGAAAAAGCGGCACTCATCTCAGGCATAAAAGTCACACGTGTAAAAGTCATGATTTATGCTTTAGCCGGTCTATTATCCGCCCTTGCCGGCGCGATTTTGACTTCCCGTCTCCACTCAGCACAGCCGACAGCTGGAGAATCATATGAACTGGATGCCATCGCGGCGGTTGTCTTAGGCGGAACGAGTCTTTCCGGGGGCCGCGGGCGCATTGTCGGAACGTTAATCGGGGTGCTGATTATCGGCACACTCAATAACGGACTCAACCTGCTTGGCGTCTCATCATTTTATCAGCTGGTTGTTAAAGGGATTGTCATTTTAATCGCGGTATTATTAGACCGCAAAAAGTCAGCATAGGAGGGTTTTACATGAAAAAGGCTGTATCCGTCATTTTGACGCTGTCACTGTTTGTATTGAGCGCCTGTTCGCTCCAGCCTCCCCAATGGGCGAAGTCATCAAACTCAGATAAGAAAAAGGAATTTACCATCGGCTTGTCGATCTCAACGCTTAACAATCCCTTTTTTGTTTCTTTAAAAAAGGGAATTGAAAAAGAAGCGGAAAAGCGCGGAATGAAGGTCATCATCGTCGATGCACAAAATGATTCCTCCAAGCAGACAAGTGATGTGGAGGACTTAATTCAGCAAGGCGTTGATGCCCTGTTAATTAATCCAACTGATTCTTCGGCTATTTCAACGGCAGTAGAGTCTGCAAATTCGATCGGTGTGCCTGTCGTCTCCATCGATCGGTCCGCTGAACAAGGCAAAATAGAAACCCTCGTGGCTTCAGACAATGTAAAAGGCGGAGAAATGGCCGCAGAGTTCATCGCAGACAAGCTTGGAAAAGGTGCTAAGGTAGCGGAGCTTGAAGGTGTTCCGGGTGCCTCCGCTACACGGGAACGCGGTTCAGGCTTTCACAAAATCGCAGATCAAAAGCTGGACGTTGTCACAAAACAATCAGCTGACTTTGACCGCACTAAAGGCCTGACTGTCATGGAAAACCTGCTCCAAGGACACCCGGATATCCAAGCGGTTTTCGCTCATAATGATGAAATGGCGCTTGGAGCTCTCGAAGCGATTAACAGCTCCGGCAAAGATATTTTAGTCGTCGGTTTTGACGGAAATAAGGATGCCATTTCTTCGATTAAAGACGGTAAGCTCTCAGCCACTGTCGCTCAGCAGCCTGAATTGATCGGTAAACTGGCAACGGAAGCAGCGGATCAGATTTTACATGGAAAGAAAGTTAAGAAAACAATATCAGCGCCTCTGAAACTGGAAACGAAATAATAATGCCAAGGATCAGATCTTTATCTGATCCTTTTTTATGTTTAGCAACCGGCCAAAACGTGAAAGGAATAATAGAAATGATTATTTCTCTTATGTGAGGAGAGGAACGCAATGAACAAACCCACGAAAATACTGTCTACACTTGCACTTGCAGCCGGAATAACTGCGGCTTCTGCCGGCGGCGCAAACACAATTCATGCACAACAGCCAGAAACAAACGTAAGCATTGATGATTTATACAGCTATCCGATTGATTCATACTTGGTTTCAGCAGAGGCTCTGAATGTCAGAACAAAGGCCTCCGCTTCAAGCGCTAAAGCCGACACACTCCATCTGGGCGACAGCTTAAAGCTCATTTCGTTTTCAAACGCTGATTGGGCAAAGGTTCATTACAAAAACGGAAAGACAGGCTTTGTCTCCACTCATTACATTGTAAAGGCAGCAACAACGGTAAAAACCAAAACAAAGACGAAAGCATATACATCCGCTGAAGGAAAAAGCATCAAGACACTCCCGGCTAACACAAGCGTATCTTTTTTAGGCTGGAGTAAAACAAAAAAAGGCGGCTTTGACTTTGATTGGGTCTATGCAGATTACGGCGGTAAGACAGGTTATATCAAAACAAAGGACCTGCAGATGACAAAATAACCGAAAGGGATTCCGTTTACAGAACGGAATCTCTTTTTTCTTCGCTTTATGGATTGAATTGTCGCATACGACAATATTTCTCAGGAAATATTGTCGTATGCCGTGTCGAAACCTATACATGATCAACAGCATTTTTGTTTACGTTAAAGGATGGAGGTGGAAAAATGGATCAATTTGAAGCGGCATATGAATCGTATAAATCCAAGCAAACAAATATCGATCAGCCAGTTGATACGTCCGGAAAAGAAGAAATTATCGCGGTCAGAAGAAATGAGGAAGACAATATTATCGCGGTGAAAACGAACACAGGAAGAGAACTGGACTATCCCACTGCGCTATCGGAAGCAAAAGCGGGAAAGATCGCTCACGTTGATGTATTTCATAAATACGGACGTGACATTTTACGAAGTGAACCAGACGGCATAAAGGATAATAACCTATCTGAATTACCCGATTTTTAATAGAGAAAGCCCTGTCCCAATCCGGACAGGGCGTTTCTTTTTTAAGAAAAAGGCTGCTGGATATAATCAGCTAACCGTTTTGCACTGATCGCAATATCCTCAGCATTTGCGTATTTCACGCCATAAAACACATATGGCGGGAGATATGTCATGCCAATCAGATTGCTTGTCGCCTGAAACGGCTTCAGGAGCTCACTGATTGAATAATGATTCCCTCCGCCCGCCTGATACTTTTCCGCTTCGCTTCCTGTGGAAACAGCCAGCATCAGCTCTTTGCCATGCAGAGCTTTCCCTTCTGACCCGAAGGCCCAGCCGTATGTCAGCACAAGATCCTGCCATTTTTTAAGAAGCGGCGGAGAGCTGTACCAATAAAGCGGGAATTGGAACACAATGCGATCGTATTGCTCGCACAGCTGCTGCTCTTTGGCAACATCAATGGCTTCATCCGGATATTCCTTATAAAGCTCCCGTACAGTGATATTGTCATGTTTACTTAATTCCTCTGCCCACGCCTTATTGACGACTGAGGTTTCCATTTGAGGATGAACAGCCAAAACCAGTATTTTCAATGAGACCCACACCTTTATCATTTTAATGTTATTTTAACTAAAATCAGGTAAAGTGCCAAATAAAAAGCAAGCCCTGCACATGTGCGGGCTTGCTTTTTTTATTCTGGGCTTCCTTCAGTCGTTTCGATATCTTTGGCGAAATCCGGGTTATCCAGATTGGCATTAAAGAAATCTGCTGTATTTGGAAGTCTGAGATTCATGTTCATTTTTTGAGAAATCGTAACCGTGCAATCCTCAAGCACATAATCAAAGACGTGTCCGCCTGAATTTCGTCCTTCGTCAATAAAGTGCAGGTGATAGCCAGAAACGGCGATTCCGTTCGCATAAGCAGGAGTCAAGAAACCAACGATTGTGCCTCTGATGTTGTCGAAGTTGAAAATCGGCTGTGTTTTAACCGCTTCAATCATTGGCACATATGGTTTTTCTTGCAGTTCCACCGTTCTTGTCTGCACTTTTTTAAACAATCCGTCAATCCGGATGGCATAAAATAGGTTTTTACTTGGCAGAATGCTGTTGATTTCTTTTTCAAATTCTTCACGTGTCATTTTCGCATCAATTTTGTGCGTCATATCCGGTGTAAAGAACGTAAATGAGCAAAACGGAGAGCGGTCTCCGCTTTGCACAGGCGTCGCAGTGCCATCGGAACGAAGACGGTAAAATTCGCCGTCAAATCCAATCAGCTCTCCATCAAGCTTGTTAAAAGTCCCGATACCGAAGTCTCCGTATTTCGGAATATCTGACAGTTCAAAATCGCCGTCATATACCCCGTCTAAAAGAGAAGTCATTGTTGATACTTGATAAACTTGGCTAACGGGCTGTTCTTTTTTGCCGCGGCTCAGCATTTGAATGTTGCTTTCTTGTTTCATATTCCCTTCACTCCTTTAGTAATGTGCTGTTCTTCGAAAACAGTGTCTTGGTGCGCAGAGTGCTAGAGAGCTTTTGTTTTCATCAGTTCTCCAAATTCTTTTGGGAGCTTGTCACTCGCTAAATTAACGTTATCACTGTAGTCAACTGGGACATCAATGATAACAGGGCCTTCAGCATTCATGGCTTGACGCAGAACATCTTCCAGCTGGTCTGGTGATTCGACACGCAAACCGGTTGCCCCGAAGCTTTCCGCATATTTCACGATATCGATGTTTCCGAACTCGACTGCAGATGTACGATTGTATTTTTTCAATTGCTGGAATGCAACCATGTCATATGTGCTGTCGTTCCATACAAGGTGTACAATTGGAGCTTTTAAGCGCACCGCTGTCTCTAACTCCATTGCCGAGAATAAGAAACCGCCGTCACCAGAGACAGAAACGACTTTTTCTCCCGGTTTCACCAATGAAGCACCGATTGCCCACGGAAGCGCAACACCAAGTGTTTGCATACCGTTACTGATCATTAATGTTAACGGCTCATAGCTGCGGAAATAACGGGACATCCAAATCGCGTGTGAACCGATATCGCATGTCACTGTGACGTTATCATCGACTGCATTTCGTAATGCTTTAACGATTTCAAGAGGATGCAGTCTGTCTGATTTCCAATCTGCAGGCACCTGCTCTCCCTCATGCATATATTCTTTTAGATCAGAAAGGATTTTTTGCTCACGTTCCGCAAAATCCACTTTTACAGCATCATGTTCGATATGATCCAAAGTAGATGGGATATCCCCGATCAATTCAAGCTCAGGCTGGTAAGCATGATCAATGTCAGCCAGAATCTCATCCAGATGGATAATCGTCCGGTCTCCATTGACATTCCAGAATTTCGGGTCGTATTCAATTGGGTCATAGCCGATTGTCAGAACAACATCAGCCTGCTCAAGCAGCAGATCGCCTGGCTGGTTGCGGAATAAACCGATACGGCCGAAATATTGATCCTCTAACTCTCTTGTAAGAGTCCCGGCAGCCTGATATGTTTCTACGAATGGAAGCTGAACCTTTTTCAAAAGCTTGCGAACCGCTTTAATCGCTTCAGGTCTTCCGCCTTTCATTCCGACTAAAACAACAGGAAGTTTTGCTGTTTGGATTTTTGCGATAGCCGCACTGATTGCATCATCTGGTGCAGGGCCAAGTTTTGGCGATGCCACTGCACGCACGTTTTTGGTGTTTGTGACTTCATTCACAACATCTTGCGGAAAGCTCACAAAAGCGGCCCCAGCCTGACCTGCTGACGCTGCTCTAAATGCATTTGTAACAGCTTCCGGTATGTTTTTTACGTCTTGAACCTCTACACTGTATTTTGTAATCGACTGAAATAACGCCGCATTATCCAATGATTGATGAGTCCGTTTTAAACGATCGGCACGGATAACGTTTCCAGCAAGCGCAACGACAGGGTCACCTTCAGTGTTTGCAGTCAGCAGTCCCGTTGCCAGGTTAGAAGCACCCGGTCCTGATGTGACTAAAACGACTCCCGGTTTTCCAGTTAAACGGCCTACAGCCTGCGCCATAAATGCCGCATTTTGTTCATGCCGTGCAACAATGATCTCAGGCCCTTTATCTTGTAAAGCGTCAAATACCGCATCAATTTTTGCACCTGGAATGCCAAATACATGTGTGACACCTTGCTCCACTAAGCAATCAACAACAAGCTCCGCCCCTCTGTTTTTCACAAGGGATTTTTGTTCTTTTGTTGCTTTTGTCAACACCCTCACTCCTTATTATGCATTTTAAACATAAAAATTTAAATAAATCTTGTGATACGTTTCACTATACACTCTTTGGAAATTGACCTCCAATATCAATTCGACTTATGATTAATATGTATTACGAATTATTAACCTAAGAAAGGAATGCATGATTGATGGAGCTTCGCCACCTTCAATACTTTATCGCAGTTGCCGAAGAGCTTCATTTCGGGAAAGCTGCGCTTCGGCTGAACATGACACAGCCTCCTCTCAGCCAGCAGATCAAACAGCTGGAAAAAGAAGTCGGGGTGACGCTTCTGAAGAGGACAAAACGATTTGTGGAACTAACCGCAGCCGGAGAAATATTTTTAAATCACTGCCGCACGGCTTTGATGCAAATTGATCAAGCGATTGAATTGGCACAGCGGACGGCTCGCGGCGAGCACGGCCATCTCGTTATCGGTTTTGTCGGATCAGCTACATATGAATTTCTGCCGCCGATTGTCCGGGAATATCGTAAAAAATTCCCATCAGTAAAAATAGAATTACGTGAAATATCCTCGTTTAGGCAGCAAGAGGAGCTGCTAAAGGGCAACATTGATATTGGTATACTTCATCCTCCTTTACAGCACACAGCATTGCATACTGAAATCGCCCAAAGCAGCCCTTGTGTTTTAGCTTTGCCTAAACAACACCCGTTAACATCTAAGGAAGCCATTACAATTGAAGATTTGAGAGATGAACCGATTATTACTGTAGCCAAGGAAGCATGGCCTACTTTATACATTGATTTCATCCAATTTTGTGAGCAGGCTGGCTTTAAGCCAAACATTGTACAAGAAGCGACTGAATATCAAATGGTCATTGGATTGGTCAGCGCCGGCATCGGGATTACATTTGTACCCTCCTCAGCTAAAAAATTATTTAACTTGGATGTGACTTATCGAACAATAGATAAAATACAGCTGAATGCCGAATGGGTTATCGCCTATCGCAAAGACAATCAAAATCCGCTTTTGAAGCAATTTATTAATATTTCAAATTGTCAGCAGTTAAGAACTAAAGAGAGTGATGCAAGTACCTGAAATGATACTTGCAAACTCTTTTTTCTTTTGGGATTCTCATGGAATTTTAATTAATATAATATAATCGCTTAGTACAACTTCATATCAGTATACGTATACATACAGTACAAATAGTTGGCAAGGATACTAGTAAGCGTATGACAATCGTTTGATTTTAGAATGATAGATAGAGAGGTGAAATATATTACACAGTTCACGAGTATATTAACATTGCTCGCTTTTTTCATAACAATGATTTTTATTTTCTGGAGACCGAAAGGATTAAATGAAGCTATCCCCGCGACAATAGGCGCTTTAATGGTGTTATTATGCGGAAGTGTGTCATTGACCGACTTAGGAGAAATAGGATCAAAAGTCACGGGTGCATCGGTCACAATTCTTGCCACTATGATCATGGCCATTGCATTAGAAAGTTTTGGGTTCTTTTATTGGGTGGCTGCAAAGCTGCTCCAACAATCCAGGGGATCAGGCATCAAGCTTTTTTGGTTAACCAATTCACTTTGCTTTTTAATGACCATTTTCCTAAATAATGATGGGAGCGTTTTGATCACAACCCCCATCCTTTTGCTGGTTTTAAAATATTTAGGTTTGAAAAAACATCAAAAAACCCCTTATCTCATAAGCGGCGTTTTAATAGCTACAGCCTCCAGCGCACCGATCGGCGTAAGTAATATTGTAAATTTAATTTCTCTCAAAATGATTGGAATGGATTTATATTTGCACACTGCCATGATGTTTGTCCCTAGTATGATGGGACTCATTTTTATGGCTTGCCTACTGTTTATTTTCTTTTATAAACGTCTTCCAAAAAGCCTGCCAGATATACCGAACCATTTTCAGTCTCTGCGACACAGAAGGTACCATCCCCTTCTTTCGCCATCAGCTCCGATACCGGAACGAAATCAAACAAAGATAATGTTATTTGTACTCGCATTTGTTTTTCTCGTCAGAATCAGCTTATTTGCCGCGTCATATACCGGTATCTCCGTTCCTCTTGTCGCTGTCATCGGATCAATTATCCTTTTGGCCTGGAGATGGGTTTATTTCAAAACCTCTCCCAGAGACTTGTTCTTCAAGGCACCTTGGCACATTTTTATTTTTGCTTTTACTATGTATGTCCTCATTTATGGGCTGCACAATATAGGATTCACTGAATTAATTGTAAATCATTTCAAACCAATGGTTTCTGGAAGCCTCTCCTATGCTACTTTTGTATCGGGTATCTCTACCTCTGTTTTTTCGAATCTATTCAACAATCATCCGGCTTTAATGATCAGTACTTTTACTTTAACAGAAATGAGCCTGAATCCTTCTACAGCAAAAATCATCTACTTGGCAAATATTATTGGCAGTGATATTGGTTCCTTATTATTACCTATAGGAACATTAGCAACACTTATTTGGATGCATATATTAAAACAGCATGATGAAAGTATTTCTTGGGGTGAATATTTAAAAACAACCATTTTAATCATTCCGCTGACTGTTCTTTTTACATTAACATGTTTATATTTTTGGATCAGTTGGTTATTTCTTTAGCAGTGTATGAAATAAAAAACTGCCTTCTGCTATTCGAGGGCAGTTTATTTTCAGTAGAGGCTACGCTAGGGGAGATGCATTGTCTTTAGATGATTTAACTTCCAAATGATTGACTTTCCACTTGCGTTAATAAGCTCAATGATATTATTAGATACATCTTTTAATAGACCGACTTTTTCTGGCACTTCCCCCATATCAAATATAACCAATTGGCCAACATATTTTTTGATCTGCTCCTCAAAATTACGTACAAGTGAAACACTGGAAGGTACGACAGGCAATTGAGAGTTGTCAAGAGTGTACGGCGTTTGCTCTGTTGAATAAGGGGTAAACCATTTTAAGTGATGCATAGATATGAAAAGTGTTTTAAATACAGGTGAAAAAAATACAATATAATCATTTAAAACACTGGTAACATATCCATGTATCGACCGATCCCCAGTTACATAAACTTCAATAAATTTGCCTTTCACATTGTTTAATGTGTTTCTGTAAGAAAAACTATTATGTTCCGTCTGCATTATTGTATCTTCCGGATCTCTTAAAATTGGTTTCCCAGTATTCGTATTTATTATTGCTTTGTTCATTTGATGGAGATGCAGCAAGGGAATATAAAGATAATTGCAGCCATTAAATATAACAAAAATATCCTGTCCAATATCTATAAGTGTGCCAACAAATCTTGTATCTCCTGAAATGACAACATCAACATCTGTGTCAAGAAATTGATTCAAACCTTTCACCATTCTCCCCCTTTAATTGAGAAAAAGGGCATCACTTTATTGATGCACCTTCATTATCTATTAAAATTTGCGCTTCCAATGATAGTCTATCGTTTTGACAATCGTTTCATAGCTATAATCTTCCTTTTGGCTTCCGGTGCTATGATAATCTGAAGATCTTGGTGACCGATATGATTTGGACGAACTTTTGGTGTCTGATGAGTGATCATATTTTGATGATTGATAATCTGAAGATCTTGATGACCGATATGATTTGGACGAACTTTTGGTGTCTGATGAATGATCATATTTTGACGATTGATAATCTGAAGATCTTGGTGACCGATATGATTTGGACGAACTTTTGGTGTCTGATGAACGATCATATTTTGACGATTGATAATCTGAAGATCTTGGTGACCGATATGATTTGGACGAACTGCTGGTATCTGACGAACGATCATATTTTGACGATTGATAATCTGAAGATTTCGGTGACAGTTTATTTGATTTGGACGAACTTGATGAGCTATGTGATTTTGAAGATGTTAACGAATTACTGTCCCCCTCTTTTTCTTGTTTTTGTTTTTGGTCTATATCATTTTTGCTTTCTTCTTTATCATCATGTTCTTTCTTTTGATCACCTTTTT
This sequence comes from Bacillus sp. 2CMS4F, assembly GCF_023161785.1. Classification (NCBI taxonomy): domain Bacteria; kingdom Bacillati; phylum Bacillota; class Bacilli; order Caryophanales; family Bacillaceae; genus Bacillus; species Bacillus sp. 2CMS4F. The sequence continues at coordinate 53,976 of NZ_JALNTO010000016.1, forward strand.
TGTAAGAGCCTTTTGGGCCTAAGCTGATGCTCTTGATATGAAAAGGATATATGCGAAGCACTTCTTGATTTTTCACTAAAGTATAATGACCATCCGCATTATCTACGAGGATACCTTCAATTGCTTCTGGTCCTCCTCGATTAATCGAAACCCATTTATGAGTTAAACTCTTAAAAACTTCGTTTAGGTTATCAGCTTCCAAGACACTTGGCGTATGTCCTTCTTTATTTAAAGCGGACTCATGTTTACTTATGCTTTTGATGTGATGAATATTAAAATAAACTACTCCATCCTCACTTGTGTTTAACGCAGCGTAATCGTCTCCTAGCCACACCAAACTTCCTTTTTTAGATTCGGGACCGCCTTGATTTAATTGAACGGATTGGTTCATTAATTGTCCGATTAAGCTGTGAAAATCATCAGCATCAGCCATTTCTGCCGTCTCAATTGTTGTTGTGCTATTATTGGTATCCTCTGTAATACTTTTTACATGATCCAATTGATAATAAATGGTTTTTTTTTCAGTTTGTAAAGCGATATAATCTGATTTTACAGCTACCAATTTTCCTTTTTTAGATTCGGGACCTCCTCGATATACAGTGACAATTTTATCTTGCATTGAATGCAAAAAATGATAGTAAGATATATCATGATTTGAATAATTTTTTGTTCTCCTCTTGCTCATTCATTACCCTCCTAGTCATTTATACATAGATGATAAATATATTGCATTTATACGTGTCACAGTTATTTCTTGAACTAATTCAATAGCCTAATTGTCTGATTTTCAGCGAATACCTATAATCATGGATTCACAAAATACTTAAATTGCTTTTGATGTATTGTGAACGATTTTTAATATACTCAAAAATCACTTCCGGCTCACGGTCAAAACGTTCAATATCACTCTTTTTATATGGGTCCATCAGGACAAACGGCCTGATTTGATCATAAAGCGCCAATATTTTTGGTTTCATATATTCAATTGTAAAGAGAGATTGGAGCGTTTTTTCTAGGAGATGCTTATAGGATTTGCGAAATTCGGGTTCATCCAAAATGCGGGCGGTCAATGTATTAAATCCTTGAATTCTTACGTAATCTGCAGCCATCCGCCCCCCATGGATATCCCTGCCCCAGGTGGCATCATAGTCCCAAGGAATCACTTCAAATAATCCGGTTTCCCCGCTTCTGTACAAAGCGTAATTATGGACAAACCCGTCATAGTTTGAGGTGAACACAATGCCGGCCAGCCAGCGCAAATACTTATCGATATTCACGTGCTTTGTCACTTCTGTTTTAAATTGGGCTTTAGGGACAGTATTAATTTTAAAGATCATATCCTGTAAATAAAAATCATCTTCCTCAGTCCCTGTCTTCTTTTCATACCCATGCTCAAGCGACTTCTTCGTTTCCCTCTCCAAATCACTCACGAGAGAAAAATTAGCATCATCATCAACCGCGTAAAAAATCGCTCCGTCCGCCAGCTTCCTTTTCCTTAAATAATATTCATCCACGGATTCAAGCTCAAGATACACTCCTTCATTCTTTCCATTTACCTTTAAAAACACAAATTCTGCCCTTGGAGACAGCGTCCCCAGCTCTGAGAAAAAATCGAGAGACAATTTGTTTCTTATCATGGAAGGATCTTTATATTCCGCATTCAAGTGAACCTCGCGGGCGCCGCGAAATGTTTTCGGCTGATAGTAGGAAATATGGTACGACTTCTTTTTGAAATCCCTAATATGAGATCCGCGATAAGCAATGTCGATATCAAATCTTTTCTGATTCACTTTCAACACAGCCGGAACCGGTTCATCGTCCCATATATCCTTTTTTAATTCCCGTAAGTCTTTTGGATGAATAAACAGCTGATAAAGAGGCAAATTTGATTGATTCTTCATCCGTAGTCCCCCTTCAAAATTAGGCTTTTATTTTTGTGAGATCTCAGCGGAACACTTATACACTTTTTACAATCGTGCGTACTATGTGTGTAGTAAGGATCTTCATCCTTAAAAACAATTAAAAAAAGGAGGATTTCAATTGGGCCACTATTCCCATTCTGATATCAAAGAAGCGGTGAAATCCGCAAAAAAAGAAGGTTTAAAAACTTATTTATACCAAGAGCCTCGTGGAAAAAAACGCAGTCATAAAAAGTCGCACCGCTCACACAAGAAATCTCGCAGCCATAAAAAATCTTACTGCTCACACAAAAAATCTCGCAGCCATAAAAAATCTTACTGTTCACACAATAAATCTCGCAGCCATAAAAAATCTTACTGCTCACACAAGAAATCTCGCAGCCATAAAAAATCTTACTGCTCACACAAGAAATCTCGCAGCTACAAAAAATCCTACTGCTCACACAAGAAATCTCGCAGCTACAAAAAATCTTACTGCTCACACAAGAAATCTCGCAGCTACAAAAAATCATTCTGTTCGCACAGAAAATCTCGCAGCTACAAAAAATCATTCTGTTCACACAGAAAATCTCGCAGCTACAAAAAGTCGTACCGCTCTCACAAAAAACGCTGGAAAAATGATCATCATCGCAAAAAAGATGATTACGACAGCAAAAAAGAGTTCTGGAAAGACGGCAATTGCTGGGTAGTCAAAAAGAAATATAAATAATGAAACTGTCATCATAGGCTCCGGCATACGTACGGAAGCCTATTTTCTAATTCCCCTATATCAGTTATATGTCATGACATAGCATATGCAACCCGCATCATTTGGTTTCCTTGAATGGATTTCGTTATAATCATGGTACTCTTACAATAAAGGCGGTGTTGTTGTGTATATATTTCAAGCAGAAGAGCTTAGTGCCAAAGAGACGTATAAGCTGCTGTCAGGAGCCGTCATTCCGCGACCGATCGCATTCGTTACAACACTTTCTTCAGGCGGGGCAATTAATGCGGCACCTTTCAGTTTCTATAACGTGGTCAGCTCAGATCCTCCGCTACTCAGTATTTCTGTTAACCGATCAGAAGGCCGGCAAAAAGACACAGCCAGAAACGCGATAAAAAACGGTGAATTTGTCGTCCATGTCAGTGATGAAGCCATCATTGAAGACATCAATGAAACGGCGGCAAGTTTAGGGCCGGACGAAAGTGAAATGACACGCACCTCTCTCCATTCTGTAGAGAGCACGGCTGTTTCAGTGCCCGGCATCCAAGAAGCCCGCATTCGTTTTGAATGCAAGCTCGAACGGCAGATCACCTTCGACAATGATCATGGTGTGACCACGGCTGATCTGCTTATTGGCAGAGTTGTCTGTTTTCACCTCGATGAGAAGGTGTATGACGCAGAAAAAGGGTATATTTTGACGGACGAATTAAAGCCGGCTTCCAGATTAGCCGGAAACCATTATGCAAAGCTCGGTGAAGAATTTACATTGATTCGTCCGAGTTCATAAAAGGACTATTTATATAGAAGAAACTAGTCAAAAAGACACTGTTTTTTTAAAAGCCGGCGCAGCATGTGCCTGGCTTTTTTTGTTTGCAGGAATCATATTTGCACAAATCGTTTGCACTGATTTGGTCTTATAAATTCAGATGCCCCCCATTACAATTGAAATAAGCCCGCACGAAGAGAAGGACGGCAGACTGATATCACCTGCACATAAGGAGCTGATGGGCATGCCTTTAGACCAAAGAAGATCAGCCATTCTTCATCAGGTTCTCAACACAACCAGCTATGTTACTTGCGGCGAATTAACGGAGCAATTAAAAATTTCAAGGAGAACACTGTATTATGACATTGAAAAAATTAACGGCTGGCTGAAAGAGACCGGACTGACACCGATCAAAAGAAGGCGTTCAGCAGGATTTTATTTAGAAGACCAAACGAAAAAAATGCTGACATCAGAAATGAAAACGCTGACAAATTCAAGCTATGAATATTCTCCCTCAGAAAGGCAGGCAAGAGTGATCCTTCGCATTTTAACGAGAAACAGACGGTTACTTTTGCAGAACTTCATTGACGAAAATCATGTCAGCCGCAACACCGCCATTCAGGATATGAAGCATATTCGCGAAAAGCTGAAGACATTCGGCATCGTTCTTTCCTTTACCAAAGAAAAGGGGTATTTCTTCTCAGGATTAGAGCTGCAAAAGCGAAAACTGCTGGCAGAATACGCAAATCAGCTCATGCAAAAAAGCAGCAGCACTGCGGCCGTTACCGATCTTTGTCCCGATCCGGCTGCTTGTGAACAGCAGATCCAAACCATGCGGTCTATGCTGCTGACTTTCGAAAAGCTTCTTCACATGAAATTTGCTGATCATGTTCTCGCGGGCTTAAGTGTGCACTTTACGTTATTTCTGATCAGATTAAAGGCGGGAAAAGAAATCACTCTAGAACAAGAAGAGCAATACGCCATCAGGCAAACGAAGGAATATGAAGCGGCCGTTCGGGCGGCGGCGGAACTGCCGGAAAAAGCCTTTATTTCTGATCAAGAGATGTGCTACTTCACGATCCATCTGTTAGGGGCTAAAATCAGTCAGTTCCCCGCTTCAAGTCTCATTGCAGGTGAGCTGGATGCGATACATGATATCGCGGACAAAATGATTGTCGATTTCCAGCGTTACGCCTGCGTGCTTTTTCAGGACCCGGATAATCTAAAAAAACATCTGGTGCTTCATTTGAAATCAGCTTATTACAGGATTAAATATGATATCACTCCTCATGAGAGTGATGTAGCTGCCTCCATCAAAACGAAATACAGTGATATTTTCTGCTTAACGAAAAAAGTCGTTCATCACCTTCAAAAAGAATTAAGAAAACCTGTCAGCAGTGAAGAAACAGCTTTTATCGCCATGCATTTCGGAGGCTGGATGAAACGTGAAGGGGTCGCGCCCTCACTTAGAAAAACAGCGGTTATTGTCTGTCCGGGCGGCATCGGCACTTCGAAAATTTTACAGAGCCAAATTGAAGATCTTCTGCCGAATGTCGATATTCTGAAAACCGTATCAAGCCGTGTCTATGAAACAATGACGCTTGAAACTGATGTCCTGATCTCAACTGTTCCGCTCCCAGACAGAGGGGTGCCTGTGCTCATCGTTAATCCCATACTGAACAGCAAGGAAAAGATCAGCCTGCTGAAAAAAGTAGATGCGCTCTCAAACAGCGCTGCCCATTTCCACCCAAGTGTTCATGACATCATGAGCATCATCGAAAAACATGCAGAAGGCATTCATAAAACAGAGCTGATGCAAGAACTGACCGAGTATTTAGGACAGCCGCACAAACATGAAAAGGAGGCGAACCGCAAACCAATGCTTGCTGAATTAATGACACCTAACCATATAACGATGGCCGACTCTGCCCCCTGTTGGGAGGATGCCGTCCGCATGGCGGCAAAGCCGCTTGTGGATGACAGGTCTGTTACCCCGCAATACGTCGATGCCATGATTGCCACGATTCAGACACTGGGCCCATATATCGTCATTACGCCGAATGTAGCCATCCCGCACGCGAGGCCTGAAGACGGTGTGAATCAAATCGGCATGAGCTTTCTGAGACTGAACCAAGCCGTTTCCTTTTCAGACCGGCCCGAGCATTCAGTCCAGCTGATTATCGTGCTCGCGGCAATCGACAATGACACCCATTTGAAAGCCCTCTCCCAGCTCACGAATATGCTGGGTGATCCGGAAAACATTCAATTGCTGATTAACGCTCAATCGGCAGAAGATGTGCTGCCAATGATTCAAAAATACTCAAACTAGGAGTGATTCAAATGAAAAAAATCTTAATTGTTTGCGGAAACGGACTTGGATCAAGCTTTATTGTTGAAATGAATGTGAAAAAAATCATTGATGAACTGAACATCAGCGCTGATGTTACACATACAGACCTCACTTCAAGCAAAACGGAGCAAGCGGATCTGTATCTAGGATCAGCCGATATTGTGTCAGGTCTTGACGATGGAACACGTAACGTTGTCGGACTCAAAAACCTGCTGGACCAGAAAGAAATCAAAGAAGCCATCCTTACCAACTTGTAACACACAAAAACATAGACGACGGGGGTGCATCTGATGCTTGATTTTTTGATTAACGATTTCCTGGGAACTCCTGCTATTTTAATTGGACTTTTTGCCTTAGCCGGTCTGCTTCTGCAAAAGAAAAACGCTGCGGATACCGTATCGGGCACACTGAAAACGGCAATGGGATTCGTCATTCTCAGCGCCGGGGCGGCGATTGTCTCAGATTCACTAGCCGTGTTCGGCAGCATGTTCGAAAAAGCATTCCACATTAAAGGCGTCGTACCAAATACAGATGCAATCTCAGCCATTGCTCAAAAAACGTTTGGTACGGAAACGGCACTCATTATGATTTTCGGAATGATTGTTAACATATTGCTGGCGCGTCTCACGCCATTTAAATATATTTTCTTAACCGGCCATCATATTCTCTACATGGCTTCATTGATCTCCGCCGTGCTGATTACCGGCGGCATCAGCGGTGTTCCTCTCATTGCTGCGGGCGCCATTATTCTTGGGGGGCTAATGGTGCTGTCACCCGCCATCCTTCAGCCGTATACAAAAAAAATTACAGGAAGCGATGATCTCGCACTCGGCCATTTCGGTTCTGCCGGCTATTTTATTGCTGGATTCATCGGCAAACATGCGGGCAATCCATCTCATTCGACTGAGGATATCAAAGTTCCGAAATCATTAGGATTTCTGCGGGATACGTCAGTCTCCATTTCTTTAACGATGGCACTCCTTTTCTTTATTGTCGCTCCTTTCGCCGGAAAGGATTATATTGAATCATCGTTGAGCGGCGGAAGCCATTTTCTCGTTTATTCCTTTATGCAGGCCATTACGTTCGCTGCTGGGGTATATGTCATCTTGGCGGGGGTTCGGATGGTAATCGCTGAAATTGTCCCTGCTTTTAAAGGCATCGCTGAGAAGCTAGTGAAAGGCGCTAAACCCGCTCTTGACTGTCCGACGGTTTTTCCTTTTGCGCCAAACGCGGTGATTATCGGATTTTTATCCAGCTTCCTGGCGGGTGTTGTGTCCATTTTTCTTCTTCCAGTCATCGGTCTCAGTGTTATTGTCCCGGGACTTGTACCGCATTTCTTTACAGGAGCGGCGGCGGGAGTTTACGGAAATGCAACCGGCGGAGTGCGGGGGGCTGTACTCGGTGCGTTTGCCAATGGCATTCTCATTTCTTTTCTGCCTGCGCTTCTTCTGCCGGTTCTTGGCTCGCTCGGATTTGAAGGCACGACTTACGGCGATTCAGACTTTGGCATTATCGGGATTCTTCTAGGCTGGATCATACAATTCTTCAATTAAAGTGAGGGATGCGTCATGAAACATTTATTTTCACCTTCTCTGATGTGTATGGATTTAACAAAATTCAACGAGCAGATCACCATTCTAAACAGCCGTGCCGATATGTATCATGTTGACATCATGGACGGCCATTTTGTCAAAAACATTACGCTGTCTCCATTTTTCATCAGCCAGCTCAGAACGATGACAGCTCTCCCGATTGATGCCCACCTGATGGTTGAAAGGCCGGAGGATTTTATCGATATGACAGCAGAGGCCGGCGCTGATTACATTAGCGTTCATGCCGAAACCATTAACCGTTCGGCGTTTCGGCTGATACACAACATCAAAGATCATGGCGCAAAGGTCGGGATTGTATTGAACCCGGCCACTCCGCTAGAGTGGATCAGCCCTTATGTGCATTTGATTGATAAACTGACGATTATGACCGTTGATCCGGGTTTTGCCGGGCAGCCGTTTATCGCAGAAATGACTGGAAAAATCCGTGCGGCTAAAGAGTGGAGAGAAACAAATCATTATACGTATGCCATTGAAGTTGACGGCTCCTGTAATGAAAAAACCTTCCGCATGCTCGCGGAAGCTGGGAATGACATTTTTATCATCGGCAATTCAGGCCTCTTTGATCTCGATGAAAACACAGAAATTGCATGGGATAAAATGAAAACCATTTTTCAGCAGCAGACACATCCTGTAAAAATGCAACACCCGGAGTAATCCCCGGGTGTTTTTCTATGAAACATTTTTCTCCCACGAACGTATAAAGAGATGAGTTTAGGAGGGATCGGTATGAGTAATCATTTTTGGCTGTTATTTCTGGTCATAGTATCGTTCAGCACAGCACTGCAATTTCTTATCAAGAAAAAGTTCGGTATCCATAAATCCGGCTGGCTGTACAAGCCAGTCAGCAGCACACAGAGATTAATAGAAATCTTTTTACTGATTTTGTTTGTTTTTTCTATGATCTTTTTCCCTGTGGGATATATGCTTCTTTTATTTTTTATTTCGATTGATTCTCTACGCTTTCTTATAGAATGGAGGTATAGACCTGAAGATAAACAGTATATGTACCACCTGATTGATGCCGGCCTGTTTCTTGCTCTCTTAATATACATATGTATATTTTTCTAGCTTGTCAAATCCCAACAGCCGCCCCATCCCCCCTTGGATCGGCTCCTCCCTGGAGAAAGCCCTCCTCATCCACTGCGATTGCTGCGGCGTGACCCATCAGCGGGTCATAATCACTGACTGTCTCCACGAGATGGCCGCTTTCTTTTAGCATGTCGACCGTCTCCTCTGCGATTCTGTTCTCAACTCTGAGACCTTCATAATCCTCGCCCCACGTTCTGCCCCATACCCAGCGCGGTTCGCTGATTGCCTGCTGAGGATGCATTCCATAGTCCAGCATTCTGGTGATAATCGCGGTCTGAGTCTGCGGCTGGCCTTCGCCCCCTTGCGTACCGTACAAAATCTTCGGTTTCCCGTTCTTACAGACCATAGCCGGCATCAGCGTATGGAAGCTGCGCTTTCTCGGCTCAAGTGTGTTGACATGATTTTCATCCAATGAGAAAAATGAGCCGCGATTTTGCATGAGAATGCCTGTATCTCCGGCAGTAACAGCCGAGCCAAATTCAAAGTAAAGGCTTTGAATGAACGACACCGCGTTACCATCCGAATCCATCACCGCCGCATAGGCGGTATCACTGCCTATTGGTCTGCTTTCCGCCGATTCAGCTATATAACCGATTTCTTCCGCCAGCTGCTTGGCGTAGCTTTTGTCCAAAAGCCTTTCCAGCGGAATATCAGCAAACGCCGGATCAGTCAGAACGGCATTCCGATCCAGAAAACTCTTTTTCAGTGCCTCCACGAGCACATGATAATAGGTAAATGAACCATGTTCAATTTGGCTGAAATCATAGTTTTCCAGAATATTCAGCGTCAGTAAACCCGTAAAACCTTGAGAATTTGGGGGCGCCTGATAGACGGTGCACCCCCGGTAATCACAGGATATAGGCTCCATCCACTCACCCCTGTGTGCTGTAAAGTCATCAAGCGTCATATAGCTGCCATTATGCTGTAAATACGAGACAATCCGCTGAGCGATATCCCCTTCATAAAATGCGCTTCTTCCTCTTTCAGCAATCATGTTCAGACTGTTCCCAAGCTCTTTTTGCACAAACCGTTCACCGGGGACCGGTGCTTTGCCGTTTTTCATGAAGATATCAGCAGTGTAAGGTGTTGACGCCAGCAGTTCAAGATTCGCCGCTGTATGCCGGCACTGATCTGCAGATACAGGAAAACCATTTTCAGCATAATTGAGCGCAGGCTCCAATACGTCAGAAAGCGACATCCGTCCGTATGTCTTCAGCACGGCATCCCAGCTATCGACCATTCCCGGCACGGTAATTGCGCTGTCGATCCCCCGCAGCGGGATCTCATTTTTCTCCTTATACACGTCTCTCGTCACATTTTTTCCTGAACGGCCGCTGCCATTGTACACTCTTACCGCCTTTGTTTTTTGATGAAAGGTCAGCCAAAAGGAATCTCCTCCAAGCCCCGTCATATGCGGATAGACAACCGCCAGACAAGCGCTCACGGCGACAGCGGCGTCAAATGCGTTTCCTCCCTTCTCCAGAATGCGGTTTCCCGCTTGTGATGCGAGGTAATGCGGACTGACGACCATTTGCTTAGTGCCGATAATAGATCTGTTCATCACAAGTCTCCTTTGCAAGAGATTTTCTTCAGTATAGAGAGCCTGAGTTTTCGCATCTACTGCCCCGGAAGAAAAGCTGACGAACTTTCTCCTTTTCGTAAACATAAAAATATTTTATTGTTCATTATGAAAATAAATTTAAATTATCTCTTACGAAACGAAACTTATATGATAAAATATTGACTAAAAGTCAAACGAAAGCAGGTGGAACAAATGGGCAATGAATATCAAATCCCCAACCTTGTTCTTGATGAGATAGACAAACAGATCCTTACCATTTTGCATGAGGAAGGAAGGATTTCTTATACGGATCTTGGCAAAAGAGTCGATTTATCACGTGTTGCAGTTCAATCACGTATTAATCAGCTGATTGAAGCAGGCGTTATTGAAAAATTCACAGCGGTGATCAATCCAGCTAAAATCGGCATTCATGTATCCGTGTTTTTTAATGTCGAGGTAGAGCCGCAATTCCTGGAAGAAGTCGCTCTAAAGCTTGAAGAAGAACCCGCGGTCACCAGCCTTTATCACATGACTGGCCCGAGCAAGCTGCACATGCACGGAATCTTCGCGAATGATCAGGAAATGGAAGAATTTTTAACGAAACGGCTGTATCCGCTTCAGGGTGTCGTCAGCGTTGATTGCCAAATGCTGATCAAACGGTACAAAAGCCGTATGGGAATGAAGCTGTAAAGGAGAGAAACTAATGAAAAACCACCCTTATCGGGATATGACGGCCGCAATGGTGCGCACCGGAATCTTAGGCTTCGGGGGCGGGCCATCGGTGATTCCGCTGATCCGCCATGAAGCGGTGAATAAATATAAATGGATAGATGATGATGAATTTGGAGAAATATTAGCCATCGCCAATGCACTCCCCGGACCGATCGCCACCAAGATGGCGGCATACCTGGGATTCAAACTAAAAGGCACGCTAGGCGCAATTGTCGCTACTCTTGCCCACATTTTGCCTACATGCCTTGCGATGGTTGCCTTATTTGCGGCTGTAAACGTCTTAAGCCACTCGGCGGTTGTCGCAGGCATGATTGGCGCCGTGACGCCGGTTATTGCCGTTATGCTCGGTATTATGGCATATGAGTTTGGACAAAAAGCGCTCAAAGGATTTGGCTGGGTCACCGGAATCCTATTTTTTATCATCGCTTTTATCGGACTGCAATTGTTACAGATCAACCCCGGCATTGTCATTATCATATTCTTAGCATACGGAGCATTTCATTTTAAACTGAAAGACAAAATCACAAATAAACATTCAAAAGATAAAGGAATGTCCGCCTCATGATCATTATGTTTTTATTTACAGCATTTTTTATCGCAAACGTTCTGGGATATGGCGGCGGCCCAGCCTCTATCCCGCTGATGTTTGAAGAAGTCGTAAACAGATACGGCTGGCTGTCAAACGACCAATTCTCTAACATGCTCGCACTTGCGAATGCATTGCCGGGCCCGATCGCAACCAAAATCGCCGCTTATGTCGGCTACAGCGCAGGCGGCTGGCCCGGCTTTCTGATTGCGCTGATCGCAACTGTTGTGCCGTCCGCGTTCGCGCTGATCGTCCTGCTGCGCATCATTCAGCGCTTTCGCCAATCACCTGTGATCAAAGGCATGACGCTGTCTGTTCAGCCTGTTATCGCTGTCATGATGCTTATTCTCACTTGGCAAATCGGCACAGACGGCATCAAAGCCATCGGCTGGATTCAATCCTTAGTGATTGCGGGCATTTCCCTCCTTTGCATGACAAAATTCAAACTGCATCCGGCTTTCCTGATTATCGCGGCATTTTTATATGGGGGGCTTGTAGTTCCTCATTTATAGAAAAAAGCACCCTCAAAGGGTGCTTTTTATTTTGGGCCAGAAATGCCATTTGTCATATAAATTGTTTCTTTGCCTGCATCATTTTTGATCACGTTTTTGATTTGCAGCGTGTTTCCTGACATTCTGGCAAATTGCTTATCTTGAGACGAGTTTGTTTTGACGTGTATCCATTCCTCAGATCGCGGCATTTTCCAAGATAAAAAGAATCCTAGAATAAGCATTCCAACAATGACGGACAACAGCAGCTTCACACGGCATCACTTCTTTTCAATAGCCTGCGCGCAGCTTCTATTGCCTGCTGATCAAATATAATATCGCCGGGACGATTGCCTTCTCCCAGCACATAGCCTTCAAATGACATTCCCATAAAATCAAAAATGTGACCAAACTGTTCTATCAGCGGCAGCCCCTTTATCTTAGGATTATCTCCTCCGGCTGCTATCACATATGCCTGTTTTGATGACATTTGTTCTTTAAAGTCAGGATATTTAGGATCTCTCATCGTCTGTGACCAGCGATCAATGAACAGCTTTAATGTTCCTGACATGCCGAACCAATAAATTGGGGTGGCGAATACAAGAATATCGCACAGCAATACCCGCTCAATGATAGAATCGTAGTCATCTTGAACAGGACGAAAGCCGCCTTGAGCGTGACGCATATCCTCAATCGGCTGGATCTGATATTTCCGCAAATGAATGTGCTCCGCACCGAATCCTTGAACAGCCTTCTCCGCAAGAATATCCGTATTTCCGCCAGGCCTCGTTCCGCCATTAATGACCGCAATTTTCATGATGCATCTGCTCCTTTGTTTACGAATGATTTTCTCCATCATATAATGGATTCATTAATCAATACAGATGATTATTTCGATTATTCCAATCGATAAAGCCGATTTAGAAAGGACGAGAACAAATGGAATTGAAGCAGCTGATCACCTTTATTACGGCAGCAGAACATGTAAACTTCACCCTTACCGCCAAGATGCTTAACTATGCACAATCAAGCGTTACCTCTCAGATCAAATCACTTGAAGAAGAAATCGGGACTCCTTTATTTGAACGGCTCGGCAAGCGGCTCATCCTGACAGAAGCCGGCAAAACATTCAAATCCTATGCGGAGAAGATTATTGCGTTAACAGAAGAAGCAAAAATGGCCGCAAATCAAGTAAGAGAAACAACCGGAACCTTGAAAATCGGGGCGACGGAAAGCCAGTGCACATATCGCCTTCCCCCTATCATAAAAGAATTTAAACTGACTTTTCCTCAAGTAAAGCTCATATTCAAACCGTATATTTCCAACGAACAAGCGAAAGAACAGCTCTTACAGGGCCAGCTTGATATTACCTTCATTTTGGATGTGAACCGGATGGAAGACGCACTGCACGTTGAATCTCTGATTCAGGATGAGATCAAAATGGTAGCCGCCAATGACCATAATTTTCCAGCAGACTCACCAGTAACATTGAAGAATCTTCAAAACGAAACCCTTCTCCTGACAGAGGACGGCTGCTCATACCGCACGCTCTTTGAGGACGCCTTACACGACGCCGGTGTCTACCCTAACAAATTAGAATTTGTCAGCATAGAAGCCATCAAACAATGCGTGATGGCCGGACTTGGAATTGGACTATTGCCTGAAATGACAGTAAAAGACGATATTGCCGAAGGTCGGATGAAAGAACTCCACTGGCAAAACGACTGTCCCGTTTTTACTCAACTAGCATGGCATAAGGACAAGTGGATGTCTGCACCATTAAAGGCTTTTATCGATTTGACGCGGAAAACATTCAAATAAAACCTCTCTGCAAGGACGACAAGGTTTTTGATAAAGCAGGAAAGCACACAGCATACAAAAAAACACTTGATGGCTTAGAGCCCCAAGTGTTACCCGTGATTTTTCTGATAAAACGTTCGTAAGACATGTGTTTCAAGGTCAGCCAGGCGGACAGGAATCGGCAGCCTGCTTTCTTTATTAAGCAGGCTCATCGTGATTTGATAGCTGCTTTCTAAATCAATATTATTTCCGCAAGACAAGAAAATAGGCTTCACGTCCCGCCGCGTCCGCAGCGCCCGGCCATATACCTCACCGTCAATGATAATATCTGTGTATGAACCGACTTCATTTTCAGGCATTACGAAATCACAGCTTCTGATTTTGAGATAGGTTTTCGCAATCCCAATTGTCGGCTTATTGAGAAAAAAAGCCGCATGGGTGGCAACGCCCATATGGTTGTAATGCAGATACCCGTTGCCATCAAACAAAAACACATCCGGTTCTGTCTCCAGCTTTTTGGCCGCCTCGATGATCAGCGGCAGCTCGCGAAACGCAAGGAAACCAGACACATACGGCACACTGATTTTCCCCATGCTGTGCACTTTTTCAATGACTTCTTTTGTATCAGCGTCAATGACGATGATACAGCACACTCCATACGGTTCTCCGTCCTGTTCCCAATAGGCAAGGTCGACGCCTGCGCAGGTTTTGATCGAGTCTGGGGTGATGGAGGGTGATAGGTTGATTTTATGTATAAGGGATTGTTGTGTTTGAACAAAATCCGATTCATCTTTTAAATGAAAATCGTGAATTTGATGTACTTTCATTTCACTTGTTTTCCTCTCTTAAAATAGTCTTTTCGCTCAATCGTCCTGCGTTTCGATACAACCATAGACTGACATTCTTTATTGCTTATAACCTTTTTTCAAGGCGATAAAATTCCCATTAGGATAATTTCTATCCCAACCACATGGAAAATAACCCGCTTTATAAATTTTAAAAAGCTTTTCAAAAAAATTGTCTATTTTCCCGTTTATTGCCCTATTTATAGCACAATTATTTAGGTCTGCTACGATCTCTTCAAAAAAAGTATTAAATTCAGTCGCAGCACTTCTGACATTTTCAGAAAAAATCTCTAGTAATATGTCTAAATTTTGTGGTTTTTGATCATGGCTAATTCATAATATTTGTCCCATACTTCACTCATTTCATTTTCTTTTAGATCATTCCACGTATATTCATCTTCATCAAATACATCTTCATAAGCATAGTATTTCGCTTTATCTTTATCATTAATAATTTTAGTAAAATAAGAAATATCATCTGATGTAACTACTTAAAAGGTTTTGGAAAAAACAATAACTTCTTTTACTTTATTATGATAACGCCCGTATTTCATTACTTATTATACCACCTTACCTAAAGAACAACTGTATCATTACCGCTTTTCCCCAGTATCTTTTTCCGTTCTTTCATTTACGGTTAAATTGAAAGCAGATAGTATTAATATTCATTTTTAATTTCTTTCATAAAAATATAATCTAATTGTTTACTTAATTCTTTAAGCTCAGTACACCTTACCTCTTCTAGTGAATTGTCCCAATCTTCGTTTTTTATAAGTTCAATGCCATAGCTTCCGGTTGGATCCCCTTCTGGGTACCACCCTACGTCAAGCAGCAATTTTTTTGTCTTATGAGAAATCTGTAGGAGGTCTTGATTAAAGTCAAATAACCAAGCATCATCATTTGCCTCTAGAGTCTCAGGATCAGTATCTTTTAATGTAATATAATCAACAGTCCAACCAGCCGGTATCTTTAGCCTTAAGAAATTGGGAACCTGTTTAGTTAGCGGCTTCAAATCCTCTAAACCCCCGCTTCCCACACTCCAGATTTGATATTCTAACTCTTCTAATAATTGTTCTATTTCATCAAAAGAGTCTTCTTCATAAATCTTATCCTTTTTTAAGCTAACAATTTTGATATGATATTGATCACTTTCATAAATTACCTTAATTAAGGCGTTACGTTTTTCATTTTGCAGTATTAGTAATTCACATTTTTCTTCCATTATTTTTTCTGAATTTAAATTGTTCAGTACTACAGACCAGCCATCACAGATTTTTAATGGCTGTAATTGAGAAATATGATCTCTGTCCATCCCGCTTCTCCTTGTACTTCGTTGGCCTATCTTTAAAAAGCTTCATTATTGTAAAAAAACTTGCCGATGACAACACGGCAAGTTTATGACTATAGCAATTCTAATACATCAGTAAACAAGGCATCTCCTAATGTTAATCTCCTGTTGAAAGGCTGTATATGTGGCAATTCACTCCACTCATACACAGTATCGTAGTAATCATACAAATAACTGAGTTCGATAAACCCTTTCTTTTGCATTATTTTATTGATATAGTTCGTTCCCTGAATGAATTCTAAAGATTCAGCGGTCCCTACAATATCATAAGCGCCATCAATTAAATCGTGTCTTAGGGAATAACTATAATCTAGTACATAAACAGGAACCAATTTAGATACTTTCATATTGATTTGCTGTTCTAGATGAAATCCATTTTCCCCAGAAAGGTCTTGCATATGGATATTGATTTCTCCAGAAGGATTGTATACATCTCTAACTTCAATTTTTTTCAAACCTTTTATTTGACTAAATTCATCAGGCGCTTTTATTTTCTCTGCACATTTGTTCTTATACCATTCGTCTAATTCCCTATTCATAAATAGACGTTGAAGCAACTCACCAATTTCAGGATATTCATTAATAAATCTGATTCCATGTTCCATTAGTAACCATTCCATCCATTAATCCATTTGTTATTTAACTACTTCCACCAAGTAGTTGTTACTTGTTTTAAATGATATTCAATATATAAAATCACTTTTTTATAGTCGTCTGATGAAAATTCTTTAATAGGCTCCTCCCAATCATTATTTTTGACTATTAAAACCAGATAGTTACCTTCAGGAGAAATGTCAGGAACCCAGCCTAAATCAAGCGTTATTGAGGATTGTTCATGATAAAGCTGCAACAAACTGTCTGTGAACAAAAACCAGGAATCATCATCCGGTTCTAAAGTTCTTGGATCTATTTCAACAAAATGATTATAATTCACTTTCCAACCTTGTGTTATTCTTAGGGGATGTATATTAGCTTTTGGAACATCTAATTTAATATGTTTTCTCATTAACAACTTTAGTTTTGTTTTCAGTCACTTGATATAAACTATTTTCATGGTTTACCTTAGTAAATTCTAGCCTATTTATTTTTTCTCCCTTTAAATTGGGTGTTTATTGTTGAACCTATTCCATGAATACCAGCTTGATGCTCATTTGGGAATTTTGTAGAGTGGACAGCAGCTTTTTTTCTCATCGGTTAACCAGCGTTTCCGTAGCTATCCAGGTGAAGTATAAAAGAGATCTGAAGGCGTTTCTATTTTGCATTAAAACCCTCAAGATTTTTTAACTATACTATTAATTCCTTCAAAAATAATATCTCTCATAACTTCATTATTACTTTTATAATTTCTTTCATTTTTTATTTTATTAAAAACTTGCTTGATAACCCCATCGATCATTATTGTTAACCCTTCAACGTCTTCTTCACCGCCTTCTTTTTTAAACATTTCATTTAATATAATTAACTTCTGTTCTTGCGACATTACATTCTCTCCTTTACATTTTCGAATCATTTTATTTTACTATTGACAAAACTTAAACTTTAATTTTTTTCTCTATAAATCAACAGTTTTGAATTAGTTTTACCATTAATCCTGTAAAAGCTTGATCATTTGTAATGTTTCTTGCTTTCACAAAGTAAAAACTAAAAAGCAGGTACAGTATAACTACCTGCTTTTTAGTTAAATTTAATTACCAGAGTTAATTTCTTTTACAAGGATAGCTTCGTTACCGTACTCTTCAATGTCGGCCTTTAGCCAACTGCTTTCCTCTTCTCTATATTTATAAAATCTAAGTGTCGCAAAACCTTCATCAATACTTAGAATCACAACAAATTTATGTTCAGGGAATTTTTCTTTTAAATGGTGTTCCCAACCATCCACTATCTGAAGCGCATAAAGTAAAATCTCTTCACCGGACAAATCACTGTAGTCTAAATAATCGTTTATGCGAAGTTCATTACACGATGCTTCATACCCCGTTTTATCCCCATACATTTTTAAAATTCTATTCCAATTTATAGTTGGATTATCAGTTAACTCATCCTCTAGATCTAGAATAAAGCAATCGTCTACTTTAACTATATTAGGTGAAATAATATCCTTTAAATTAGATAGGTCAACTTTATTTGTATTGCTCAAATCTTCAAGTCGTTCTTTTAGTCTTTTCATATTTTTATTTGTATATTCCATTATAATCTACACTCCTATACTAAAATACAGGATCCTCACCTAAAAATTTCAATCCCTTATTTATAGCTTTCTGAACGCTTTTGTCTTTAAGTACTTTTTGAATTTTGCTAGGTGCATCTTCGCCTGTTTTTTGGTCATAAAACTTTCTTGTTTCAACATCAAAGTACCATTTTTTATTATTTGGCTCATGATAGTGAATTTGACCTTCTCTTTGCCCTGGATTTGGGTTTTCAATGTCTATTCTTTCTGTCTTCCCATTTTGCCATGTTGTCTTACTTGCAATCTGAGTTCCATTTTGACCGAAAAGTTTCTTACTATTCCCGCCACCACTACTCGCCATCTTCACAATCCCAAGATCTTTAACAGATTTCGTTTCCACATCGACACGGACTGTCGGGATTCCGAACGTGAAGCCATCCGGAGTTACTGGGCGTTCTGCGTACACGCGGACATTTGTCGGGACTTTGAATTGTTTTACTTTTTCGAGTGTCTTGTTTGCTTTTTGGACTTTTGAATGGGTTGCAAGCGGGATGCCTTTATCAATATTTTTCGCCAATGCGCCTGCTCCAACTAAGCTTAGTGCAGCTTCCAGCGCCCCTTGCTTCCGCTTCTCCTCAGACACTTCGTTACCAAACATATCTCTTCCTGTGACAGCTTCAGAGAATCCGTTTGACGCAACAAGGCCGTATGCGCCCATTTCTGACATTTTTAGAATGTCTAAAGACTTGCCTGTTTTGTAGGCATCTAAAGCGTGTTCCGCCGCGATAGCTGCTTTTCCGGTTTTGTAGATCGCTTTTCCGCCTTTGAAGGCGCGGCCTGCCCAGCCAACGACTGGGATGAATCCGGCTGCGGCCATTGCTCCTGCTGTCACACGTTCTGCGGCAGAGAGTTTTTCTCCGGTAACCGGGTCAACGCCTTCAGTTGCTCTTTTATAATCATAATAGCCAGTGACTTCTCCAGTAAAGGTGCAAACTCCATCCCATGTTTTTTCGTACCATGGTTTGTTTGCTTCTTCCTCGGCTTTTTCCTGGAGACGCCTTGCTTCTGCTTGTTCGGTTTTTGCATCGATATATGTTGTTCCCTGTTTTTCCACTTCAATGGCGCTTTTGTAGACTTCATTGCTGTGGAAGGCTTTTTTGTCATAGTACATAGGGGATGCGCTTTTCCCGTTGCTGGTGGCCTGCATGAGAACAGAATATTTGCTGAGCACTGCGTTGTCCAGAGATTCTAAATTTTGATATTCAGTGGTCAGGGATTCATCAAGCTTATCGACTGCCGTAATCGTGTCACGCCTGATTTTTTGGGCATCTCCCATCTTATCTGCATAGTTGTCAAGCGTGTACATGTCGAGATCAATAATATCGCTGATGCCTGACAAAATAGAATCGATTTCTGCTTTATGAGCGGAGACAATCTCTGAGGCTTTCAAGTCTCCATTGGGCAGCTCATGATCCAAAAATGAAGTCTCCACATATGAATCACTGAGTTCTTGATCTTTAATATCTCCCGAAATGCCATTTAAAAACGCAATTTGAGCAGAGACAAGCGTCAGCCAGCTGTCAACGATTTCTGCCTGTCCCTGAAAAAAATCTTTGATATTGTCCGCGCCTTTTCCTTTAAAATTGTCGCCTAAATCTGCAACTCCCTGAAACGCTTTTTTGAGCGTGTTCAGCTGCTCTTCAAGCGTCTCATATTGCTTTTTTCTGCTCTTCGCTTCTTCGATTAAAGATTTTGATTCAAATACTTTACTCATCGCACTGCCCTTTCTGTTCTATTTTACCGCGATCGCCTCGTCCTGCTCTTTGAGTGAATCAACATTATCCTTTGTATCCTCGATATTTTTCTGTACCGCTTTTTTATAGTCTCCGAGCATGGTTTTGATGTTCTCCTCACGCTCATGATATTTTTTGGTATAATCGAGTTTGTTTTTCCCATTGGACCCCGCGGCGCCGATTGATACGTCAGCAAGCGCATCTTTGACAGAATCTAATGTTTTGATGACTGTGTCGTACTTCAGCTTAATTTCTGACATAAAAAAAGATCACCACCATTTTAGTTTACTAATTGTATTTCCGACTTCTTCCGCGAACTCTTCTCCCTTTTTAAGAAGATCTGCTGCACCATTTGCTACAAACAATTCCGATGCATATTGAGCTTTATCCCATTCAAGATCAAAAATTTTACCGTTAATCGAAGCCATATACTCGTTATATTTATCATTCACAATCTTGGATGCTTCAGATTTCGCCTCTTCTCTTCCTTTATCGAAATCATCCGCTTTTGTTCCTGTCCAGTGCTTGCCCAATTCCGGTTTTACGATTTCTTTGATTTCAGTAATTGCCTCTTCTTGCAGTGTGTCTATATCCTTTTTTGCTTTTTTCAGCTTTTCAATCTTGTCTTCAACGTCTGAAATTTTTCCGTTAAGTGAACTTTTGATATTTGCTAATACACTTTCATAACCCATCTGTATCACCTCTTAATACTCAAAAAGTCGTATGGAGGGGCTGATGAAGATAGACTTTTCCATACTTTATTTCCATATATTATATTTTAAAATAGCCGGAAGGCGGCTTAAATAGGGTAAACGGCTTAATTTAGGCTTATAATGCTCTAAATACGAAGGTCTAAAGTCTCTTTTTTGTTCGTTATAAGGTCAATGCAAGCGTTTTATATGGTGACAAATTCTAAAGTCGTAGTCAAAAAGACACTTGAAAGAGGCAGATTTGATGATCTGTTCATTTTCTTATGTGGTAAAATCTTGTAAAGATTAAGAGGTGAAACGGAGGGATGACAATGAGTTTTTTCAGTCCGATGATGTTATTTTTCGTGGTTTTTCCTTTTCTGTCCTTCTTTGTATTTGGAATGGCAGGCACTTTATTGTTTAGAAAACACGGCCTTTGGTCAATGCCTCTTACAGTGCTCTGCTTATTGGTCATCTTTATGTTCTGTATTGACTCAGCCGCGCCTGATTTTATTGTTTGGCTTATTTCATTTCCGCTTCTGACCCTATTGGCGGCAGGGGTGACCCTTTGGATCAAAAGCTTGTATTAGCTGCAGTCCCCATTGTACAGAACGTTTGAAAAGTCTTTTCCCCTTACATGATCAGGTGTGATGAAAAAATTTGCGATGCCGACGTCTCCCCACAACAAATCAATATCATCGTCTGAATCAATTTGTAAAAGCATGATGGGATGTTCTTTATACGCGTATTCCAACCGAATTAATCAAAGAATTCCACTGTCCCCATGCCCGCGTATTGCTCAAACTGAAAATCTGTAGGCAGCACCCACTAGTTTCAAACAATAGGTAAACCTTAGCGAATATATCCATCGTATAAATACAAAAAAAAGACCGGCATCCCGCCAGTCTTTCCTTTACATCTATGACATTGCACCTGCCGGAACAACCGCTTTCCGGCCTACAGAATAGTATTCCACTCCGGCGGCGGCAGCCTCTTCTAATGAATAGCAATTTCGACCGTCAAAAATCAGCGGCTGCTCCATCAAATCTTGATAATCTGCTAATGAAAATTGTTTAATCTCATCCCAGTCCGTTAAAATCATGACGGCATCTGCCCCCTTAACGGCTTCCGCAATCGTTTTTTTGTATTCAACAGCCTGCGGCAAAATATGCTTCGCATGGCTGACGGCAATGGGATCGAAGGCTTTGATATGGGCGTCTAGTGCGGCGAGGCGGTTAGCGATGACAATCGACGGCGCGTCTCTCATATCGTCCGTGTTCGGTTTAAATGACAGCCCCAAAAGGGTGATCGTTTTTCCCGTCACTCCGCCAAGCCTGTTCAGCGCTTTATCAACCAGCATCGCCTGCTGATTGTTGTTGACCCTGATGACCGATTTCAGCAGCTCAAAATCATGCTCGACATTGCCCGCAATTTGCACGAGGGCGTTCGTATCCTTTGGGAAACAAGAGCCGCCGTAGCCAATGCCCGCTTTTAAAAACTGGCTCCCGATCCGCTTATCCTGCCCCATGCCGTATGCGACAGATTCAATATCAGCGCCGACCTTTTCACATATATTCGAAATCTCATTTATAAAACTGATCTTAGTGGCCAGAAAGGCATTTGAGGCATATTTGATCATCTCGGCGCTTCTGATATCCGTTTGGTAAACCGGGATATCGAGCGGAAGAAAGAGCTCTTCCAGTTTTCTGGCGGTGTCCTGATCGGCTGTTCCGATCACAATCCTGTCTCCATGAAACGTATCATGGATGGCTGACCCTTCACGTAAAAATTCCGGGTTGGATGCGATCGATATGCTGACAGGCTTCGCAAGATGTTTGGTAATCAGCTCGTAAATCCAATCATTTGTTCCGACAGGCACTGTGCTTTTCGTTACGACGATCGCATCTCGCGTCACGTGCCGGGCAATACGCTTGGCCACATCAGTAATATGCTCCAGATTCGCATGTCCGTCGTTTTTTTGCGGTGTGCCGACCGCTATAAAAATAATCTCTGCCTGGTCTAAGCCTTTCTCGTAGCTCGTTTCAAAGCTCAGCCGACCATCAGCTATATTTTTTCTCATCAGCTCTTCAAGACCCGGTTCAAATATAGGGGAAATGCCTTTTCTCATTTCTTCAATCTTGTGAGCGTTAATATCAATGCAAGTTACATGATGGCCAATCTCAGAAAGAGAAACACCTGTCACAAGACCGACATAGCCTGTTCCGATGACTGTTATATTCATTGTTTCCCTCCAACAGTTAAATTGCTGCTTTACAGCTTCCGTATTATCGTATGAGAATATCCTGACATGAATGCGGATGATCTCCCGGAAACAGCCTGTACAGATTTCTGAAATATGATTCAATCATACAATATACTATTATATCGTTCTCACAAAGAAAGTGGGGAAATGAGAATTGCAGATCAAAAGAGCCCGAATCGTTTTCTTCTTTTGACCGGCTTCGGTTCCTGCCTGTAAATCGCATGATTTTGCAGAAGAAGCTCAGCATTTTCTGTCAGCATATAAGAATATTCCGTACCGAATTCTTTCTCAAGAACACGGAGAGCCTCCTGATAGCGAAAGTCTCTTGTTTTCAGATTATGAGCATCTGAGGCTAAGAAGTGTATCAGATTGGCTTCAGCCAGCTGCAGCGAAAATGCTTTCATCTGTTTCCCGAAAACTCCTGCGAGGCTTCCGGTTGTCAACTGAGATGCCGCTCCTTTTTCTATAAGATGATACAGCAAGGACGGATTTTCGCGAATTTCGCTATTGCGTTCGGGATGCGCGATAACCGGAACGTATCCTTTCAGCTGCAAATCATAAAAAAGCTGCTCGGCATATCGCGGAACATGATCAAACGGAAACTCAATCAGGATATATTTCGTGTCATTCAGTGACAGCAGCCGCCCTTCAGCCAAATCCCGTTTCAAGTCCCCGTAGATTCTGATTTCCTGTCCCGGCAGTACGGTGAGCGGGATTTTCTCTTTCATTAAACGTTTGTTTAACAGGTCTGCCGCTTCTCTGACAGCGATTTGCTCGTTTTCATATGAACCATTCTTATGATGCGGGGTTGCAATGATGGTTCTGATTCCCTCACGAACAGCCGCCCTGGCCATTTCGACGCTGTCGTCCAGGTGCCTTGCCCCGTCATCCATTGACGGGAGGATATGGCAGTGAATATCAATCATTTATTAGCCTCCTTTTTCGCAAAAATAAATAACGGGCAGTATGCACGTTATTTATTTTTGTATGAAATTGTCTTCATGTCCGTAGTATCCGTAGTCAGAGTGCTTCGAGCGTTTCTTGCCGTTCATAATGGCTCCGAGGAGCTTGCTGTTGCACGAATCGAGCGCCTCTTTTGCTTTTGCGGCTTTTTCTTTCTCCGTCTTCCCGCTTGAAATAACCAAAACGGAACCGTCTGCGACGTTCCCTAAAATTTGCGCGTCTGCTACAGGGAGAATAGGCGGCGTATCGAAAATCACCATGTCATAGGCCGCACACGCTTCATCCGCAAGCTCCTCCATCCACTTGGAGGAAAGCAGCTCAGCCGGATTCGGCGGGATCGGGCCGCTCGTCAGCACATCAAGATTTTGTTCCTGAGACGTTTGCACAGCCTGTTTCAGTGAGGATTTTTTCAGTAAAACGGATGTTAAGCCTGTCATATTTTCTAGTTGAAAAGTGGTATGTACTGTAGGTTTTCGCAAATCTGCATCGATGAGCAAAACCTTTTTTCCCTGCTGTGCAAATACGACAGCAAGGTTAGCAGCTGTGGTAGACTTCCCTTCTCCAGGGCACGCCGAAGTGATCATCACAGATTTCATTTGGCGGTCCACTGAAGAAAACTCTATATTTGTTCGAATCGTTCGATATTGTTCTGAATTCAAGGATTTCGGCTCTGTCAGCGCAATGACATTTTTGCGACTCCATGAGCCCTTGCTTTTTCTAAGCGCCAAAATGTCCACTCCCCGCTTTATCAGATTGAATGCCTTTTAAGCTCTTCGCTGTTTTCTGTTCATTCGCAATGGTGGAAACCGTCCCTAATACCGGTATGTCCAGCAACGTTTCGAGCTGCTCTTCCGATTTGATCGTATTATCCAAATGCTCAAGCAGGAAGGCCAGTCCGATGCTTCCTGCCAATCCTGCCGCAAACGCGATGGCGATGTTCAGCAGCGGTTTTGGCGATACAGGCGACGGATGTCCAGAAACCTCGGCTTTTGACAGAATGCTTACGTTATCAACATTCATAATCGAAGTGATTTTGTCTTTAAAGACAGATGCGACAGTGTTGGCAATGTGAGCCGCTGTTTCCGCGCTCCCGTCTCTGACAGAAATATTGACCACTTGGGAATCCTGCTCGCTGGAAACAGTAATTTTTTCATTCAGCTCCTGGGATGTCATCGACAAGCCCATCTCTTTAATCACTTCGTCTAAAATAGCAGGGCTCTTAATGATGACATTGTACGTATTGATTAATTGAAGATTGGTTTGGACATCGTTAAATTGGACTTCTTTTTGGTCGTTTTTCGATTGATTGACCAAGATCTGAGTTGAATTTTCATAGATGGGTGTAAGTGCGAAGAAACTGATGAATCCGCCGGCAGCAGTCGCAGCTGCGGTTACAATCATAATCAAAAGTATGCGTTTCCTTAACGTTGATAGTATGTCTTTTAAACTAGTAGATTCTCCCATGATACCTCCAAATCAGCTTATAACATCCTTTTCCATACGATTATACAACGTTAAAACAGCATTTCTCCATCTTTTCACGTGACAATATTCGACAATAATTTACAAAAACAGTTTTTCAGCTTCTATCATGTAAGCGCTCTATTTATTGTCTTGCCAGAGCTGATTCTTTTTCTCCTTCCGGTCATTATTCAGAAAAAAAATCCCGCTAAAAACCTGCGGGATTTTTATGTTGCGTATCCATTTTTAATATGAGAAATCAAATTTTCAAGCATTTCCTTTGTGGTCATCTCAGATGACTGCTCACCAATATCATGTGCATGCATCAAAATTTTAAGAAATTCTTCTTGATTCAATTTCTTTTCACTCATCATTTTATTCCTTTCAGCTTCCATTAAGTTGAAAACACGATTATTATATGATGCCGGCTCTCGTTTTGCAATCTCTAATACATCATTCGACACATCCCATTTTTTATGTCCTATTTTAGGAAAAACTTTTTCATGCCGTTGTGTTGCGATATAATAGAGAAATTGGATCTTTTTATTACGTGACTCGGTTAGGAGCGATAATCATGCTTCAGAATATGATTTCTAAAGACGATGTGCTGGCATCGGCTGAACAATTAAAAGAGCTTCTTCCTTACAGCGAGGAAAATGTTCAGCTGATCAAAAAAGCCCTTATTTTATATCGGCAGGATTCAGTCTATCGTTTACAAGCAGTGAGTCCGACGGAAGTTACGGCTTACGTGCAGGATGTTGTGCCTGTGCGTGTCACATTGAACTTATTTGTCATAGCCAAAAGCGGCTGTTCATGTCCGTCTGGGAGAATCTGCCGCCATAAGCTGGCTGTTTTTTTATATGTATATGCAATGTTTGAACGAGTGGGAACTTTTACAGAGCACTGGCTGGAGAGGGAAAAGCTTGAAGAAAGCAAAGAGCTCGTCCGGCGTCAATTCCAAGAGAAGGTGCTGCCTAATGAAGAGTCGCTTTCAAGCTGGCTTGCTTTTTTCGATTCAGAGTTTTCTCTTTGGCAGGCACGCACGGCTGAAGGCAGCCAAAACATGCAGGCCCTCTATTACGGCTATCTGTCCGCTTTGAAAAAGCATGCCCCGAACAAGCCGGAGCTGAAAAGCCTGTATCAGATTCATTCAGCGATCGCGGTGTGGCTTCGCATGTTTACATTGATTGAAGAAGGAAAACTGGACCCCGAGCATGATTTTTATTCCCTCAATCCTTATGTCGAACAGCTGATGGACACGATCTACAGCTCAATTGATAAATTAAAAACGTACGCGCTGTCGTTTGCACTCGATCCCTTCCTGGAGAAAACGCCGGATGTCATTCGGGATCTCTTATTGAAGGAAGATATTTTTCAATATGAACGCATCCGCATTTTCGGTGAAATTTGGAGTGCGCTGCTGCCGCGGCCGAAATGGGTGGCGCGTGAGCAAGAGATCCTGCAAAAAGAAGCCGGGCGGCGGTTTTCTCCTGAATTGCAATTCGGGCGTCTGCATTTAGAATTTTTGCAGAAACATGATGACGCTATTTTTGCGGAAACCGACCAATTTCCGCCGGAAGCGCTGCCGTATACGTTCCAATGGCTGAGTGAAATCACCGCAAAAAAGGATTGGAAACGGCTCAAAGCATGGTACCTCCGGATTGAATCGATTGCGATTGGTTATACAAAGCTGGATAAGCCTTTTAAAGAAATTCGTGATGTGATTGGCGAGCTGTTTCTTCTGCTGAACGCGTATGTGAAGCAAACCAATGACCAGGCGCTGTTTGAACGCTATGCGGCAGGCTGTCTGCCATATACTTTCACAGAATACAGCCATCATTTGTATGAGAAAAAGCGTTATGCCGAGTGGATCGAAATCCACAGCCTTGTTGGCTTTTCAATTTATGAAATGGATAAAACGATGCTCAAAGAAATCGCGGCGAGCGATCCCGAGGCCCTTATACCCGCTTACCACAGAGAAGTGGCCTTTTTTATCGACCAGAAAAACCGCAGCTCTTACAAGGAAGCGGCCCGGTATTTGAAAAAACTGCGGACGCTCTACAAAAAAGCGAAAAAACTGAAGGTATGGGAACGCTATATTCAGCAGCTGAGCTCACATTACAAGCGCCTGCGCGCCCTTCAAGAAGAACTGCAGAAAGGAAAGTTGATTGATGGCGAGTCTTAAAGAAATACTTATTCACGTCGAACAAATGGAAGACGGGTCATTCACGCTCTCAGCCTTTGATGAGAATGAGCAGCCCCTTCCCTACAGCCACATGAAAAAGCATTTGTTTCAATGGCACGAATCCTCATTTTACGGAACCTTCCTTGAGGATGTCAGCTTCATCGGGACAACCGCGGTTTTGCTTTCTCCATGGATGACTGTAGAGCTTCTCGGCAAAAACTCGTTCAACTCATTCAGCTCCGTGCAGCTTACAGAAGAAACGGAACCGCTGATTGAGGCAGCGTCCACCATTTACGAATTTATCGCGGACGGCGATTTCCTGCCTGACTACGAAGCATGGACAAACGGTGTTTTCCGCTGGAAGGATCGGGACAGCATACTGGATGGCTTTACTGCGGAATGGTTTTCAGCCGCGGTGCAGGATTATATTCAATATGACGACGAACTGCGTGAAAAATGGGAAAATATCAAAGAAAAATCACCTGCGATCACAACATTTCGCGGACATTTTCTGGATGAAGAGGATTTTCTCGAAGGCATCGGCTGGGTTGACGATCAAACCCCGTTTACGGTCGGCCTCCGCTTGAATGAACC
This sequence comes from Bacillus sp. 2CMS4F, assembly GCF_023161785.1. Lineage (NCBI taxonomy): Bacteria > Bacillati > Bacillota > Bacilli > Caryophanales > Bacillaceae > Bacillus > Bacillus sp. 2CMS4F. Next base: position 81,894 of record NZ_JALNTO010000016.1, read on the forward strand.
AGACTTTGACGGCGATGACTGGAAAATCGAAATGTTTTTACGCGATAAAAAGAGCGGTGCGGTTGTATTTTTTGACGGGCTGAAGAGCCTCAAAAAATCGTGGCAGGCCTACAGCGATAAAATCGCACGCGAGCAGGACCGCTTTCATCGAACGGTTCCGTGGCTGTCATTTGATTCCGGCACCACGCTGATTTCAGAGGAAGAAGCCTGGATTTTCCTGTCAGAGGCAAGTGAGACGCTTGTCGATATGGGCGTTGAAATCCTCCTGCCATCCTGGTGGCAGATTGTCAGAGACAGCAGCATGATGCTTAAAGCAAAGGTGTCTTCCGCCCCGCGCGGCGAATCATTTGTCGGCATGAATGCGCTGCTTGATTTTAACTGGCGGTTTGCGACAAACGGCATTGAGCTGACAGAGGATGAATTTAACGAGCTTGTCGCGAGCAACAGGCGCCTCGTCAATATTCGCGGGCAATGGGTGAAAATAGATCCGCAGTTTATCAAACAGATGAAACGGCTGATGGAGAAAGCGGAATCAGAAGGGCTCCATATGTCTGATATTCTGGCACGCGAGCTGATGGATCAGCAGGAAGGCGGGCTTGAGGACTCAGACATCATGGATACATCCGCTTTTGCCGGGATTCAATTCGACCTGTCAAAACAGCTCAGATCACTGATTCGAAAGCTGACAACAGCGGAAAATCTGCCGGAGCATGAGGTCAGCCCCTCCTTTCAAGGCACGCTCCGCCCGTATCAGAAATACGGCATGAACTGGCTGCTGTTTCTGCGGCAAAGCGGTTTTGGCGCCTGTCTGGCCGATGACATGGGGCTTGGGAAAACCATTCAGATGATCGCATATTTTCTTCATGTGAAGGAAAGCGGACGGCAAAACACGCCGAATCTGATCATCGCGCCGACATCCGTACTCGGCAACTGGCAGAGGGAGCTTCAAACCTTCGCGCCCAATCTGTCGGTCGCTCTCCATTACGGCCCGCGCCGTCCGAAGGGTGAAGACTTCACCGGCTATTATGAAAACGCGGATGTTGTCTTAACCTCCTACGGGCTGTCGCATGCCGATTCTGAAGAGCTTTCTTCGGTGACATGGAACACAATTTGTCTTGACGAAGCACAAAATATTAAAAACGCGCACACGAAACAATCACGCGCAATCAGAAAGCTGAAGGGCATTCACCATATCGCGCTGAGCGGAACTCCGATGGAAAACCGCTTGACTGAGCTATGGTCGATTTTCGACTTCATGAATAAAGGCTACCTTGGCAGTCTGACCGGTTTCCATAAACGCTATGTATTGCCGATCGAAAAGGACCGGGACGAAAAAAGAATCGGACAGCTTCAGCAATTAATCCGGCCGTTTCTCCTTCGGCGGACAAAACGGGATGAGGACGTCGCATTAAACCTTCCCGACAAGCTGGAGCAAAAAGAGTTTATTCCGCTGTCAGCCGAACAGGCGTCTCTCTATGAGCAGCTGGTGAAAGACACTTTTGAACATATGACGTCACTGACAGGCATGCAGCGAAAAGCACTGATCCTCAGCATGCTCGGACGGCTTAAACAAATATGCGATCACCCCGCGCTTTATTTGAAGGAAGATCAAACCGAGCTGCTGGCCGGACGTTCGGTCAAGCTTGAAAAATTGCTTGAGCTGATGACAGCGATCCGCGCCCAAAACGAAAGCTGTCTCATTTTCACGCAATATATTCAAATGGGGAACATGATGAAGCGATTGCTTGAAAAAACTTTCGGCGAACCTGTGCAGTTTTTGAACGGGAGTCTTTCTAAGCAAGACCGTGATGCACTCGTTGAGAAATTTCAAAAGAAAGAATACCCGACACTGATTCTGTCGCTGAAAGCGGGCGGCACCGGGCTCAATCTGACAGCCGCCAATCACGTCATTCATTATGACAGATGGTGGAATCCGGCTGTTGAAAACCAAGCCACTGACCGGGCATACCGCATCGGGCAGGAGCGGTTTGTCCACGTTCATAAAATGATTACAACGGGAACAATTGAAGAAAAAATTGATATGATGCTTGAAACGAAGCAAACGCTGAACGACCAAATTATCCAAAGCGAAAACTGGATTACCGAGCTGTCTACAGATGAGCTCGAAGAATTATTTACATTAAGCGCCTCAGCGCAGGCACAATAACCGCAAAAAAGCTGGCTCCTTAAAAGAGCCAGCTTTTTTCCGTTCATCGCCGTCACGCCGAATTTCACAGAATCCGTTACGCCGGTTATGTACAGGATGCACTTTTTTTCAAAAGATAAACCTTACAGCAAGTGCCGAATCATATGGGCAACGCCATGTTCATCATTGGTCAGGGTTACAGCGTCGGCTATCGCTTTGATGTCCTCCCGCGCATTGCCCATCGCTACGCCTTTTCCGGCAGCCTCCAGCATAGACCTGTCATTTAAGCTGTCGCCCACGGCTGCTGTTTCCTTCATTGGAATGTTAAGCCGCTTTGCCAGCCTTTCCAGCGCCTGCCCCTTGGATGCCTTTTTGGAGGAAAGCTCAAAGTTATGATCAGCAGAGCTGACAAGTGTCAGATCTTTATCATCCTGGTATCTCTGCCAGCCGGCCTCCAGCTTTTCTTTGAAGAAAGAAAAGCCAAGAATGTTGTAAAAATCAATCTGTTTATCCTCCTCAAAGAGCTCTTGAAACGTGTCGATATAAGCGAAGCCCGATTGACTGTATTGCACCTCGGCTGCCTGCATCAGAACAGAAAGGTCAGCCTCTGGATTCGCACTTTTGATCCGGTCAAGCTCAACATCAAGGAGCTGCCTGCCGTTTTGCGGCGTATAAATGGCTGAGTCTGTAAAAACCTCATAATAATAGTTTTCTGACTCAAGCCACGAGAGAATGTCATACGTCCGTTTTTTATCGATTGTTTCCTGATGATAAAGCCTGCCGTCAGGGTCGTGAATGACAGCGCCGTTCGCACTGATGACCCACGTTTTGATCCCGAGCGGTTCAAAAATTGACACGACATCAAAATAAGCGCGTCCCGTTGATACAACAACCTCAATCCCGTCCCGCTGCGCCTGCCGCAGAGCATTTTCATTTTCTGAGCTTACTTGATGCTTGCTGTTCAGCAAGGTTCCGTCTAAGTCGATCGCAATCAATTTCACGTTTATCAGCCCTTTCTTTCATCCTGCTCTGTCACGAGAAGTTCGACGCCATTAAGGTCAAGCAAGTCGCAAAACGCCTGATCCGGCAGCCGGTCTGTGATCAAGAGATCAATTTCACTCAGCTCAGCGTACTGATAAAAACCTGTGCTTCCCAGCTTCGAATAATCCGCAAGGGCGATCACCTGCTTCGCCTGCTGAATCATTTTTCGCTTCACCAGCCCATCTTCTTCATGCGCGATCGTAATGCCATGTTCAGAAATGCCGACAACACCGATCAGCGCTTTATCGACGTGATAGCTTGAAAGCTTTTCAATCACAGACGCGCCGTACAAGAAACGGTGCTCCTTTTCAAGCTTGCCCCCGAGAAGATAGATCTCAATACCATCTTTGTCTGAGAGCACTTCCGCGAGATTAATGGAGTTGGTGATAACCGTACAGTCGTCTGCATTTAAGTGTTTAGCGCACGCCTGAACGGTTGTAGACGCATCTAAAATAACCCGGTCGCCATTTTGGATCAGTGATGCGGCGAGTTTGCCAATTTTGTTTTTTTCCTCGGACACTGTTTTCAGCCGGCCGGAATACCCTTGGATTTTCTGGTGCACAGACGGCAGAATGGCGCCGCCTCTTGTGCGAATAATGGCATTCTGTTCCTCCAGCTTCACAAGATCCCGCCGTGCTGTATCTCTGGACACCTGAAGGAGCGTACAGATCTGCTCGGTTGTAATGCGGTTATGCTCCTTTAGATAATCCACAATCGCTACTAATCTTTCTTCTTGGTACACGCCCTCATTCCTTTTCATATGACGTTATCTTTAAGTAATTATAAGTTTTTATATATTAACAATCAATATTGTTAAGTGAAATTAAGTAAAAATGCATCATAAGAACCAATTTTTCCTATCTCAAACAGAAAGAAAAAACCAGTCTGGTCGACTGGTCAATACAGAGGGGATGATGCGAAGAAAAGTAATCGTGAATGGGATTTAAAGCGGGAGGAACAGGGGGATGTCAATCGGCAGCTTTTTCCCGAGGTTTAGGGTCCATAAAACGAACAGTATCAGCCATCACTTCAGTTACGTACACTTTGACACCTTCCGCATTTTCATAGCTCCTTGTCTGAATCCGTCCGCTTAGGCCGACGAGAGAGCCTTTTTGGCAATATAACGCCGTGTTTTCGGCCGTTTTTCTCCAAAGCGTGCAATTGACGTAATCCGCTTCAATTTCTCCTGAAGCATTTTTGAAGCTGCGGTTAACTGCAATCGTAATGTGTGTGACTGCCGCGCCTGCAGAAGTGTACCGAAGCTCAGGGTCTTTTGTTAAACGTCCGACAAGCATGACCTGATTGAACATTGCGATTCCTCCTCTCCTTGCGGTTACACGTATTGTAGACGATGCAACAAGAAAAGAAAAACGCTCAAAATCGCATTTCAGCCTCTGTTTTTATCTTTCGTTTTCATTTTTCCCTCAGCTAAAAACAGCTTTTGTTTTTTCCCTCTAAAGAAATATGTATTTTTTAAAAACCGGAAAAACAATTTAGATGTCAGCCAATGCTGCGTATTCATACAGACATAAGAAGAGCCGTCCCATGCAAACCACTGAAAGCTGAGTTTCTTTTCCGGGAGCGACAGCTGGATTTTGTACTGTTCCATCCCATCATAAGTTTCGTATAAAAAAATCATCCTCTCTTTCCTATATAGATGAACCTCAAAAATATCTTTACGGCTTAACATATAAGCTTCATTCGTTTGAATCAAACGCTGATCCGCCGGAGTGCCGTCAATATAAATTTCCTTTAAATGAAATCGATTCATACACACCTCTCCGTAATCCATAGTCAGTTACAGTATAATGAAAAAATAGAAATTATTAAATGTTGTGCCAGTACAAAATAAATTGTCCCCGGCATTACAGCGTTTTCACGGAAAAATGAATATGTGTTATAATTCATTTTAAGAATTCTTTGTAAGTAAATGGGGTGAGATAAAAATGAAAACCTTTAAACTGGTTGACCTGAACGTGGAACGAGTGGACAAGGAAGAAAAGTCAATTGAACAGTTTCCCCTTATTGACGGACTGATTATCAATAAAGAAGACGGCGAAAATCACTGGCTGATTGAAGCGCTTGTTCCGAAGGAGCACTTGTCTTTTTTTGACCAGCTTCAAAAAAAACAAGCTGAAGTCAAAGTGTTTGTGACGATTACGAAAAAAAGCAACCGCCCCGCCCAGCTGACTGCAGCTGTGAAGAATATTGCTGAACTGGAAGAAAGCATCTCGGTTTTAATTTACGGACAAATGGTGACAAGAAAACAGCAAGGCACTGAAACCATTCTGGAATCTCTTGTAAAAGAGGGCTATACAGGAGCGAAGCTGATCGAGGCGTTTAAGCAGAAGATATAAAAGAGAGTGGAAATCATCCCCTCTCTTATTTTACATTTGCTGAGGTGACACGTATGAATAAGCGAAAAATTCAAGCGGTTGTTTTATCACTTATCGGCGCAGCTGTCCTTTTGACATCAAGTTTGCAAACACCTAGAGAAGCTGTTGCTGCTGAGAAGAGTCCCAATCTAAAGAAAATGAATGTCGATGAGTTTTTCACTGATCACGACGGAACTTTTATCTTACGTGATCTGAAAAACGAAAAAACATTCGTCTACGGCGATCAACGCGCGACACAAAGATATGCGCCGCAATCGACTTTTAAAGTCCCAAACGCGCTCATTGGATTACAAACAGGCGCCGTTAAAGATGAATATGACATCAAATACTGGGACGGTGTAAAACGTGAGCTCGATGTATGGAATCAGGATCACACGCTAGGATCTGCCATGAGATACTCCGTTGTTTGGTATTATCAAGCGATGGCCCGAGACATCGGAGAAGAGCGAATGAAGGAATGGATTGATAAAATAGCGTACGGCAATCAAGATATCAGCGGCGGCATTGACCAATTTTGGCTGAGCAGCACGCTTAAGATTTCTCCTCTGGAACAAACGGACTTTATGGAAGCCTTATACAAAGAAAAACTGCCATTTGATAAAAGCGTAATGAAGACAGTGAAGCGGATGATGATTCAGGAAGATGAGGATCATTATACGCTTTATGGAAAAACCGGTTCAGGCTCAGGCATCGGCTGGTATGCAGGCTTTGTCAAAACCGAAAACGGAGTGTACAGTTTCGTGACGAACATTGACGGTACCGGCACAGAAGCGAAAAGCATGACAATGGACATTTTGAAAAAATATGTTCTGCATTAGAAAAAAGACTGCCTTTTCATAAGGCAGTCAGCTTGTAGAGAAAACGATGTTTTTTCTACAAGCTTTTTTGTTTCTTTAGATGCTTATTGTATTTTAGATACAGA
>NZ_JALNTO010000017.1:0-88237 GCF_023161785.1 Bacillus sp. 2CMS4F
TCTAATTTCGGCTAACAATCATCCGTTTTCAAACTTGAAGGTGTTTTTTATTTGTCTCATCTTATGGGGTCAGTCCCAATCGCACAGGTTTTTTATTGGACTTAGGTCCTGTTTTTTGAAAGTTCAAAAAGGGGAAAAAAAGCTAGTAATCTTCGTTTTTTTCTTTTATAGTTAATATAATTTGTAACATGGCAGTAATAATTTCGTCATATATTGGTGCGTCTGATTCGCTTCGGGCGACAAAGGGGGATTGGCAGATACGAAGGAGCCTGCCGTTTGCCGGAGCTCGTTGATCAGATGGAACGCATTCCGGACAGTGAATGGCTTGATTTGAAGAAAACGCAGCAAACTGTCAAAACGGACAAAGTGGAAATCCATACAAGCGGTGACGGAACGGTTCACGTAAAAAACAAATGTAAGTGCCATTGGCGAGTTTTTCGACCACCATCGGCAAACCCCGCTGGAAAAGGCGTTATGGATTCTCTCCGCCGTTGTGCTCTTGTTTGTCGTGATGTTTGTCAGCTATACGTTTTACTTAAGAGCCACATTGAAAAAACGAATGTTTAAGGAGAGAAGAAGCCTTGGGTAATACGCTGTTCTTTATCTCGCTAAGTTTAATATGGGTGATGCTTCTCTATCACATGTTTCTCATGCAGGGCGGATTCCGCCACTACATGACCTTCGAGCGGAACATTCCGAAGTGGAGAGAAAATATGAAGGAGCTGCCGAAGGTCAGTGTGCTCATCCCGGCCCATAATGAAGAAGTTGTCATTCGGCAGACGCTGAAAGCAATGGTGAATCTTTATTATCCGAAGGACCGGCTGGAGATTATTGTGGTAAACGATAATTCTTCAGACGGGACGGGTGATATCGTCAATGAATTTTCCGAGAAATACGATTTTATCAAAATGGTGATCACAAAACCGCCTAACGCCGGAAAAGGCAAATCCTCGGCGCTCAACTCCGGTTTTGCTGAATCGAACGGCGATGTCATTTGTGTATATGACGCCGACAACACGCCTGAAAAAATGGCCGTGTATTATCTTGTTCTCGGTCTGATGAATGACGAGAAGGCAGGCGCAGTGGTAGGGAAATTCCGCGTCATCAATGCGGCAAAAACGCTGCTGACGAAGTTTATCAATATTGAAACGATCTGTTTTCAGTGGATGGCGCAGGGAGGCAGATGGAAGTGGTTCAAAATCGCTACCATTCCCGGAACCAATTTCGCGATCCGCAGAAGCATTATTGAAAAGCTCGGGGGCTGGGATGATAAAGCGCTGGCTGAAGATACCGAGCTGACCATCCGGGTGTATAACCTCGGCTATCACATCCGCTTTTTCCCGGCAGCTATTACTTGGGAGCAGGAGCCGGAAACGTGGAAGGTGTGGTGGCGCCAGCGGACGAGATGGGCGCGCGGCAACCAATATGTCGTCCTGAAGTTTTTGGCGCAGTTTTTCAAACTGAAACGAAAACGGATTATCTTTGATTTGTTTTACTTTTTCTTTACGTATTTCCTGTTTTTCTTTGGCGTGATCATGTCAAACACGATATTTGTGGTCAATCTGTTTTTTGATTTGCATTTGTCAGTCGGGTTTTTGGCAATGATCCTTTGGATTTTGGCGTTTTTCTTATTTATGACGGAGGTCATGATTACGTTAAGCATCGAAAAAACAGAAATGAACAGGCAAAACTTCTTTATCGTATTTCTTATGTACTTTACGTACTCGCAGGCATGGATTGTGCTCGTGATCTATTCTTTATTCGTAGAAATCAAGCACCGTTTATTCAAGCAAGAGGTCAAATGGTACAAAACAGAACGATACAATCAACATAAAAGCGGGTGACCTTTTTGAAACAACTACTTATTTTTCTTACAAGCTTCCTGCTGCTGGCAGCGACTGGACAAGAGGCCTTCGCTCAAGAGATGCAGGTCGATGGCTCGCTTCTGGGCAAAAGCAGCCGTGAACAAGCCAAACAGCAGGTGCTGACAAACGATCTTATGACATTGTACGGATCAAAAGACAGCGCGGAACTGACGTATCAAATTCCGGCAGGCGCCTCTTCCGGCAGCCAGCAATTGGTGATTGAATATGAGGCATCAGATCTTTTAATTTCTCCTTCATCGTTAACGGCTGTAATTGACAATGAACCGGTAAAAACGTTAAAGCTAAACGGCGATTCAAAACGGAAAACACTGAAGCTGAACTTGAACAAAAGCCAGTCCGCCCCAGGCTATCACAGCGTATCACTGAAATTTTACGGCGTCATGAAAGAGGGCGTCTGCGTCAGACAGGATACGTCCGGCAACTGGATCAAAATTTATCCGGACAGCCGCCTGACACTGGCGGACAGCAGCGAAGCGAAGGGAACATCACTTGAACATTACCCATACCCATTTGCCCAATCGGGAAATACAGCGGAAGAGACTGCGATTGTCATTCCGGATAACCCGAGTTCGGCAGAAATTGAAGCGGCTGTCAAAACAGAAGGCTACCTGAAAACGGCGGACAGCAGTGTCAGCATTGCGTTTGTGAAGGAATCTGAAGTGAAGCAAATCGACAAGCCGACCATTTTCATCGGTGTGGACAAGCATTGGAACGGCAAGGTGAAAAAGCTGATCAAACAAGCCGGCTTACAGGCAAAAGGAGAAAAACTTCTGCTTGCGGAGCGCGTGCTGAAAGCACAGGGCAAGCAGCAGCCGGTTCTGTTTGCACAAGCGGCATCTGATGATGTGCTCTCAGAAAAAATCAGCGTCATCGCCGATCAGACTTACACAGGCCAGCTAAGCGGGGAAACACTTTCAATTGGCAAGCTTCAGAAGGCTGAAAAGCAGGAAAGCAATAAGCTGACCCTTGAGAAATTCGGGGCAGAAGATATGACAATCGGAGCTGACAAAACATCTTCAGCACATTATTTTTATCCGGCTTCTGCGGTGATAGACCAAAATCAATCAGCCAAGCTGTCGCTTAAACTAAAGAAATCGGAAACGATTCAAGCAGCCGCGGCAGAAAGCGGTTCAGCCTCTCAAGCAGCAGAGCTGAAGGTCCTCATTAACGGGCAGCCGCATTCAGTCCGCCTTGATGAATTAGGAAAAGAAGATAAAAACGGATACTATCATGTCACGCTGAAAGTAGATCCTGCGCTGCTGCAGAAAAACCGCTACATTGATATACAGTTTATCACCACGGGCTTAAAGGAAAACAACCCTTGCAACACAACGGACGAAGAGAAATGGGTCTTCATTGATAAAAGCAGCACATTGTCTTACACGATCAAAGGCACATCTCCGTCAGCCGATTTTCAAGAATGGCCGCTTCCATACGCCGGAAATCAGGAACAGGCAACGCTGATTGTGCTTCCTGACAGTGTGAGCAAATCCAAGCTTAAGGAGCTTTCTCTCGTTACTGATTCCTTTGGAACCGAAGCCCAGCAATCTTTCACAGTAAGGAAAGCATCTGAAGTCAAAGCGGAGGACGCGAAAGGCCGGAACTTAATTTTCATCGGCGGCATCAGCCAGTTCTCTCTTTTGAAAGAGAAATCTTCTGATCTGCTCGTGCCTCAAGCGAAAAACGGCTCGTTTGACGTGTCGGGCTTTGAAATGCTGAACGAGACGACGAAACAAGTGGCATTTACCCAAGCGTCTTTATGGGATTCAAATTATACAATGGCTGTTTTTACGCCGCTGAAAGGAAATGGCGCGGCCGTCACAAAAGAAATCATCAGCTTTTTGAACAGCAATGATGACACGGCGACCGTCATCAATGAAACAAACAGCCAGCAGGTGTTTACAAACCACCAGCAGCTCAAATCGGAAACAAACAGTTCTGAAACAGAAAAAACAGCACAAGATCATGGGCAAAAACTGCTGTATATCGGCGTGCTGGCTCTCATGATGGTAATTGCGGCAGCCTTCATTTGGGTAACCGTTAGACGAAGAAAGAGAAAGACAGACAGAGAATAAGACAGAGGCTGATATCAGCCTCTGTTTTTTGTTTTTTTGGTCTAAAATTTCCATTTGTGGAACCTGTCATTTTATTTTTTTCTCCCGGCCGATAAGCCTCTTTACAACATACGTAAACGGGAGTATGATCTCTTTTAGAAAACAAATCGCTTAATCTGTAAACAGAGCGGGGGACCCATTTTGGCGGCATTTTGCCGCTCGGGGTGAATCCTTTTTAGGTAGGGCAAACTCTCATATGCCCGAATCCGTCAGCTAACCTCGTAAGCGTTCATGAGAGGAGATGAATGAAACCTGTGTTCGATGTTAAGGCACAGGGGCATCCGTTTGCCTCTGTGTTTTTTGCTGTTCAATTTTCAGGATGTAAATCGCATACAGAGACATCATAGCAGAAAGGACTATTACAAAATGTGAGAGCAGATGCGGATGTTTTATTGTTTTAATGAAAAATGAAATTAAAAGGGGAAGACATCGATGTATCATTCAATCAAACGTTTTTTGATTGGGAAACCGTTAAAATCACAAGCAGCAGGGGAACAAAAACTGACGAAATTAAAGGCGCTTGCTATGCTTTCCTCAGATGCTTTATCATCTGTCGCTTACGGAACGGAACAAATTCTTATCATATTGGCGGCGGTAAGCGCTGCTGCATTTTGGTATTCCATTCCGATAGCGGTCGGCGTACTCATTTTGCTGCTCGCGCTGATTCTCTCATACAGGCAAATTATTTACGCTTATCCGCAGGGCGGCGGGGCGTATGTTGTATCAAAAGAAAACCTCGGCGAAAAGCCCGGGCTGATTGCAGGCGGTTCATTGCTTGTCGATTATATATTAACTGTAGCAGTAAGTATTTCCGCAGGGACGGACGCCATCACGTCGGCGTTCCCGGCACTGCATGATTATCATATACCGATTGCTGTTTTACTTGTTTTAGTGATTATGATTTTAAATCTGCGGGGGCTGTCAGAATCAGCATCGATTCTTGCTTACCCGGTCTATCTGTTTGTGGCGGCGCTTTTCATCCTGATTGCCGTCGGTCTTTTTAAGCTTGTGACAGGACAAATTGATCAGCCAGTCCATCATACACCGATCGGCACACCGGTAGCCGGCATTACGCTGTTTTTGCTGCTTAAGGCTTTTTCATCCGGCTGCTCCGCGCTCACCGGAGTTGAAGCGATCTCCAACGCGATTCCAGCCTTCAAAAACCCGCCTGCGCGAAACGCGGCGAGAACGTTGGCTATGATGGGGATCTTGCTTGCGGTTCTGTTTGCCGGCATTACGGTACTTGCATACGGTTACGGGACGGCTCCGAAACCGAATGAAACGGTCATTTCACAAATCGCGTCGGATACCTTCGGCAGAAATGTGTTTTACTATGTCATTCAGGGTGTGACATCGTTAATTTTGGTCCTTGCGGCGAATACGGGCTTTTCAGCTTTCCCGCAGCTTGCCTTCAACTTGGCGAGAGACCAATACATGCCGCGCATGTTTACAGTAAGAGGCGACCGCTTAGGCTTCTCAAACGGGATTATCTTTTTAGGTGTTGCCTCAATTGTGCTGATTCTGTTATTTGGAGGGCAGACGGAGCACTTAATCCCGCTATACGCGGTCGGTGTGTTTATTCCATTTACCCTTTCACAAACAGGGATGTGCATCAAATGGATCAAACAAAAACCAAAAGGCTGGATTGGGAAAATGCTGATCAACGCCTGCGGCGCATTGATATCGTTTATGGTTCTGTCCATCCTGTTTGTCACGAAGTTTAATGTCGTATGGCCTGTTTTAATCTTTATGCCTATCGTCGTTTTTTTGTTTTTTGCGATTAAAAATCACTATACGGCTGTCGGTGAACAGCTTCGCATCGTAAACAAACAGCCGGAAGAAATCAAAGGTACGGTCGTAATTGTGCCTGTAGCCGGCGTCACAACCGTTGTGCAAAAATCCATTCAATATGCGAAATCACTGTCAGATCAGGTCATTGCCGTTCACGTGTCGTTTGACAGAGAACAGGAAAAGAAAGTGGAAAAACGCTGGGAAGAGCTGAATAATGGAGTGCGTCTCGTCACGCTTCACTCTTCGTACAGAAGCCTGGTCCATCCGTTTGATAAGTTTTTGGAAACTGTTGAAGCAAAAGCGAAGAAGAAACAGTTTTCTGTCATGGTGCTGTTCCCGCAATTTATCACAAAAAAACGCTGGCACACCATTCTGCACAACCAGTCAGCCTTCCTGCTCAGAGTCCGGCTGTTCTGGAAGAAGGACATAATCGTTGCCACATTGCCGTATCATTTTAAAAAGTAAGCAGCTAAGACCAAGGGACATCTCCTTGGTCTTTTTTCAAATAAAGGGGAAATGGCGATGTATACGGAAGGGGCATTTGTCATAGTGACAAACACAAAACGGCAGATTCTGCTGGTCAAACGAAAAGACGTTCCTTTATGGGATTTGCCGGGCGGACGGGTTGAATCAGGAGAAACCCCGGAGGCAGCGGCGGTCCGGGAGGTAATGGAAGAAACGGGATATCTGATAGAGCTTTCCGGGGAATTGGGTGTCTATCTAAGACCTAAGTTTCAAGACGAACAGCATGTGTTTGCAGGGAACATAACAGGCGGACAAGCGATAGAAAACGGCATGGAAACGGCCGGGCTGAAGTGGTTTTCGCCGGAGCGATTGCCGCTTTTGGTGGTGCCAAATCGGAAAATGCAAATCAGAGATTTTCTAAACGGCGCTGCGGGCATCCGGATTACCGTCAAGGACAAGAGCTTTTTGGCGGCCCTAGACCTGTTCAGAAGGAAATACAGCAAGCGATAGTTGCCTCCGGGTTTTAAACGGCTCCCCCTGTGGTATTGAAAAAAGGAAAAAGGAGGATACGGCATGGCACACAAAACAGCAGGACAAGCAATGACAGAACTGCTTGAACAATGGGGAGTTGATCATGTTTACGGCATCCCCGGAGACAGCATTAACGAATTTATTGAGGAACTGAGACACGACAGAAATCAATTGGAATTCATCCAAACCCGCCATGAAGAGGTGGCAGCGCTGGCAGCCGCGGCTGAGGCAAAACTCACCGGCAAGATCGGTGTCTGCCTGTCAATTGCAGGTCCGGGTGCGGTGCACTTATTGAACGGTTTATACGATGCAAAAGCGGACGGCGCTCCTGTGCTTGCGATTGCAGGCCAGGTTTCTTCAGGCGAAGTCGGACGGGACTACTTTCAGGAAATTAAGCTTGAGCAAATGTTTGAAGACGTGGCAGTGTTCAACAGGGAGGTACATAGTGCGGAATCACTGCCGGATCTGTTGAATCAGGCGATCCGCACCGCCTACAGCAAAAAAGGCGTTGCGGTATTAAGCGTGTCAGATGATTTGTTTGCGGAGAAAATCAAACGGGAACCCGTTTACACATCACCGGTATATATTGAAGGAAATCTTGAACCGAAAAAAGAACAGCTCGTGACATGCGCGCAATACATTAACAATGCGAAAAAGCCGATCATTTTGGCGGGACAGGGAATGAAAAAGGCGGAGCGGGAGTTGCTGGAATTTGCGGATAAAGCAGCGGCGCCGATCGTCGTCACGCTTCCGGCAAAAGGCGTCGTTCCCGATAAACACCCGCACTTTCTCGGCAACCTTGGACAGATTGGGACAAAGCCGGCCTATGAGGCAATGGAAGAATGCGATTTGTTAATTATGCTTGGCACCTCGTTCCCGTATCGTGATTACTTGCCGGAAGACACACCGGCAATCCAGCTTGATTCAGACCCGGCGAAAATCGGCAAACGCTATCCGGTAACAGCGGGGCTTGTCTGTGACTCGGCTCTCGGTCTGCGCGAATTGACGGAGTATATTGAACGGAAGGAAGACAGAAGATTCCTGAATGCCTGCACTGAACATATGCAGCATTGGTGGAACGAAATCGAAAAAGATGAAACTGAGGCGGCAACACCGCTTAAACCTCAGCAGGTCATCGCACGTCTTCAGGAGGCAGCAGCGGAAGACGCGGTGCTGTCTGTAGATGTCGGCACTGTCACCGTCTGGATGGCGCGGCATTTCAAAATGAACGTCAACCAGGATTTCATCGTTTCCAGCTGGCTTGCGACAATGGGCTGCGGCCTGCCGGGAGCTATAGCGGCGAGCTTGTCTGAACCGGAGCGCCAAGCCATCGCAGTCTGCGGTGACGGGGGCTTTTCCATGGTCATGCAGGATCTCCCGACCGCAGTCAAATATAAGCTCCCGATTACTGTTGTCATTTTAAACAATGAAAATCTCGGCATGATTGAATATGAACAGCAGGTCAAAGGGAACATCGACTATGTCACAAAACTTCAGAATGTCGACTATGCCGCATTTGCAGAAAGCTGCGGAGCAAAAGGCATCAAGGTGACGAGAGCGGAAGAACTTGCACCGGCTTTCCATGAGGCGCTTCACTCCGATCAGCCGGTCGTTGTCGACGTCATGATCGGAAACGAACCGCCGCTGCCCGGCAAAATCACCCATGGACAGGCAAAAGGCTTCAGCAAATATATGCTGAAAAACTTCTTCGAAAACCAAAAAATTGAAATGCCGTCATTGAAACAAAGCTTAAAACGGTTATTCTAAAAAAATAGGGGCCTGTGAAGGCTCCTGTTTTTTGATTTTACGGAGGGGGAGGCATAAAATCGGTTGTTTAAAATGACTCGTTGGGATCAGCAGGAATGATCTATGCAGCCTGTCATGATTTTCGCCGTGCCCAAAACGGACACAAGGACAAATGCATCTTCTTTCAAAGCAGAAAGATCAGCGCATTTGTCCTTGTCTGTTTCATCTGTTTATTCGTATCAAATCTAGAATGTCTTTATAAGCTTATTTCCCTTTTTTCGAAAGTCCGAAAAAGAAAGGAAAAGCAGAACCAACTAATAAAGTGCCGAATAAAAACATTCCGCCGATAAACACGTGAAAATTAGCGCCTCCAGCCGTAAAAGCCGTAATCAAGGAAATGATACTGAGCACCACCATGGCGATGCCGGGCGCGATTCGCATTTTTTTACCTGTTGATTTATAAGCGATAACAGAACATAAAATTCCGATAACAATAGGGACAATCCATAAATAAAACAGAATAAATACTGACATTATCAAAACTCCGATTTTTTCTTCTATCATAACAAATTTCTGTAAAAAATGATATCAATGAGCTTTTAAGACAAAATAAAAAACCGGCTCTTTCAGCCGGTTTTTTCTAACGGAACGTATCGACGATCAAAAACACATTCAAAGCAACAATCAGCACAGCGATCAGCCAGGAAACCACTGTTACCCATTTGGCATTGATCAGCGAACCCATAATCCGCTTATTGCTTGTGAACATAATAAGCGGGATTAAAGCAAAGGCAATGCCGAAGGAAAGAACCACCTGGCTCAGCACAAGAGCCGACGTCGGATTGACTCCTGATGCGATGATCAAGATCGGCGGAATGATGGTGATGAACCGCCGTACATACAGCGGGATGCGGTAGTTGATAAATCCCTGCATAATCACATCGCCTGAAAGTGTTCCGACAGACGAGCTGGACAGGCCCGCAACCAGCAGGCCGATTCCGAATAACGCGGCTGAAACAGGACTGACAAGATGACCGAACTGCTGAAACGCGACATCAAGGTCCTCGACAAACAGCCCGTTTTTGAAGAATAATGCGGCAGCCACAATCAGCATACTCGCATTAATAGCCCCTGCAATCAGCATCGCTATTAAAATATCAATAAATTCGAATCTGAAGATTTTCTTCCGTTCAGCATCTGTTTTGCCGACCACCCGCCGCTGTGTGAGGGCAGAGTGTAAATAAATGGCGTGCGGCATAACGGTTGCGCCGAGAATACCTGCTGCAAGAAGAACGCTGTCGGTGCCATGAAATGTCGGAACGAAAAGTCCTTTCATCACTGAGACGGCATCTGGCTTTGCAAAAAAGGTCTGCAGCGCAAAGGCGATGACCACTACAAACAGCATGCCGGCAATACCGGCTTCAAGTGAGCGATAACCGCGGCGCTGAAGCTCCAAAATCGCGAAAGAGCCGATCGCCGCAATAATAGACGCTTCGAGCATCGGGATGCCGAACAGCAAATACAGTCCCAATGCCGCTCCGATAAATTCCGCCAGATCAGTCGCGATAATGACGAGCTCGCCTTGAATCCATAAGCCGATAGAGACGGGCTTAGGAAATTCCTCACGAGCGACCTCAGGCAGGTTTTTGCCGGTCGCGATACCGAGTTTGGCGGAGAGTGATTGGATCAAGAGCGCCATGATATTAGAAAATAAAATCACCCATAGCAGCATATATCCATATTTAGATCCAGCTGATATATTTGTTGCGAAGTTACCGGGATCGATATAGGCAATGGCTGCAATAAACGCCGGGCCTAAAAAAGGCAGCAGTCCTCTGAATCCTCTGCTTTTCCCGTCAAGCGCATCTTGGACTGCTTTGGAACGGGGAGATTGTGCTGTGATGTCCTTATTCATCATGTATTCACCTGAATTCTAATTGTTTTTGCCATACAACAAAGAGTTTCCTTAAACCAAATTATTTTATCTACATCATATGACCATCCTGATTTCTTGTCAACCAATGATGGTCAAAAATCACTCTCAAATTTTTCCCTGTTATGTAACATGATATGTAGGGCATTTGATAAGGTCCATACATAAAAAGACATCGTTTCTGTATGAAACGATGCCTCCTGAATCATCTAAAATCTAGGCTTCTTTGCGCAGTCCGCGGAATACGAGGCTCAATAAGAATACGAAGATCACTGCCCCGATAATTGCCGGAATAATGGCAAAGCCTGCGAGGCTCGGTCCCCAAGTTCCGAATAGGCCGTGCCCGATCCATGCGCCGATCAGCCCTGCAATCATCGAACCGAAAATTCCTCCCGGCATGCGATTTCCGACAATGGCGCTTCCGATTAGTCCAATTACGATAGCAACAACTAATGAAACCAAAAAGCTAAGCATCATATTCACCTCTCCTGAATGATTTATAAATCAATAACCGCTCCAGCCAGTCCCGAAACGTACAAAAGCATATCCGCTTATGATCCTGTTTTTATCTTTCTCTGCACACTGCCGTCAGCCAAATGAACAATGACTTCTGTGTCTTTATGTTCCGCAATTTCCTTCGCCCGTTCAATCGCTTCCTTTTTCGTATCCTTGATTTCAGATACACGTTTGGCATCCTCAGCTTTGACGGCCCAGCCACTTTTATGTTTGATGACATGCTCCGCTTTATTCATTAGCTCAGGTCTGGCGTCATCATTTGCCTCCTCATCGCGTTCTGTTTCATCATCATGTTTGAGAAAGTCGTCAATTTCCTTTTTTGAGGCGTTTTCCGCCCATTCCTTTGCTTTGCTCGTCGCAATCGGAATGGCGCGTCCGTCCTCATAGCCTTCATCAATCATGGCATTCGCAATTTCAATCGCCTTTTTCTTCACAGGCTTCTCGAGATTTTTCAGTGAAGCGGGGTAATCCTTCATAGACCAAGGCATATCCATCACTCCTTCTGCTTTTATAAAAATGGTACCCGCAGGTGAAAAATAAAAACGTTTTAGAGAAAAATGAAGGTATACTATATAGTAGAAAAACGGAAGGGAAGTGCGAGTTGGGTGACAACAGAACAAAAAGAAGACTTACATCAGCAATTAAAAGAAATAGAGAAATGGGAAAAGGAGCAGCAAAAAGTCTGGTTTTGGGAAAAACTCAGCCGTCTCCCGTTTCAGCTGCTGGACAAGCTGACGCCGGAATTCATCCAGAAAAAGATCGGCAAGCTTTTGGATGAGGTGGGCAGCTTTGTTCAAACTGGAGGACAGTACCTGACATCGGAAAAACAGATTATCAAAACGTTTCAAAAGAAACTGCCCGAGCAAACCTTTGAATCACTGGAGGACGTACAAAAAGCGCCTCTGGCTGTTATGGATGATGTTGCTGAAGCGATGGGCAAAAACCGAATCAACGCTGCAACCGTTCAGGGAGCGACCACGGGTGTGGGCGGCGTATTTACACTGGCGGCAGACATTCCGGCTGTGCTCGGTTTATCATTAAAAACACTGCAGGATATCGCAGTGGCCTATGGCTATGATCCAAAGGAGAAAAAAGAGCGGGTCTTTATCGTAAAATGTCTGCAGCTTACTTCAGCAGATGTTGTCGGTAAAAAATCCATTCTGAAAGAAATAAAAGATTATGATCAGGACCGTACATATAAGAATGTCGCTTCCCAAATCCAAGGCTGGAGGGAAGTGGTTTTAGGCTACCGTGACACCTTTGGCTGGAAAAAGCTTTTTCAAATGGTGCCGGTCGCGGGAATGGTCTTTGGCGCGGCGGCTAATCGCTCGACCTTAAATGACATTACCGAAACAGGCATGATGCTTTATAAAAAGCGGCGCATCCTTGAGCGGCTCATAGAAACAGAACAGAATCATGAATAGAAGAAAAGCAGACGGGCACCGCATTCCGTCTGCTTTTTTCATTTAAAACACACTCAATGTGTTTTGTTTGTTTAAAAGAAATGACAGCGGGAATACAACAACCAACACCAATTAAAGGAGGAATTCAAAATGGCACAAGATAACAAAATGAGTAGAGAAGAAGCAGGTAGAAAAGGCGGAGAAACGACTAGCAAAAACCATGATAAAGAATTCTATCAAGAGATTGGTCAAAAAGGCGGAGAAGCCACTAGCAAAAACCATGACAAAGAATTCTATCAGGAAATCGGCGAAAAAGGCGGAGAAGCCACTAGCAAGAACCATGACAAAGAGTTCTATCAAGAAATCGGTGAAAAAGGCGGAGAAGCCACTAGCGAAAATCATGATAAAGAATTCTATCAAGAAATCGGCCGTAAAGGCGGAGAAGCGACAAGCAAAAATCATGATAAGGAATTCTATCAAGAAATCGGCTCAAAAGGCGGAAATGCCCGCGACAACGACTAACTAAGTAAAGCATAAAAGGCAGACAACCTGTAGATAAAAAGCGATCCGGCGCAGCAGCTGGATCGCTTTTTATGATGAAATGGAAAAAAATATACCTTCCCAATGACGCTTCTGCGGTAAAATAGGTGAAAAAGGAGTTTTCACTTATGCCTGAGATGCAAAACCTGCTGGCCATTGCAAATGAAGTCAAAGAAAAACACGCTAATTTCTCCATTTCAGAGGTTAATGACCATTGTGTACGGCTCGCTGTGTTTACAGGAGAATACGACTGGCACCATCACCCTGACTCAGATGAATTATTTATCGTTCTTGAGGGAGAGCTGCTTATTGATTTTAAGGATCAAGAAACCGCGGTGTTAAAAGCGAATGACAGTCTGCTTGTCCCAAAAGGCACCATACACCGCACACGCTCTTACGTCAGGACCGTGAATCTCTGCGTCGAGCACATTCATGCGGAAACGGTCATAACAGAGGAATCAAAATGCTGATCAAAAAGATTGTATGTGGGGTGGACGCGGCAAACGCTGAAGCATTTTCGAAGGCGCAGTCACAGTGGGGAGCATTATCACATGTAAAAGGCTTCATCAAACAGGCCGGCGGATGGCGGAAAACAGCAGACGGTCTGCTCACCGCAGAGATCATCGGCGTTTGGGAGAGCAGAGAAGCTTATGATCATTTTATGGAGAACGAACACGACATCATCTATAAAGAAATCGAGCAAAAGGGCACGATTCTCTCTATTGAAGTGACGCTGTCTCAGGTGGATGCAGAGGAGGCCGTTTGTTTATTTGACAGGAGGGACATCGAATACGAGCCTGGATGGACTGTGGCAAAAGCTTAGTATAGCAGGTACTGATTTTATCGATCATCATAACAATGGTATTTCCTGTTCTTTTGCCTGAATGACAATCAAGGAATTGGCATTCAATGGAGAATCAGGGAGAATGATTCCTAAAGTTTGTGAAAATGCTGTGGACGATTTTACGGCGATCTTCAAAAACCTGATGCGTTAAAAGCCAGAGGCGGAGTCTGGTTCACATTTGGAACGGGCAAGATAGATGAACCTTTTGTACCCGCAAAAAAGCACACCCTGCATGTGAGATTGTGAAGATTGAAGGGTTAAAAGAACATTTGCAGTTAAATGGAATTGAGATCATTGACTTCCGGGAACGGACAGATTCTATTTTTCAGATCCATTTGGCAATCGTCTGGAGATGCTTGAGCGGCAGAAAACGCACAAAAAAAGATAGATCACCGCTGGAGTGATCTATCCTTTTTATGATAGCCTCTTACTCACGCCCAGGAAGCGTATTATGAACAAAAGGAGGAGCTGGCTTCAATTCCGGCTTTTCTCCAAAAGCTTTTGCTTCGTTCACATATTCAAACGCTTCTCCGTCCGGGGCTTTCTCCTTCAGCCAGTTTTGCTCGGCGCTTTCTTCACCTTCAGAGAAATTGATAAGCTGATGAGAGAATTCCTGTTTCTCGAGCGCTTTCGGGAATGTACCCGGCACAACCGGACCTTCCTGTACTTCTAATTCTTTAATGGCGGCCAGCCATTGGTTTTGGTGCATTGTGTCACGCGCTAGCAGGAAGCTGAGCATGTCTTTGACGCCTTTGTCATCCGTCATTTCAAACAGGCGTGCAACCTGTAAACGGCCTTGTGATTCCGCATTCAGATTGGCGCGGAAGTCTGCCAGCAGGTTTCCGCTCGCTACGATGTAGCCTCCGCTCCATGGTACGCCTGTACTGCTTTCCGGCATGGCGCCTAGTCCTGATACAATTGCATGGTGAGGATTCATGCCTCCCATGATGGAACCGATGACCGGATCATCAGCCGCTTTTTCCTGTTCATCAAGCGGGGCATCCTCAAGAAGTCTGGCGATCATGGTAGCGATCATTTCAACGTGCCCGATTTCTTCAGTTGCCGTATCCATCAGCAAATCCTTGTATTTTTCATTTCCTCTTGTATTCCAGCCTTGAAATAAGTACTGCATGGCAACAGAAATTTCTCCGAATTGCCCGCCTAAAATTTCTTGCATTTTTTTAGCGAATAATGGATCTGGACGATCTGGCTTAGCAGGATGCTGCAGCATTTTCGTATGTTTAAACATGTACCCATCTCCTTTTTTCGTGTCTCTCTTTCTATATTTCCGATGGGAATAAAGATAAACGAAAAACAGCGTATTGAGATGGGTTCTACGAATCCTTGCGCAGCTCCAGAAGCTCCTGAATCAGCTTCCGGCCGAAGATGGGCTCGTACTTCCGGTAAACAGGATCAAGGCGCTTCATCCAATCTTTTTTCTCTTTATCTGACAGCTCGTAGATTGTAATAGAAGAATGTTTTTTGATTTCTTCCAGCTGCTCCTTGTTCATTTCTTCGGCATACGTTTCATTCCACTCTGTCGTTTCCTGCATCGCTTCCGTCAGAATGCGTCTTGTTTCCGGTGTTTGCGCGTTCCAGAAATGCTCATCAGTCATCACAGCGTAGCCGAGGTAACCGTGGCTGCTTATTGTCAAATAGTCTTGAACATTATAAAATTTTTTAGAATAGATGTTTGAGATTGTATTTTCCTCGCCGTCTACTATATTGTTTTCTAACAGCTGAAAAGTAGCATTGAAAGATTCCTGGTGGGGTGCTGCACCAAGCAGTTTGAACTGGTCCTCTATTACATTACTTTGCATAATGCGCAGGTCTTGTCCCTTTAAATCATCCGGGGTTTTGACCGGACCTTGATTCGTGGTGATTTGCTTAAAGCCGTTTGTCCAGTACGCCAGGCCTTTTAATTGATTTTTCTTTAAAGAATCAAACAGCTGTGTTCCAATTGTTCCGTGCAGCCCTTTTTTAACCGCATCATAGTCTGTAAATGCATACGGAAGATCAAGAACTCCCCATTCAGGAGAGAGCATACCGAGCTTCGATGTGGAGGGGGCGATAAATTGCACGTCGCCATTTTGCAATGCTTCGATTTCTTCAATGTCCGAATACAGGCTTCCATTCGGGAACACTTCAATTTTCATTTTCCCGCCTGATTTCTCGTTTACGAGCTCGGCGAATTTGTTGGCGGCCAGCCCTTTTGGCGTGTTTTCAGCAACAACGTGGCTGAATTTGAATACGATTTGATCCTGTAAGCCTTCCTGATCGTCATCATACACAATCTCTTCGCCGTTTGAACGGTCATGGAATCCGATAAATAAAGCGGTTGCAATTCCGGCGATCATCAGACCGAGACATGCAAGCAAACTCTTCATGAAAAGCCCCCTCCCTTATGTTAAGAATAATGGGGCAGATATGATTCGTAAAGACCTGAAAGGAGAAGCTGATGAACAAAAAAAAGCTCTCAATCCGCTGGAAAATCACGATCCTTTCTTACATACTCGTCATTTTCTCCTTTTTGATTGGCGGCATTGTGCTCATAGGCAATATTCAGCATACAGAGGAAAGGGAGCTGAAAAAACGGCTGATGAATACGGCTCGGACGGTGTCGGAGATGACCGAAGTGAAAGAGGCGTTATCACGAAAAGAACAAACAGAAGCCGTCCGGCATGCGGTTGAAGAGATCCGGATGATCAATGAAGCAGACTACATTGTCGTCATGGACATGGATCACATTCGCTATACTCATCCTGTCACCACAAACATCGGGAAAAAGTCAAAGGGTGCAGATGAAGAAGCTGCGTTTGCGGAGCACATTTATTTCTCAGAAGCAACGGGCGAGATCGGGACGGCTGTCCGGGCCTTTTATCCGGTAAAGGATCAGGATTTGAACCAGGTCGGCGTAGTACTCGTTGGAAAAACACTGCCGGGGATGGCTGATATATTGTTTCATTTAAGAAGGGATATCGCCTTCATCGTAGTGCTGACACTCGGGTTCGGCCTGGCGGGTTCGTTCCTGCTGGCCCGTCATATCAAAAAACAAATGTTTCAGCTCGAGCCCCATGAGATTGTCAGAATGTATGAAGAGCGAACCGCTACCTTTCACTCTATGAACGAAGGCGTGATCGCCATTGACAACCGGCATATCATCACAATATTTAATGAAAAAGCCAAACAGATTTTTGAGGTGCAGGGCGATCTGGTCGGAAAGGTGATTTGGGATGTACTCAAGGATTCGCGCTTGCCTGAAATCGTGGAACGGAACAAGGCGGTTTATAATGAAGAAATTCGTGTGAGCGGAAAGGTCATCATGAGCAGCAGGATTCCGATCGTCATGAAGAAAAAAGTCATCGGCGCCGTCGCGATTTTTCAGGACAGAACGGAAGCAGCCAAGATGGCAGAGGAATTGACGGGTGTCAAAAACTTTGTCGAAGCGCTCCGCGTCCAAAATCATGAGCATATGAACAAGCTCCATACCATCGCAGGCCTGATCCAGCTCGGGAAATCTGAAAAAGCGCTGCAGCTGGCGTTTCAGACTTCAACCGAGCAGGAAAACGTCACTGAGTTTCTGCATCGCTCCATTCAAAATGACGCCGCGGCGGGGCTTTTGTTAAGTAAAATCAGAAGGGGAAAAGAGCTCGGCATTGCTGTGCATATTGATGAAAACAGCAGCCTGCAGCAATTTCCCGAGCATGTTGACCAGCATGATATCGTTGTGCTTCTCGGCAACCTGATTGAAAATGCCTTCGGCTCGTTTGAAACCGTTCAGTCTGATGACAAACGAATTGACATCAGCATTGAACAAACGGAGGATATCCTTGCGATTTTAATAGAAGACAACGGATGCGGGATTCAACACACACATATGCCGTACCTTTATGAAAAAGGATTTACAGTGAATAAAACAGGCGGCACAGGCTATGGCCTCTATTTAGTCAAGCAAATAACAGACAAAGGATCGGGTGCGATAGAGGTCGATTCACACCCGGGACAGGGAACGTCTTTTTCAATCGTTTTTCCGATGAAGGGGGAGGAAGCGCAGCATGGCT
This sequence comes from Bacillus sp. 2CMS4F, assembly GCF_023161785.1. Lineage (NCBI taxonomy): Bacteria > Bacillati > Bacillota > Bacilli > Caryophanales > Bacillaceae > Bacillus > Bacillus sp. 2CMS4F. Next base: position 17,831 of record NZ_JALNTO010000017.1, read on the forward strand.
CGTAAGGAAATCAAGGTTCTGCTCATTGAAGACGATCCGATGGTTCAGGAAGTCAATAAGGATTTCATAACAACCGTTAATGGCTTTACCGTCTGCGCGCAAGCGGGGAACGGGGATGAAGGCATCAAGCTGATCAAAGAAAATCAGCCCGAACTCGTGATTCTGGATGTGTACATGCCGAAAAAAGACGGGATCAAAACGTTGCAGGAGATCAGAAAGCAAAAGCTTGAGGTTGATGTCATCGTCGTATCCGCTGCAAAAGACAAGGAAACAATTGCTCTTATGCTGCAAAATGGGGCAGTTGACTATATCTTAAAACCGTTTAAGCTCGAACGCATGAGACAGGCGCTTGAAAAATATAAGCGGTATAAACAAAAAATACAGGAAAACGACACGCTGTCCCAGGATCAGCTTGATGCCATCCTCAATATCCCGCAGCAGGCCGTACAGGATCTGCCGAAGGGGTTGAATCATTTTACGATGAATGAGCTCATTGCTTTTTTGAAGCAGCAAACGTTACCTCTTTCTGCTGAAGAGGTTGCCAAGGCTCTCGGCATCGCCAGAGTGACAGCGAGACGCTATCTTGATTATCTCGAAAAGAATGGAACAATTCAGCTTGATGTTCAGTACGGAGGAGTCGGACGCCCCGTCAACCGCTACATATTTAAAGTGTAAACCTGAGACCAAAAAGACCAAAATGTCCGTTATGAACATAAACTTCCCCACCCCTAATGAAAACGCTATCATTCTAGTAAGAAAGACACAAAGGCGACTAGGACAGGGGGAGGAAGAATATGAAACTGTTTAAAAATTTAACAGTTCAAGTCATAACCGCGGTCATCATCGGGGTCATTGTCGGATTGGTTTGGCCGGATGTCGGCAAAGAAATGAAACCGCTTGGCGATACCTTTATCAACGCTGTAAAAATGGTGATCGCTCCAATCATTTTCTTCACAATCGTTCTCGGGATTGCAAAAATGGGCGATATGAAGAAGGTTGGAAAAGTAGGGGGAAAAGCATTTATTTATTTCGAGGTTGTTACGACCCTTGCACTCATTATCGGTTTATTTGTCGTCAATATTATGAAGCCGGGTGCGGGCCTCGATTACAGCAAGCTTGAAAAGGGAGATGTCTCACAATACACCCAAAATGGCGGTCAGGGGATCGACTGGGTTGAATTTGTCACACACATCGTACCGTCCAACATGGTTGATGCCTTCGCAAAAGGGGATATTTTGCAGGTCTTATTCTTTTCCATTCTTTTCGGAGTCGGTCTAGCGGCATTAGGTGAAAAAGGGAAAAGCGTCATTGATTTCTTTGATAAAGTTTCACATGTTTTTTTCAAAATTATCGGCTACGTTATGCGTGCCGCTCCAATCGGTGCATTCGGAGCGATGGCGTATACGATCGGGCACTTCGGCCTCGATTCCATCAAGCCGCTTGCCAGCTTAATGCTGTCCGTGTATATCACAATGTTCCTGTTCGTGTTTGTTGTTTTAAATATCATCTGCAAGCTATACGGATTCAGCCTGTGGAACTACCTGCGCTTCATCAAAGATGAGCTTCTCATCGTGCTCGGCACAAGCTCTTCAGAATCGGTTCTCCCGAGAATGATGGATAAAATGGAACGCTACGGCTGTTCGAAATCAGTCGTCGGGCTTGTTATTCCGACCGGCTATTCGTTTAACCTTGACGGAACATCCATTTATTTATCAATGGCGACTGTCTTTCTGGCTCAAGTGTTTGGAGTGGATCTCAGCATCGGCCAGCAAATTACGATTATCCTCGTTCTGATGCTGACTTCGAAGGGGGCAGCCGGTGTGACAGGAAGCGGATTTATCGTTCTTGCGTCAACGCTGTCAGCACTTCAGGTCATTCCGCTTGAGGGTCTTGCGCTTCTGCTTGGTGTCGACCGTTTCATGAGTGAAGGAAGAGCGATTGTGAACCTGATCGGAAACGGAATCGCCACAATTATCGTTGCAAAAAGCGAAAAAGAATTCGATGAAGCAAAAAGCGTGGAGGCTGTGGAAGGCATGAAAAAAATGAAAACAGCAGTCTGAAAAAAAGAACGGCCCATTCATGGGGCCGTTTTTTTAATTGTTTAAGAATAATTAAGGTGAGGACAGAGACCTCAGCATTTTTTTGTTATATAATTTACAAATGGATACTATATTGAATGAAGGACGTTTGTCCTAACAGGAGTGTATAAATGGCCGCTTTAGTAAAATTTTTTCAGCACCCGGGAGTAAGGCGTTTTTCCATCTTTGTCGTGTTAACTGGTGTGTTATATCTATTTAAGAGCATGATCAACTTAATATTGCTGACCTTCATTTTCACATTTCTTATGGATCGTTTGGAGCTTGTCGTCCGGCAGTTTTTAAGCCGGTTCTTCCGCGTGAGCCAGCGGGTTGTCATTACGTTTCTCTACATTTTGCTGGCCGTGCTGCTTACAGTCGGAGGGTTTGTGTTTTATCCGGTCGTTGCCGCACAGATTCAGCAGCTGATCAAGCAGATTAAACATATTGCGTATCATCCAAGCAGCATTCCTTTCTTTGATGAGATCACAAGTGTTTTCGGAGATATTAATATCAGTTCGTATGTCAAAGAGGGTTTCAATGTACTTTATACGTATCTGGCCGATATCAGCACATTCGGCTTGCAGATCGTGATGGCGCTCATTCTCAGCATGTTCTTCTTATTCGAGAAAAAACGGCTGTCTGAATTTATGGAGCAGTTTAAAACGAGCAAGCTTGCTGTTTTTTATAATGAGATTGCTTTTTTCGGAGGTAAATTCGCGAGAACGTTCGGCAAGGTGCTTGAGGCACAATTTATCATCGCACTCGTGAACTGCATACTGACTTTTATTGCGCTCTGGATTATGCACTTCCCTCAGCTGTTGGGGCTGTCCATCATGGTTTTCTTTCTCGGATTGATCCCGGTAGCAGGCGTTGTCATCTCCTTGATCCCGCTCAGTATTATTGCATACAGCACAGGCGGCGGAATGTATGTGCTCTACATTGTGCTCGTCATTTTCGCCATTCATGCGATTGAGACATATTTCCTCAATCCGAAGCTGATGTCAGCGAAAACAGAGCTGCCGATCTTTTTCACATTTACAGTCCTGATTTTTTCTGAGCACTTTCTCGGCATTTGGGGCTTAATTATCGGGATTCCGATCTTTGTATTTCTCCTTGATATTCTTGATGTGACCAACAAGGAAAATGGGCCTAAAAGACCCCGAGAGAAAAGTAACAAAAAATAGTTTACAAAATTGGATATTTTCTGTATAAATAAAACTACAACATACAATAGTAAGCCACACGCTTAATCCTTTTTAAAAGGAGTGGGGGACCCAATCGTTTGGGGTTCATTTTTCATCTGAAAAACGGACATCTCTTCGTCCGAACCCGGCAGCTAACCTCATCAGCGTGAAGAGAGAATCCTGTGGTTTTATGATACAGCCAAAGCCCGCGGGATCTCTCGCGGGCTTTTTTCAAAAAAAGGAGGAATGCGGATGAAACTGGCAACAAAGATCATCATTGCATTGGTTCTGGGTGCCGTCACGGGGATTATTCTTAACGTAACATCACCTGAATTATTTGAAAATTTGAATAAGTTTGTATTCGTGCCTCTTGGCACCATCTTTTTAAACCTCATTAAAATGCTTGTCGTGCCGATTGTTTTTTTCTCTCTTACATTAGGAGTTGCCGGGCTTGGCGATCCTAAAAAGCTTGGCAGAATCGGTGTGAAGGCCATTTCTTATTTTCTCATCACGACAGCGGTGGCGATTACGATCGGGCTTATACTGGCGCTTGTCATTAAGCCGGGTGAGTTCGGCACTTATGATGTCTCATCCGCTAAATTCGAGGCAGAAGAAGCGCCGAGTGTTGCTGACACACTTCTGAACATGATTCCGGCCAATCCTGTTCAAGCGATGACCGAAGGAAATATGCTCCAGATTATCGTGTTTTCCATTTTTGTCGGACTCGGGATTACGATGCTAGGCAAAAAAGCGGATATGCTTTTGAAAGTTGTGGAGCAGGGCAATGAACTGATGATGTATCTGGTCAACCTAGTCATGAAGTTTGCGCCATACGGCACGTTTGGTCTCATTGCGACAGCTATCGGCAGCCAGGGATTCAGTGCAATAAAAGCGATGGGGCTGTACATGATTGTTGTTACGCTGGCTCTTGTCATACATGCAATCGTCACTTACGGTTCAACAGTGGCTCTTTTAGCAAAAAGAAATCCGATTACATTCTTTAAAGATTTCTCAGAAGTTATGGTCGTTGCGTTCAGTACCTCAAGCAGCAATGCAACGCTTCCGGTATCAATGGATGTAGCCCAGAAAAAACTAAAAGTGCCTGAGCCGATCAGCAGCTTCGTTCAGCCGCTCGGGGCGACGATTAACATGGACGGGACAGCCATTATGCAAGGGGTGGCCACCATCTTCATTGCACAGGTATTCGGACATGATCTTACATTTACGCAATTGCTGATGGTGATATTGACGGCTGTATTAGCAAGTGTGGGAACTGCGGGTGTTCCGGGAGTCGGTTTGATTATGCTCGCTATGGTGCTTCAATCAGTCGGCTTGCCTGTTGAGGGGATCGGATTGATCCTCGGAATAGACCGCTTGCTAGATATGCTTCGCACAGTGGTCAACACAACAGGAGACGCGGCCTGTGCCGTCATCATTACAGAAACAGAAAAGAACAAACAGCCGGAGCAAGCACCGACTCTATCGGTTTAACCAAACATTTGGAAGCAACAAATGCTATAATACAAACAGTGCCTATTTTTAGGCACTGTTTATTTTTGTCGAAAAAAGGAGGAAGGCTTTATGGCTGAGCCGATTTTACATATTGAAGGCCTTGATAAAAAAATAGGGTCTAAACAGATTTTAAAACAGATCAGCATGGACGTCAGGCAGGGAGAGATTATCGGTCTTCTCGGTCCGAACGGTTCCGGAAAAACGACACTCATCCGCATCATCGTCGGACTGTTAAAACAAAACAGCGGAAGCGTGGCCATCAACGGATTCAAGCATGATACTGAGTTCGAACAAGCGATGGAAGCTGTCGGCGCGATCGTTGAAAACCCTGAGTTTTACCCGTACCTGTCAGGCTGGGAAAACCTCAAACACTTTGCAAATATGCACAAAAAGATAACTGATGAAAGACTGGACGAAGTGGTGGAACGAGTCGGGCTGACATCAGCGATTGATGATAAAGTGAAAACCTACTCCCTCGGCATGCGCCAGCGTCTCGGCATTGCTCAGGCGATTCTTCACCGGCCGAAGCTTCTCATTTTAGATGAGCCGACAAACGGTCTTGATCCTGCCGGTATGAAGGATTTTCGCGATCATATTAAGGAGCTCGCTGAAGAGGAAGGAACAGCGGTTTTATTCGCCACTCATTTATTGCGTGAAGTTGAAGACCTGTGTGACCGTGTGATCATCATACAAAAAGGCGAGATCAAAGCAGAAGTAAGCCTGAATGGAGCCGGTCAGAAAACGGAGAAAGCCGTTATTGAAGTGCAGCCGGCGGAAAAAGCGCTCGATTGGCTGATGGGCAACGAGTACACAGCTGAACGTAAAGACGGCTCCATCGTGGTGGATATAGCGAAAGAAAATATACCAGAGCTGAACCGCTCACTAGTCGGACAAGGACTGAACGTATTTTCAATTATGCCTTATACGCAGTCACTGGAAGACGAATTTATAAAAGCGACAACCGCTCATCAAGAGGAGGGAGAAGAGCTTGTCTAAATTAATATGGAATGAACATATGAAACTCTTTAATCGGAAAGTCACATTTGTTTCGCTTATATTGATGGCCGTTTTTCAATTTTTCATGGCGCTGATCATTAAACGGATCGTTATCAGTGCCGGAACTGACGAAAATTTCATCGGCTACTTTTCCTATACACCGAGCCTGAATATCCTGTTGCAGGCGTTAACCATTGTCATTGCAGCAACGATTATTTCTAATGAATTTGATAAAAAGACAATCAAATTTCTGCTTATTCGCCCGGTCAAGCGGCAAAAGGTCTTTTGGTCGAAACTAATGACAGTTGTAATGGTCAGCTTCTATCTTTATCTGGCATACTACATTCTGGCTTTATTATTCGGTCTTGTCTTTTTTGGTATGTCCGTGACATCTGAATCAAAAACATTGTTCATCAACACATTGGAGCTAATCGGCACAAACTGGCTTGAAGCGGTGCTGATGGGATTATTCGGTTTGCTTTGTTCATCACTGTTCCGCAACAGTGCCATTTCAGTTGTTGTTTCTTTTGTCGTTTTATATGGAGCAAGTTCACTTGTGCAAATCATGAAGCTGTTTGAAAACAAATGGGGAAGCTTTTTGCTTTTTGCAAACACGGACTTCACTCAGTACAAAAGCGGACAAACGGCTCTGTTTTCAGGCATGACGCCATTGTTCTCTGTTGGGATTATTGTGATTCATGCTGTTTTCTTCATTGCCGTTGCCTGGTGGAGTTTCTGCAAACGGGATGTTCGAATTTAAAGGCAAGGAATGACATTTTTGTGAAAAAGCTCACGTAAATCAATATCATTCGATGAATTGGTTTATAATAAAGGTACTGACGGAGGTGTCTCGAATTGAGGAACTTTATTACCGCTTTACCGATTGTATTGCTGCTTGGATTCTCATTTGTGTCATTCATGTTTCAGTTTGAACATCTTGTATATTTCAGGCTCGCGCTGGGGTTGTTTTCTCTCGTGGGGCTGTACATGATATATAAAATGAAGACGGGTATCCGTTATTTTATCATTTATCTGTATGCAAGCTGGATTGTGCTTGCGGCAGTTACTGCCTTTGAAGAGCCGATTTTCTCAAGCTTTTTCTTCGGCGGATTGGTCATGACAATGGGTTACCTGACTTATATGCTTATTTATCTCGGTATGAAACAAGACCGGGATGCAAATCCGGTTTAAACACGCTGTTCCCTCGGGAACGGCGTGTTTTTCTATCGTGGACAAATTGTTAACAGTTGCGGAATCATGGCTGGAAATCTATAATACATATTAAATTTATCGGAATTGAAAAAATGGGGGGCTGCCGGATGTCATTATTTGTACGGAACGAAAAACAGCGGCAATGGATAGAGAAAATAGGACAGCTAGCGGATGAATTTCAGCAAACAGCCGCTGAGGATGATGAACAGGGACGATTTCCTGCCGAAAAAATACAAAAACTGCGTGATTCGGGATATACGGCGATAACCGTGCCAAAATCCCATGGAGGAGCAGGAATGTCTGTTTACGACATGCTGCTTTTTCAAGAGCGGCTTGCACGGGGAGATGCTCCTGCAGCTCTGAGCATCGGCTGGCATTTAAGCGTGATGGGAGAGCTCGGAGAAGGAAACAGCTGGGATGAAGATGTGTTTGCGTTTATCGCAAAGGAAGTTCAAAACGGCGCCGTGATCAATAGAGCAGCGACAGAAGCGAAAACCGGGAGCCCGACCAGGGGAGGACGCCCCGGGACTGCCGCCGTCAAAAAGGACGGCAAATGGGTGGTGAATGGAAGAAAAACGTTTACGACAATGTCGCAAGCGCTTGATTATTTTTTAGTGACGGCATGGATTGAAGAAAAACAAACAACAGGTGTCGTGTTGGTTCATAAAAATGATCCTGGTGTATCAATTGAAGAAACATGGGATATGATGGCGATGCGGGCTACGGGCAGCCATGATCTTGTATTAAACGAGGTAACGCTTGAGGACAATAAACTGGTGGAGCTGCTTCAAGGGCCGCGGGGAGCAAAGCCAAATGGCTGGCTGCTCCATATTCCGGCGGTTTATCTCGGCGTGGCTCAAGCTGCTAGAGACTATGCGGTGCGCTTTGCCTCCGAGTATTCGCCAAATAGTTTGAAGGGGCCGATCAAGGATGTCCCGGCCGTTCAGCAAAGAACAGGCGAAATGGAGCTTGAACTGCTGAATGCCAGACACTTTCTTTTTCATGCGGCTGAATTGTATGACGATCCGGAGCGCCGCCCTTACTTGAAGAGTGAGCTCGGTGCGGCAAAACATATCGTCACAAACGCCGCGCTTTCTGTTGTAGACAAAGCGATGAGAATTGCAGGGGCCAAAAGCCTCGAACGCACCAATCCGCTACAGCGCTATTACCGGGATGTGCGCGCCGGTCTCCATAACCCGCCGATGGACGACGCGGTCATTCAAAAGCTGGCCGCAGAAGCCTTTCATTAAATAAAAAAGAGCCTTTGCCGGCTCTTTTTTATGTATTGTTTTGTTCCTGAAGATTCTTCTGATGCTTGCGGTCAATTCTGTCGTAAATGACGTTCATCAGCTTTGGATTGCCCATGATCGCCTCTTTGTTTTCCTGGATCAGCTGTTGGTAGGTTTTTATTTTACGCTTTGGCATGCCCTGGCGCCTCCTGACAATGTTTTGTATTCACTTTCCAGCTCCATCAGCGACAATTCATACAAATGACGCTTTGACTTTTTGTATATACCATTCTGTATTAACAGATGAATGAGATGCTTTTTTCTGATTTCTGCAGACTGAGGTGTCATTGTGTCACCAACCTCCAATCAAACGATATTGATAATCATTATCAATTAACCTCAGTATACAATGTCCGCCACGGCCTGTAAAGGTGAAAACAGTCCTATTCTTTCGTAAGTAAGCAAACCTTCAACATATCGACAAAAAGTTTCCCGGGCAATAATTTGCTGTCGAAATTTCCCTCCCCGTTGAGATTCGCTGCTGCTATTTTTCATGTTTTTAACCATACTATGTAATAGAATGGAGGCTGGTATTCAATGGGGAGGACAGATAATCTTAAAAAGGGAGAAAAAGGAGCACTCCTCAATATTTTGGCATATATCATTCTTGCTGCTGTAAAGCTGACAATCGGAGTCCTGTATCATTCTGAAGCGCTGAGAGCAGACGGGTTAAACAATGGGACAGATATTGTGGCGTCAATAGCGGTGCTGATCGGACTGCGTATTTCCCAAAGGCCGGCTGACAGTGACCACCCATATGGCCATTATCGGGCTGAAACAATTTCGTCCCTTATTGCGTCTTTTATTATGATGGCTGTTGGAATTGAAGTGTTAATCGGCGGAGGAAAAGCGATTGCGGGCGGCACAGCAGAAACGCCAAGCCTTATCGCGGCGTGGACGGCTTTAGGCAGTGCAGTGTTTATGTACGGCATCTATTTATATAACAAAAGACTCGCAGCATCCATTAAAAGCTCTGCACTTATGGCGGCGGCGAAGGACAGCAGGTCAGACGCATTTGTCAGTGCCGGAGCGTTTATCGGTGTTTTTTCGTCCCAGCTGCAGCTGGCCTGGATAGATCCGGTTACGGCTTTTATTATCGGAATTATCATTTGCAAGACAGCCTGGGATATCTTCAAAGACGCTTCGCATTCATTAACGGACGGGTTTCATTTGAAAGATCTTGAGCCTTATAAACAGACTGTCGGCCGGATAGAAAATGTGCATCGTCTTAAGGACGTGAAAGCGCGATACTTGGGCAGCACAGTACATATAGAGATGGTCATTACAGTGGATCCGAAGCTGACAGTAGAGGAAGGCCATGAAGTCGCAGATGAGGTAGAAAACAAAATAAAACATGAACACGATGTCACTCATGTTCATGTTCACGTAGAGCCCGACGACATAAAATAGGGCTGCTTATCGAATTAGCTTATATGTTCTGATAAGAATTCAGTCACTTCTTCAGGCGATTTGGCATTGGCGCTGTGAAGATGGCCTGTTTTTTCTCCATTTTTGAAAATGAGCAGGCTTGGAATACCCATTACCTGATATGTTTCAGCCAGTTCAGGAAGCTCGTCCTTATTCAGCTCGTACCAATCGTTTTGATTGTACGTTTCCAAAATATCGCCGATGAACATATTCATGCGTGTGCAGTCAGGGCACCAATCAGCATAAAACTTTACAATGATTTCTTTATCAGATTGAATCAATTCATTAAATTGTTCTTTTGTTGTGATTTTTTTCATCTGTCACATCTCCTTTTCAATGCCATTTTAATATAAAATAAAAAGGAATTACATACAAATGCATTCAGCTTCAGCATGCCCAAAAATAATTAGATCATTTTCTTGTGAAAGTGATAAGATAGTAAAGATGAATTGTAGTGGGGGGAGTATCCATTGAAAACAAGTCTAGGATTAGTGTACGGCGGTAAGTCAGCCGAACATAATGTTTCGCTTCAGACAGCTCTGGCTGTAACAAAAGCGCTAAATACTGAGAAGTTTGATATACATCCAATTTATATAACTGAAAAAGGCGAATGGATAAGGGGCGCACGTTTAACAGAGCCTGTTTCCAACGTAAAAATGCTTCAGCTTGAGCAGGGCGGAACTGCTTTTTCTCCATCTGCTCTCAACCAGGAAATGTTTCCGCAGGAAGTGTCACAGCAAAATGAAGCAATTGATGTCGTCTTCCCGCTCCTGCACGGCCCGAACGGAGAGGACGGAACGATCCAGGGAATGCTTGAACTTTTAAATATTCCTTATGTCGGCAACGGCGTGCTCGCTTCCTCAGCTGGTATGGATAAAGTTGTCATGAAGCATTTGTTTGCGCAAGCCGGCCTTGCGCAGGCGAAATACACAGCCTTCCTTAAAAAAGACTGGACTCGTTCTCCGGAAGAAAGCTGCGAGCAAGTAGAACAAGAATTGGGCTACCCTTGCTTCGTGAAGCCGGCCAACCTTGGCTCAAGCGTCGGAATCAGCAAATGCCGAAACCGTGAAGAACTGCAAAAAGCGTTTGAGCTGGCGTTCCAATATGACCGGAAAGTCGTAGTCGAAGAAGGCATCAACGGCCGCGAAATTGAAATCGGCGTTCTCGGAAATGATGATCCTAAATGCTCTGCAGTTGGAGAAATCGCACCTAAGACAGATTTCTACGATTACAAAGCGAAATACGAGGATGGAGACACTGACCTGATTATTCCTGCGACTGTAACAGATGAGGAATACGCGAAAATCAGTGACATGGCGATCAGAGCGTTTAAATCAATTGACGGTTCAGGACTTGTCAGAGCGGACTTTTTCCTGACAGCTGACGGCGAAGTGCTGATCAATGAAGTAAACACGATGCCTGGTTTTACACCGTTCAGCATGTTCCCGCTTCTCTGGAAAGAAGCCGGAGTTGAATACGCTGACCTCATTGAACAGCTTGTAGAGCTGGCTAAAGAACGCCACGCTGAAAAACAATTGATTAAACATACATTCTAAATGAAGACGGACACTGCCGGTAAAAGGGCAGTGTCTTTTCCCGTATATCACCAAAAGAAAGAGAGGGACCTTACTTGATTAAGCGAACCGTAAAAAAAATTGCCGAAATGGTCAAAGGCACACTGACAAACCCGCAATATGAAAATACAGTCATTCATGGAGTTGCTACAGATACAAGAAAGCTGGAAAGCAATCAGCTTTTCATCCCGCTGAAAGGGGAGCATTTTAACGGCCACACTTTTGTGCCGCAGGCTTTTGAAGCTGGTGTGTCTGCCGTTCTGTGGAACCGCTCGGAACCAAATCCGCCCGAGAATCAAGCTGTGATTCTGGTGGAAGATACATTGTCTGCGCTCCAGCAGCTTGCAAAAGCTTATTTACAGGAGCTGGGCACACGTGTCATCGGGGTAACAGGAAGCAACGGCAAAACGACGACCAAAGACATGATTCACACTGTCCTGCAAACGCGGTACCGCGTCCATAAAACAGGAGGAAACTTCAACAACCATATCGGGCTGCCGCTTACAGTGTTAGCGATGCCAGAAGATACAGAAATTGCCGTACTGGAAATGGGAATGAGCGCAAAAGGAGAAATTGACCTCCTGAGCCGCCTGGCAAATCCGGATGCGGCAGTGATAACAAATATCGGCGAATCCCACATGCAGGATCTTGGTTCAAGAGAAGGCATTGCGGAAGCGAAACTGGAAATTATCAACGGCCTGAAAGAAGACGGTGTGCTGATTTATATCGGAGACGAACCGCTCTTGCAAAAGGACTACAGCTGCCAAACGAAAACGTATGGTACTGGGGCGGAAAACGATTATCAGCTGCGGGATGTCAGCCAGAGTGAAGCGGGAACCCATTTTACGATCAAAGGCATAGAAAAAACGTTTTTCATCCCTATACTAGGCAAACATAATGTGATGAACGCCATGGCGGCAATCGCCGCAGGGGCTTATTTCGGCATCACGCCTGAGGATGCGGCAAAAGGATTAAGCGGCCTGAAGGTCACCGGCATGAGACTTGAATTGATGAAAACAGACAGCGGCATTTCTATTATTAATGACGCTTATAATGCGAGCCCGACGTCGATGAAGGCTGCAATCCAACTGACAGAAAGCCTTGAAGGATACGGGAAGAAAATGGTCGTGCTCGGAGACATGCTTGAACTCGGCGATCTTGAAGAAACGTTCCATAAAGAATGCGGCGCTGTGATCAGCCCGGACAAAATTGACCACGTCTTTACGTATGGAAAACTGGGGGCATTTATCGCGGAAGGTGCGATGGAACATTTTGGCAAAGAACGCATCAGCCACTTCAGCGACAAAAAAGATCTCACTCAGGCCCTGAAGAATAAAGCATCAAAAGGAGATTTGATTTTATTCAAGGCGTCAAGAGGTATGAAGCTTGAAGAAATCGTTAAAGATTTAATGGAGAGCCCGTTTTCTTAAAAAATCCTGCGAAAAAAAGCAGATTGCAATCATAAAATAAAAATGATGTGTAGACACTAATGTATGCCGCTCCGAAATAATGTATGTATGACCGGCTGAGGCTATGGTACAATAATGACAGGTTTATTTCGCGATACGAAAATATGTGTACGGACCGCCATCCGCTGACCTTAGGTTTTCCGCGGACACAAGGAGCGGGATTGGGCATCGTCCGGCATATTTGGTTAGCAGGTCAGCGAGCGCATTCAAAATGCTGATCTGCTTACCGCGTTATTGAAAAACAAGTAGTGTAATGGTAAGATAAAACTTAAAGTAATTCGGGCTTTGTATACGTAAGGATCCTGTCCTTTTTCCATGGAGGGCAGTTTTTAAGTGGTAAATCACGACATTACTGAAACAGCAATTAGAAGGAGTTTGAATAATTTGACTATAACGTTTCAAGATTTTCAATTAAGTTCTGATCTCATGAAGGCAATTAACCGTATGGGATTTGAAGAAGCAACGCCGATTCAGGCACAAACGATTCCGCTCGGACTTTCAAATAAAGATGTCATTGGACAAGCGCAAACAGGTACAGGTAAAACAGCTGCGTTTGGTATACCCCTTGTTGAGAAAATTAACCCCGAGTCTCCTAATATTCAAGCAATCGTAATCGCACCAACCCGTGAATTAGCCATTCAAGTATCTGAAGAATTATATAAAATCGGACAAGATAAACGTGCGAAAGTTCTTCCTATTTACGGTGGGCAGGATATTGGACGACAAATCCGGGCGTTAAAGAAAAATCCGCATATCATTGTCGGAACACCGGGACGTCTTCTTGACCACATTAACCGCCGCACTATTCGTTTAAACAATGTAAATACTGTTGTAATGGATGAAGCGGATGAAATGCTGAATATGGGATTCATCGACGACATCGAATCTATTCTTTCAAATGTGCCGAGCGAGCATCAGACGCTTCTGTTCTCAGCTACAATGCCAGCGCCGATCAAACGCATTGCAGAACGTTTCATGACTGAGCCTGAACACGTAAAAGTAAAAGCAAAAGAAATGACTGTTTCTAACATTCAGCAGTTCTATTTGGAAGTACAGGAACGTAAAAAGTTCGACACACTGACTCGTCTTCTTGACATTCAGTCTCCTGAGCTTGCGATTGTATTCGGCCGTACAAAACGCCGTGTTGATGAACTGGCAGAAGCCCTGAACCTTCGCGGATATGCAGCTGAAGGAATTCACGGTGATTTAACGCAGGCGAAACGTATGGTTGCGCTTCGCAAATTTAAAGAAGGTGCAATCGAAGTACTTGTTGCAACTGATGTTGCAGCTCGCGGACTCGATATCTCAGGTGTTACACACGTGTACAACTTCGACGTGCCTCAAGATCCTGAAAGCTATGTTCACCGTATCGGAAGAACAGGCCGCGCAGGTAAAACAGGTATGGCGATGACGTTTATCACACCGCGTGAGAAAAGCATGCTTCGCGCAATTGAACAAACAACGAAACGCAAAATGGACCGCATGAAAGAGCCGACACTTGATGAAGCGTTAGAAGGCCAGCAGCAGGTTACAGTTGATCGTCTTCGTACGACAATCAGCGAAAACAACTTGAACTTCTACATGACAGCGGCAGCTGAGCTGCTTGAAGATCATGATGCAGTGACAGTGGTTGCAGCGGCTATCAAAATGGCTACAAAAGAGCCGGACAGCACGCCTGTTCGCTTAACAGACGAAGCGCCGATGATCAGCAAACGCTACAAAAACCAACGCACTTCCAAACGCAGAGACGGACAAGGCGGCGGCTACCGCGGCGGTAAAGGGAAAAGCAACAACCGTTCTTCCTATGATAAAAAGCGTTCAAACGATCGCCGTTCTTCAGGTGACAGACGCCAGAAAAAATCATACTAATTCTGTAAAGAATATAAGAGCCTAAAACATGAGTTGTTTTGGGCTTTTTTTATGTTCAAAAATTCATGCCCATTAAGCAAACTTTCAGCTGACGGAACCGTTTTTTCTATGTAAGCTTAAAGATGAAACTTTTTCTGCATAAGCGCGTATAAGTAACGATGATAAAAACGGGAGGTAGGTATTTTGAGAGAGCAGCCAAAAAACCAAATCAGTCCAGACGGATTAAAGGTTTGGCGACTTCAAGAGATAATCATTTCCGCTGTCTGCTTGCTTATTGTCATAGCAGTTGCAGTGTTAAGTTATTTTTTTCATTGGCCGTACTGGATCAGCGGCGTGCTCGGCGCAGTTTGGCTGCTGGGTTCGGTTGTGACGATTTATCTGATTCCAAAGATCCGGCACAAAGTGTGGCGTTATGAAGTTCATGAAAACGAAATAGATATTCAATCAGGTATCTTTGTTGTGACACGCGTGATCGTGCCGATGGTCAGGGTTCAGCACGTAGACACCTCGCAAGGGCCGTTATTAAGAAAATACAATCTGGCGACAGTGAAAATCTTCACGGCGGCAACTGTGCATTCGATTCCTGCTTTAGAGATGGAGGAAGCGGATCAGCTGAGAGACTCCATTTCGCGCCTGGCAAGGGTGACTGACGATGATGTCTGAACCGAAACGCCTTCACCCGGCGGCAGTCATTTTGAATTTATCCCATACCATTATTCAAACGATAAAAAATATTATTCTGCCATTCTTTTTTGTGTATATCGTGAACTCTAATCACACTGTCCGTTTTTACGGAGCCATCGCGCTCGGCGTTTTGTTCATCTGGCTCGTGGCAGCAAGCATCATCAAATGGAGAAAGTTTTCCTATCGAATCGAAGATGATGAATTCAGAATCGAAGAAGGCTTGTTTGTGACGAAAAAGAGGTATATATCGATTGACCGGATTCAAACGATGAATACGAGTGCGGGTGTGGTCCAGCAAATTTTCAAGCTTGTCAAATTGCAAATTGAAACGGCTGGCGGCGGCAAAGAGGCGGAAGCGGTATTGTCGGCTATTTCAGTTGAAGAAGCTGAAAGAATCAAAGAAGCCGTATTTAAGAAAAAAGCAGAAAGAAATTCAACGGATACCGATGAAGGCCTGTCAGGAGATAAAGAGGCGCTCCCGGATGCAGAGCCGCAGGTGAACTACAGCATGAATGCAAAAGAATTACTTATGGCCGCTTCAACATCCGGAGGAATCGGCGTGATTATCTCTGCTGTATTTGCGCTCATTTCTCAGCTGGATGAGGTGCTGCCGATGGATTGGCTCTTCAAAAAATTCTCCTTTCTGCAGCACGCCAACATAGGCATATACGCCGTGCTTATATTTATTGGTTTGTTTATCACCTGGATTCTCAGCATAGCCGGCATGATGTTCAAATATGCTAACTTTCAAATCATGAAAAAAGAGCAGGAATTGGTGATTTCAAGGGGTATTATTGAAAAACACCAAGTCACCATACCGCTTCGCAAAATACAAGCCATCAAAATAAAAGAAAACATCATCCGCCAGCTTTTCGGTTTTGCGACGGTGTCAATCGTCAGCGCGGGCGGCGGAGGAGACCCGGAAAAAGCAGAGGGCGCTTCGACCATTCTGTTTCCGATGATCCACAAAAAAAAGCTTCCCGGCATGCTGCGTACTTTTACGCCGGAATACACGCTGGAAGAAAATCGCCGCCATCTGCCGCGGCGCGCATTGAAGCGGTACTTATTCCGCTCAACCATTTTCTCCATCTTTTTCATCATTCCGCTGTGTATTTTCTTTCAGCCATGGGGTTATCTCTCGATTGTCCTGCTGCCGATTGAATTGTTTTTCGGGTATCTTGCTTATAAAGATGCGGCCTGGGTGATCAGCGGAGACCGCCTCCAGCTGACATCGAGATTTATCGGCAGAACGACTGCAATTGTGTTGAGAAAGCGAATGCAGGTATGCAAAGCGAGCCAATCTTATTTTCAAAAGAAGGGGAAGCTGTATACCATTTCCACCTCGGTAAAATCGTCAAGCCATATGGAAGAATTAACGGTGAGAGATGTGGGAGAAGAGGATGCAGATTTCATTTTAAACTGGTACTCATATGAAAAAGCGGACGGTTAATACCGCCGCTCTTTTTTTTGCACACATAAAAAAGACAGGAGAAACCCGCCGCAAAGTCCAAACAGGTGGGCCATCATGTTAATATTGGAGTTGATAAACGACATGAGAACGGCAAAGGCAAGCAATGTGATAATCATTTTGGAGTTGTCCTGCCCGATCAGCTCTTTACGATAAAGAACCATAAACAGATAAACGCCGAACAGCCCGAAGATCGCGCCGGACGCTCCGACATGCACATAATCAAGCGGTTCTGTAAAATACGTGCCGATGTTTCCGATCATTCCGGAACCTGCATACACAAGAAGGAAACGCGCTTTTCCGAGCATTCGTTCCAGAGCCGGCGCAAATAAAAAGATGGACATTGAATTAAACAGCAAATGGGTAAACCCTGCGTGAAGAAATATCGGCGTGACCAGCCGCCACCATTCACCGTTAGCGACGCCAAGGTTATAGCCTGTGACAGCGTCTCTCCACAACACGACTGAAGGAACAGGAAGTGAAAAGAACAGCCAGAGAACGGCCTGAGCAGCCAATATAAAGGTGACAACGGGATAAAGCCTGATAAAGGTTTGAAAGTTTTCAGTCCGTATAAACATGCCGAGCCCCATTTCATCATTTTGGTATTTCTATAGTAACACGTTTATGAGACAAACCATTCAAATAGTACAAGCGCAAAGGAGGGTGTAAAACATGATTTACGGTATAGGATTAGACATCGTTGAGCTTAAGCGGATCGCTTCAATGGCCGATCGCCAGAAACGATTTGCCGAGCGTATTTTAACAGGCGGCGAACTTACTCAGTATCATGAGCTTTCTGAGAAAAGAAAAATTGAATTTCTCGCAGGAAGATTTGCGGCAAAAGAAGCTTTTTCGAAAGCATTCGGCACAGGAATAGGCAAGAATTTAAGTTTTCAAGACATTGAAGTGACAAAAGATTCGAATGGCAAGCCTTTTATTGTTTGCGCAAAGCTGAGCCAAGCCGCTGTTCATGTGTCAATCACTCATACGAAGGAATATGCGGCTGCACAGGTTGTCATTGAAAGGTTGTCAAGCTAGTCTGCATATTAGGGACACCCCTCTCATATATTTGATAATGCATTAAGGGAGACGAGTTGTTTGAGGCTTTTATGGTACGCCTCTGTTCTGTTTAACCGTGTACCGAGCGTACCGTTAAAGTCAAACAAGCGATTTCTTCCTTTTACATCAATTGAGAAAAAGGGGTTGAAAAAGGTGAGAAAAAGCTTTGTTTTGCTTTTAACGGGACTGCTGGCTGTCCTTATTCTTTCTGCCTGCGGACAAAAATCACAGGAAGATGTCGTTACCGGGCTGGACGAGAAGGCGAAAGAATATACCTCGTACAAAGCAAAAGCAAAAATGACCATTGAGACAGGGAGTGACCCGCAAGTATACAATGTGGAAATCTGGCACAAAAAACCGTCTCTGTACCGGGTCTATCTGGAAAATCCGAAAAAGGACCAAAACCAAGTCATTTTACGAAATGAAAACGGAGTATTTGTTCTCACACCGTCTTTAAATAAGAGCTTCAGGTTTCAAAGCGACTGGCCAAACAACAGCAGCCAAGTCTATTTGTTTGAATCGCTTGTAAAGGATATTCAAAACGATTCGGATGCAGTCTTCACTTCAAAAGAATCAGAATACGTATTTGAAACAAAAACGAACTATCAGCATAACAAAATGCTTCCGACACAAGAAATCACATTTAACAAGAAGGACATGAGCCCGCTATCTGTCAAAGTCATGGATACCGACCGAAAAGTGATGGTGAAAGTAGAGTTCAGCAGCTTCCAATTCAATAAGCAATTCGACAAAGAGTCCTTTGATGAAAAGAAAAATATGACCCTTTCTCAAATGGATGTCGCCACTAGCGCGAAGCCTTCCGACTCTTTTGCCGTCAAAACGCCGCTTGAACTGCCGCTAGGCGTAAAACTGCTTGAGGAAAAAGATATTTCAACGGAAGATGGCAAGCGCGTCATCATGACTTACGGCGGAGAAAAATCGTTTACCTTAATTCAGGAAAAAGCCCAGGTTGCGAAAGCGTCCTCCTCAGTCACGCTGAACGCGGAACCGGTTAATCTCGGCTACACAATCGGCGCTTTGTCAGATGCTTCGCTAACATGGACTTACGAAGGCGTGGATTATCTTCTGTCATCAAAAGATCTTTCACAAGAGGAGATGGTGACAGTCGCCAAAAGCATGAAGGGACAATCATCCAAATAATCTCCTAAAGGCCGAATCAAATTTGGCCTTTTTTTCGTCAGGCAGAATTTCACTTTGCCCTATAATTTTAGTATGATATGTAAATGATATTGAATAAACGCTAGGAAGTGTCATAAATGAGCACAAAACCTTTTTACAGAGACACGTGGGCGGAAATTGATCTGTCCGCGATTAAAGAAAATGTCAGTAATATGAATAAACACATCGGTGAACATGTCCACCTGATGGCGGTTGTGAAAGCAAATGCCTACGGACATGGGGATGCTGAAGTAGCGAAGGCGGCTCTTGAGTCAGGTGCATCATGCTTAGCCGTGGCGATCTTGGATGAAGCGATTTCTCTTCGCCAGCGGGGCCTGAAAGCGCCTATATTGGTGCTCGGCGCGGTTCCTCCGGAGTATGTGAAAATCGCGGCGGAATACGACGTGACGTTAACGGGTTATTCTGTTGAATGGCTTCAGGAAGCTGCGCGCCACCTCAAGAAAGCTTCCCTTCATT
Source organism: Bacillus sp. 2CMS4F (assembly GCF_023161785.1). Lineage (NCBI taxonomy): Bacteria > Bacillati > Bacillota > Bacilli > Caryophanales > Bacillaceae > Bacillus > Bacillus sp. 2CMS4F. The sequence goes on from NZ_JALNTO010000017.1 coordinate 37,309, forward strand.
TTCATCTGAAAGTCGATACGGGAATGAACAGGCTCGGCGTAAAAACAGAAGAAGAGATTCATCACGTGATGAAAATTCTGGAGCGCAACCCGGGCTTAAAATGCAAAGGGGTCTTCACTCATTTTGCGACTGCTGATGAAAAACAAAGAGACTACTTTCTGATGCAGTTTGAACGCTTTAAAGAATTGATTGCTCCTCTGCCTTTAAAGAAAATGATGGTTCACTGCGCCAACAGCGCCGCCGGCCTGCGTCTGAAAAAAGGCTTTTTTAACGCGGTCAGATTTGGCATCGGCATGTACGGCCTGCGTCCGTCAGCGGAAATTACCGATGAAATCCCGTTTAAACTGCGTCCCGCATTCACCCTGCATTCGACCCTGTCGCATGTCAAAAAGGTACATAAAGGGGAAAGTGTCAGCTACGGGGCCGAATACACAGCGGAAAAAGACACATGGATCGGAACGGTACCCGTTGGCTATGCGGACGGCTGGCTCCGCCAATTAAAGGGAACAGAGATACTCGTGAAAGGAAAACGGCTGAAAATCGCCGGCCGAATCTGCATGGACCAATTTATGGTGGAGCTGGATCAGGAATATCCGCCAGGCTCAAAAGTCACATTGATCGGCTGCCAGGGGGATGAATATATTTCCATGGATGAGGTCGCAGGCAGGCTCGAAACCATTAACTACGAGGTGGCTTGTACAATAAGTTCCCGCGTTCCCCGTATGTTTTTGGAAAATGGGAGTATAATGGAAGTAAGAAACCCTTTATTGCAGGGGAATGCAAGCGAATAGCTCATATCACGATAGAGAATTTTTAAAACAGCTTTGCTTGAAGAGTGAATAATGGTATCATTATCACTGGATGGATAAAAGAGTCGTATCCGTAAGTTTGGTGGAGGTGTATGTTTTTTGTCTGAATCCAGCGCAAGAACCGAAATGAAAATCAGCTTGCCCGAAAACCTAGTAGCTGAATTGGATGGTGTAGCGATGCGGGAGAAACGAAGCAGAAACGAACTGATATCACAAGCAGTGAGAGCCTATGTCAGCGAACGAACAACTCGTCACAACCGTGATTTGATGAGACGCGGCTATATGGAAATGGCGAAAATCAACCTGAACATTTCTTCCGAGGCTCACTTTGCGGAGTGCGAGGCTGAAACGACAGTTGAGCGCTTAGTCAGCGGAGGATAATCATTTGATTGTGAAACGCGGCGATGTTTATTTTGCTGATTTATCTCCTGTTGTTGGCTCAGAGCAAGGCGGGGTGCGCCCGGTTTTAGTGATCCAAAATGACATCGGAAATCGCTTCAGCCCAACTGCTATTGTTGCAGCCATAACAGCCCAAATACAGAAAGCGAAATTACCAACCCACGTCGAAATTGATGCAAAACGCTACGGTTTTGAAAGAGATTCCGTTATTTTGCTGGAGCAAATTCGGACGATTGACAAGCAAAGGTTAACGGATAAGATTACTCATCTGGATGATGAAATGATGGATAAGGTTGATGAAGCCTTACAGATCAGTTTGGCACTCATTGATTTTTAGTAATATTTACCTGGTTGCTCAAATAGAGCAACTTTTTTTGTTTTCAAAAAACATTAACGATATAATAATGGAATAGCGAAAAAATATGTTGTTTTTTATCGGGAGGTAAGCGAATTTGATGTCGAATCAGACTGTCTATCAGTTCATAGCCGAGAATCAAAATGAACTGCTTCAATTGTGGACTGACACACTAAAAGAATTAAGTGAACAAGAATCATATCAGCTGACTGACCAAGTTTATGAAAATATATCTAAAGAATATATCGACATTCTGCTTTCATCTGTTAATGATGAGAGCGCTGCTGAAAGCCAAATCAGCGAACTGGCGCTGAGAGCCGTCCAAATCGGACTTTCTTTGAAGTTTCTGGCTACGGCGCTTGCTGAATTCTGGAAGCGTCTCTACACGAAGATGAACGATAAGAGATTGCCAGATCAAGAGAGTACGGAATTAATCTGGCAGATTGACCGCTTCTTCAGTCCGATTAATACAGAAATTTTTAATCAGTACTCCATCTCATGGGAAAAAACAGTATCCCTGCAAAAAATCGCACTGCAGGAGCTTTCTGCGCCGCTGATCCCGGTTTTTGAAAATATAACGGTAATGCCGCTGGTCGGAACGATTGATACGGAACGCGCAAAACGAATTATGGAGAATCTGCTTAACGGCGTTGTCAAACACCGTTCCCAAGTCGTGCTGATCGATATTACCGGTGTGCCTGTCGTCGATACGATGGTTGCCCATCATATTATTCAGGCGTCTGAAGCGGTAAGGCTTGTCGGAGCGAAATGCCTGCTTGCTGGAATCCGTCCGGAAATCGCCCAGACGATCGTTAACCTTGGGATTGATTTATCCCAAGTTATTACTAAGAATACCCTGCAAAAAGGAATTCAAACAGCATTGGAAATCACCGATCGAAAAATCGTTTCATTGGGGGAATAATATTGTGAGACATCCGAAAATCCCGATCTTGAAACTGTATAATTGCTTATTAGTATCTATTCAATGGGAACTAGATGATCAAACCGCATTAACCTTTCAAGAAGACTTATTAAATAAAATATACGAAACAGGTGCAAACGGGGTCGTCATTGACCTGACATCTGTGGATATGATTGATTCATTTATCGCCAAAGTGCTGGGTGATGTCATCACAATGTCTAAGTTAATGGGCGCAAAAGTTGTCTTAACCGGCATTCAGCCCGCCGTTGCGGTGACGCTGATTGAACTTGGAATTGCGCTTGAGGAAATCGAAACGGCGCTCGACTTAGAGCAAGGGCTTGAGACATTGAAGCGGGAATTGGGGGAATAGCGAATGAACGACCAATCCTGTGTAAAGATCATGACAGAATGGGATATCGTGGCCGCCAGACAGCTTGGGCGAAACGTTGCAAAAGAGCTGGGTTTCGGCACAGTAGACCAGGCAAGGATCACAACGGCTATATCAGAATTAGCCAGAAATATTTATTTATATGCCGGCAAGGGCCAGATTGGAATTGAACAGGTCGCAGACAGAGGAAAAACGGGCCTGAAAATTATAGCGGAAGACAAGGGACCGGGAATTCCTGATATCCGTAAAGTCATGGAAGATGGATTTTCTACATCAGGCGGACTCGGAGCAGGACTTCCCGGCGTGAAAAGGCTGATGGATGAATTTAGCTTAAATTCCGTAGCGGGGGAAGGAACAGAGATACAAGCCATTAAATGGCTTCGGTAGGAGGTAAGAAAGTGGATTTTAGGGAGGTTATTGAGCAGCGGTACCATCAGCTGCTTAGCCGATATATAGCCGAATTAACAGAAACATCTTTATATCAAGCCCAAAAATTCAGCCGAAAAACAATCGAGCATCAAATTCCTCCGGAAGAAATCATCAGCATTCACCGAAAAGTGCTGAAGGAGCTGTATCCGAGTCTCCCGGAAGATGTTTTTCATTCGCTGGATTTTTTAATAGAAGTCATGATTGGATATGGAATGGCTTATCAGGAGCATCAAACCCTCAGAGGGATACAGCAGGAAATTAAATCAGAAATTGAAATCGCAGCTAATGTACAGCAGACGCTTCTGGGAACAAAAATTCCGGAGGAAGAAGCGCTGGACATCGGCGCGATCAGTGTGCCCGCCAAACAGATGAGCGGTGATTATTACCATTTTGTTAAAGACAAAGAGTCCATTAATATTGCCATTGCTGACGTCATCGGCAAAGGAATTCCGGCAGCTTTATGTATGTCTATGATTAAATACGCGATGGATTCTTTGCCGGAAACGGGCATTCACCCTTCACAGGTGCTGAAAAACTTGAATCGTGTTGTTGAACAAAACGTTGATGCCAGTATGTTTATTACGATGTTTTATGCCAATTACAATACGGACAGTCATCGATTTACATATGCTTCAGCGGGACATGAACCGGGATTCTACTATTCTCAAAAAGACAATGCATTTTACGATTTAGAAGCTAAAGGGCTGGTTCTCGGGATCTCGCAGGATTATGACTACAGGCAATTTGACCAGTATCTCGAAAAGGGAGATATGATTGTTTTATTTTCTGACGGCGTTACAGAATGCAGGACGGAAAACGGTTTCTTGGAGCGTCTCGATATACAGAAGCTCATTGAGGAACATATGTGTTGCTCTGCGCAGGAAATGGTCAAAAACATTTATGACAGCCTCCTCAAATTGCAGGATTTTCAGCTTCACGATGATTTTACGTTAATTGTTTTAAGAAGAAAGGTTTAGCGTTTGCCAGCCGAGGGTATACAACAATTAGTGATTTGAAGGATACTTTGAGGTGATACGAATGAATATTAATGTTGATGTGAAACAGAGTGTGAATGATATACAAGTAAACATTGCAGGAGAAATTGATGTGTATTCAGCTCCGGTTCTCAGAGAAAAACTCGTTCCTCTGGCAGAACAAGGCGCTGACTTAAGGATTTGCCTGAAGGATGTCAGCTACATGGACAGTACTGGACTTGGCGTTTTTGTAGGTGTATTTAAAACAGTGAAAAAACAAGGCGGATCGCTCAAGCTTGAAAATCTGTCTGACCGCCTGATCCGTCTGTTCGAAATTACAGGTCTAAAGGACATCATTGATATTTCTGCAAAGTCAGAAGGTGGAGTGCAATGAAGAACAAAGCTGATTACATCGAAATGAAAGTGCCGGCCCAGCCTGAATACGTAGGGATTATACGGCTGACTCTGTCAGGCGTCGCAAGCAGAATGGGCTATACGTACGATGAAATTGAAGATTTGAAAATCGCAGTGAGTGAAGCGTGTACAAATGCGGTTCAGCACGCATATAAAGAAGACAAAAACGGGGAAGTGTCAATCCGATTCGGTGTGTTCGAAGATCGTTTAGAGGTCATTGTGGCGGATGAAGGCGACAGCTTTGATTTTGATGAAAAGCAGCAGGATCTTGGGCCGTACACACCTTCACACACAGTCGATCAATTATCAGAAGGAGGGCTCGGTCTATATTTAATGGAAACGCTCATGGATGAAGTCAGAGTGCAAAACAACTCCGGCGTCACCGTAGCGATGACAAAGTATTTAAATGGGGAGCGAGTTGATCATGACACAACCATCAAAAACTACGAAACTAACTAAGGATGAAGTCGATCGGCTCATAAGCGATTACCAAACAAAACAAGATGAACAGGCGCAAGAAACGCTTGTGCAGGTGTATACAAATCTGGTTGATATGCTTGCGAAGAAATACTCAAAGGGCAAAAGCTTCCACGAAGATCTCCGCCAGGTCGGCATGATCGGGCTTCTCGGCGCAATAAAACGCTACGATCCCGTGGTGGGCAAATCGTTTGAAGCTTTTGCGATCCCGACAATTATCGGGGAGATTAAACGTTTCCTTAGAGATAAGACGTGGAGCGTTCATGTTCCGAGACGAATCAAAGAACTGGGGCCGAGAATCAAAATGGCGGTCGATCAGCTGACGACAGAAACACAAAGGTCGCCGAAAGTGGAAGAGATTGCTGAATTCCTCGATGTATCAGAGGAAGAGGTTCTTGAAACCATGGAGATGGGCAAAAGCTATCAAGCCTTATCTGTCGATCACAGCATTGAAGCAGATGCGGACGGAAGCACTGTTACCATTCTCGATATCGTCGGATCACAGGAGGATGGATATGAACGGGTGAACCAGCAAATGATGCTGCAAAGCGTGCTTCATGTCCTTTCAGACCGTGAAAAACAAATCATAGACCTAACGTACATTCAAAACAAAAGCCAAAAAGAAACTGGGGACATTCTCGGTATATCTCAAATGCACGTCTCGCGTCTGCAGCGCAAAGCTGTGAAGAAGCTCAGAGAGGCCTTGATTGAAGATCCCTCCATGGAGTTAATGTAATGATCCAGGTTGAAGAAAACCAGCATATTCAAACCCTTGTATACCAACTGAATAAAGAAGGAAAATCCATTTGCGGCGACAGCTTTTTTATGAAAGCTGATGATAAAGAATTAATTTGTGCGGTAGCTGACGGGCTTGGAAGCGGATCGCTTGCCAACGAATCTTCTTCAGCAATCAAAGACTTAGTGGAAAACTATGCGAACGAAGACGTACAAAGCATTATCGAACGCTGTAATCAGGCGATGAGAAACAAAAGAGGGGCGACAGCTTCTATCTTAAAAATCAACTTTGAACAAAGGCAGTTTACGTACTGCTCCGTCGGAAATGTACGTTTTATCCTGCATTCCCCGTCTGGTGAAAGCTTTTATCCTCTGCCGATTTCAGGCTATTTATCAGGCAAGCCGCAAAAATACAAAACGCACACCGCTACCTATGAAAAGGGTTCTAAGTTCATTATACATACAGATGGACTCAACGTACCCGATATCCGCTCCCACTTAAAAAAAGGCCAATCGGTAGAAGAGATATCTAATTCGCTGAAAATGTACACGACATCAAGAAAAGATGATCTGACATATATTCTTGGGCAGCTGTCCTAGAAGAGCAGAAAAAAGAAGCTGGGAAAGCCGGCTTCTTTTTTTATGTGTTTTTTTCTGTTTTTGATACACTAGAGTAAGAACGACAAAATTGGAGGCTATGGTTACATGGAAACGTCAGCCCTTTTGAAACAGCAAATTGCGAAAGAAATAGGTTTATCACAAAAACATGTTGAAAGCGTCATCCGCCTGCTTGAGGACGGCAACACAGTTCCGTTCATCGCCAGATATCGAAAAGAGCAGACGGGTTCAATGGACGAGGTTCAGATTCAGACCATTTCTGAACGATGGCAATACATACAAAACCTGAATCAGCGAAAAGAAGAAGTCATCAGGCTAATCGCCGAGCAGGATAAACTAACAGATGAATTAAAACGCAAAATTGACCAATCCATAAAACTTCAGGAAGTAGAAGACCTCTACCGTCCGTATAAACAAAAGCGCAAAACGAAAGCGACAGTCGCCAAAAGCAAAGGCCTTGAGCCGCTTGCTGACTATATTATGACCCTTCCGCAAGATGACCGCCTTGCAGAAACAGCAGACCAATATATCAGCGAAGAAAAAGAAGTGTTCACCAGAGAAGAAGCCATTGAAGGCGCCAAGCACATTATTGCGGAACAAATCTCAGACGAACCGAATTTCAGAAAATGGATTCGCCAGGAAACCTTTAAAAAAGGAACGATCAAGTCAGCTGCCGGAAAATCAGCAGACACAGATGAAAAAAACGTGTACGAAATGTACTATGAGTATGAAGAGCCAATCGCAAAGGTCGTTCCGCACAGAGTGCTTGCCATGAACCGCGGCGAAAAAGAAGACATTTTAAAGGTGTCTATCGAACCGCCAGCAGATCACATTAAGGCTTACTTAGAAAAGCAAATCATCAAAAACCGTTCAACGTCTGTAAAAGGAATTTTGCAGGAAACGGTTGAAGACAGCTACAAAAGACTGATCCAGCCTGCCATTGAACGTGAAATCAGAAAAGAGCTGTCGGAAAAAGCGGATGAACAGGCGATTCATATTTTTTCTGAGAACCTCAGAAAGCTTCTCCTTCAGCCGCCGATGAAAGGCAAGACGGTTCTCGGTGTAGATCCGGCTTTCCGAACAGGCTGTAAGCTGGCAGTGTCAGATGAAACCGGGAAAGTCTTAAAAATTGATGTGATTTACCCGCATGCACCTGTCAAAAAAACGAAAGAAGCCCATGAGAAAGTGAAAGCGATTCTTGAAGAGTTTCAAGTGGAAATGGTGGCGATTGGAAACGGCACGGCCTCCAGGGAGACAGAGCAATTCATTGTGGATGTGCTGAAGGACACGCCGCGTGATATTTATTATGTGATTGTCAATGAAGCGGGGGCAAGCGTCTATTCGGCTTCTGAGCTTGCCAGAGAAGAATTTCCTGAGCTTCAGGTCGAGGAACGCAGTGCAGTATCCATCGCACGGAGACTTCAAGATCCGCTTGCGGAACTCGTCAAAATTGACCCGAAATCTGTAGGAGTAGGGCAGTATCAGCATGACGTCAGCCAAAAACGCTTAAATGAATCCCTGCGCTTTGTCGTCGAGACAGTCGTAAACCAAGTAGGAGTAAATGTCAACACAGCTTCCGCTGCGCTGCTTCAGTATGTAGCGGGATTATCGAAATCCGTAGCGGGCAACATCGTCAAAAAGCGGGAAGAGCTCGGAAAGTTTTCGAATCGAAAAGAACTGAAGGATATTCCAAGGCTCGGCGCGAAAACCTATGAACAATGTATCGGCTTTTTAAGAGTGCAGGAAGGGACAGAGCCTTTGGACAGAACAGGAATCCACCCGGAAAGCTATAAAGAAACAAAAACGCTTTTGAAAAAGCTCGGTGTTTCAACAGAGCAGATCGGTACGGCGGAATTGAAGGATAAAATCAACAAACTTGAGCTTTCTGAAACAGCAAAGGAACTGGGAATCGGTGAAATTACGCTGAAAGACATTTGTGAACAGCTGACAAGACCTGAACGTGATCCGCGTGATGAGGTGCCTAAGCCTCTGCTGAAAACAGACGTCCTTCAACTGGAGGATCTGAAAGAAGGAATGGAGCTGCAGGGCACCGTGCGCAATGTAGTGGACTTCGGAGCGTTTGTTGATATCGGAGTCAAACAGGACGGGCTTGTGCACATTTCAAAACTCAGCAATCAATTCGTCAAGCATCCGCTTGATGTTGTATCAGTCGGTGACATCGTGACGGTTTGGGTTGACGGTGTCGATGTACAAAAAGGCAGAGTGTCACTGTCTATGGTAAAATAAAAGCACTGCTTACGAGCAGTGTTTTTTCCTATAGAAATACCAGCATTGATTCAGTAGTTTAATTTGGTAATTATCTTTTTCAAGGAATGCTTTTTGCATCTGCTTTTTCAGCCAATTTGGCATAGGCTCATTCCTCCTCAGCTTTTATCATAAGAGGGCGGTGATTACCCTATTGTATGCGAACAGTGAATTGTCCCGTTCAATGTTTTTTTAGTGAGGTGCACCATGGATAACAAAGAGCTGCAAAAGCTTACAGAGGATATTTCGAACACATACTTCAAAAAGCCGTTTCGCCATCAGGCTGTTTTCAACGACAGGCTCAAAACGACCGGCGGAAGATACCTGTTAACCTCCCATAACATCGAATTGAACAGAAAATATTTGATTGAACACGGCAGGGAGGAACTGATCGGCATCATTAAGCACGAGCTCTGCCATTATCACCTTCACCTTGAAGGAAAAGGATACAAGCACAGGGACAAAGATTTCAGAGCGCTTCTCCAGCAAGTCAATGCGCCCCGCTTCTGTACGCCACTAAAGAAAAAAACAGAAAGCAACAAAACATATAGGTATATATGTACGGCATGCGGCCAACAGTATATAAAGAGACGCGCCATGAATCCTGACAGATACAGATGCGGAAAATGCCGCGGGAAAATAAAAAGAATTTTTTCGTAAAAAAGGTTGACGAAACTGGCAAGCCTATGTTACATTATAAAAGTCGTCACGAGAGATAAATAAAAAACATTTACCTCTTGACTCTTAATGACAAGCCTGATATAATGAATCTTGTCTCATTATTCCACAGTAGCTCAGTGGTAGAGCTATCGGCTGTTAACCGATCGGTCGCAGGTTCGAATCCTGCCTGTGGAGCCATATTTGGAGAAGTACTCAAGTGGCTGAAGAGGCGCCCCTGCTAAGGGTGTAGGTCGCGTAAGCGGCGCGAGGGTTCAAATCCCTCCTTCTCCGCCATAAGATTACGATATAAGTTCTCAACCATCGGCCCGTTGGTCAAGCGGTTAAGACACCGCCCTTTCACGGCGGTAACACGGGTTCGAATCCCGTACGGGTCATTCCATTTTCGTTGGGCTATAGCCAAGCGGTAAGGCAACGGACTTTGACTCCGTCATGCGTTGGTTCGAATCCAGCTAGCCCAGCCATTTTTATTTTATGAAATTAAATAGTAAGAGCCATTAGCTCAGTTGGTAGAGCATCTGACTTTTAATCAGAGGGTCGAAGGTTCGAGTCCTTCATGGCTCACCATTTGTCTTTTTGCGGGTGTGGCGGAATTGGCAGACGCGCTAGACTTAGGATCTAGTGTCTTACGACGTGGGGGTTCGAGTCCCTTCACCCGCACTTTATTTACAAAGTGCACGCGAATTGGTTTTACTAGGTTAAGAGCCTACTAAACCAGCACAAACAATTTAATGATCACGCGGTCGTGGCGGAATGGCAGACGCGCTAGGTTGAGGGCCTAGTGGGTGAATAACCCGTGGAGGTTCAAGTCCTCTCGGCCGCATACCAATAATACCAAGGGTTTTGACGCCCTTGGTATTTTTTTGTGCTTGTTTTTAAATTGTCTACTGCCCACAAACTGCCCACTTCCCTAAAGTAAGTTATAGTCTTGAATTTAATTGGGTTCTAACTGCATTTCAAATTTAATCTATTCCGCCAACACATGAGACAACTGGGTTGCAGGAGTTCTATTTCCGCTGTCATGTATTGTGTTTTTATTAAAAGTCATGATAAATCAATCTGAACCGCAGTATGGATTTGAAAGCCCTCACCCTGCAAAAGTAGAGAATCAGCCTATTGCCAATACGAACGTAAAATCAGACCATCTGAACCCGCAAAAGTTCATTCAGATGGTATTCGTGTTGAGGAAAAACAGGCTGTTGCTCCTGCTGGTAAAAAGTAAGGCTGTATCAAGAGAAAAACAGCCTTCATCACAATCCATTAAACGGACTGAACAAAGCGTTAATACATTTGAGCAAGTGTCTTTAAATGATATTGGAAGGCGCACCTCGTCAAAAGTTGAAGATCGACTGAGAAAGGATGAAAGAACAAGATGATAAGTAAAAAGGTAGTTTTTCCTTTGATGTTCTCGGCTCCTTTTATCTTCTTTTTTGTTTTATGTATCGCAGTGATTATGACGATTTCAAGAGAAAATCAAGTGGGAGACGATTTCATAGGCGGCGGGGATGGCGAATATGAAACGGTTGGCATTGCACCGGAAGTCGAACGATTTAGGGCTGTATTTGAAAAGTACGCCCGTCAGGAAGGTGTTTTTGATCAAGTGAATATTATCATGGCGCTCACCATGCAGGAAAGTGGTGGGCGTTCTTTAGATATCATGCAAAGTTCCGAAAGTATCGGCTTACCTCCCAACTCCATAACTGACCCAGAATGTTCGATTGAAGTTGGTATTAAGCATTTTAAGAAGGTTTTTAAACAGGCTGGCGGTGATGTTCGTTTAACCTTACAGGCATACAACTTTGGTTCTGGATTTATAGACTATGTCAAAAAGTGATTACTTTGAAAAACTAGGTGATAAATATGAAGAAATGGGTAGCATGCCTGGAAACGGAGAGAATGATAGACTAGGTTTATCAAAGAAAACAATAGACTATGAAGAAACAGTAAAGAAACTAAATTTAAAAGAAAAGCAAACTATATGAAATAGTTTGCTTTTCTTTTAGTTATGAATTTACTTCTTTTTCTTTCTCTTTAATAACTAATAACACACCGCTAAGAATTAAAAATGAGCCTATCCAAAATGTCCCGCCTATTTGTTCTCCCAGCAGAAGCCATCCAAGTAAAGTTCCAACTAGAGGCTGAAAAAAGAAAAAGAGGCCCCCACTTGAAGCATTTAATAGTTGTAGTCCACGGTTCCACAATAAAAAGGCACAAGCTGTTGAAACAATTCCTAAATACAAAAGACCACCTAGAATTTTAGCGTCAAATAATTGTGACGTAAAAATCGTGCTAGGTTTTATAAAAGGAGTTAGTGCCACAATGGCAACAAAAGTTGAATATGTTGTAACAAGTATAGGTGAATAACTGCTTGGAACACGTTTGATAAGCACTGACATCAGTGCCCATGTAAGTGCTGCAACAAGTAGAGAAATACCGCCAATTTGATTGGATGTATCAATATGGCCGTTTCCAACAATAAATAATACGCCTATTGTGGCTAATATAATTGAAGCTCCTTTTTTTATATTAAGGGGCTCCTTGAGTAATAGTCGGGCAAAAATAACCATAAACGCTGGTGTGGAAGACGTAATAATTGCTCCCATTTGTGCTGAAGACAACATCGTTCCATATTCTTGCGTAACAATTGAAATTGTGTTGCCAACTAATCCAATGACGACAATTAATAAAAGGTGGCGTTTATTAATTTTCCAAGATTGTCTCTTTATTAAACCAACGATAAGAAGTGTAAGGATGGCGATTACATACCTAATCCAAACCAATTCAATAGGTGGAATTACTGCGACAACAACCTTAACCACAACATACATGCCACCCCAGATACTAGCGGCTAAAGCTAAATATATAGAACCTAATAGGGTATTTTTCATTTTTTTGTTCCCTCCGTATTTAAAATTAGGTCAATAATTGCCCTAACGGAGAGAAGTAGTCACTTTACTCCATTAAGGGCGGAGAAGTGCTACTGGAACATCATTTTCAAATAGTGGAGCTAAAAACATATATTTTCACCTCAATTTCATTATTGTCTCTCATTATACAATGTTTGTTTTCAAGCCGTAAACACCCCTATTTTTTAAATGGGTTTTAGCGTGAAGTCGCAAAAGTATTAGTATAGCCGCAAAAAAACCGCAAAGGAGTAAATATAATGTACCTTTTTGCAATTCATCTTTGTATACTTAAATTAAATCTGACATAATACAATTAATGTAAAAAATATCATAATTTATGTAAGGGTGGGGGATATTTCTTGCGTCCGATTCTTCTAGATAAAACTAAAATTCCGTATGATCTAGTTACGGAAAAAATTAAACGCTTGGTACACTTCGATAAAGAATGATCAAGTTGAAAAAGCTGAGAGAATAAAAAAAGAAGTAGAAGCTGAATTAGTAAATATGGAAGAGAACCAAGACGCTCTGTTATATTATCAATTGTTAGAATTCAGGCTTGAGATAATGTTATCTTATATGGAGTCGAAAGAAATAGATGATCTAAATAGTGCTTATGAAACAATAAAGGAAATAGAAGAGCAGGGGCAATTGACAGGAATGCTTGAATATTATTATTTCTTTTTCTTAGGTATATACGAATTTAGACGAAAAGAGTTAACGAGTGCTATAAGTGCTTATAGGATTGCTGAATCTAAGTTATATCAGGTTGAGGATGAAATAGAGAGGGCAGAATTTTTCTTCAAAGTGTCGTACGTTTATTATTATATGAAACAGACTTATTTCTCAATGAACTATGCTAATCGAGCCCTGAAAATATTTAAGAAAATATGATGAAAATGCTGTCCAGACATTACGATGTCAATTTATTGTAGCAGGTAATTTAATTGATTCTTTGGAGTTTGAAATGGCTTTACTGCAATTTTTAAAGGCTTTAGATATTGCAGAGGATATAAGAATTCATCATTTGATTGGTATGTCTCACATGAATATTGAAATTTGTTATGAGGAATTAAAGGATTACGATATGGCTGCTAATCATCTGGACTTATCAATTAAAATTTTGAAAAATCTGAACACAGTTTTTTAACGAAAGCTTTATTTGCTATGGCTCATGTTGAGGCGAAAAGAAATAATTTTAATGTTGCCCAGGAATATTATTTGCAGGGTAAAGAGGTAGCTGATAAGAACAAAGATAAGGAATACACAGCAAAGTTTAAAATTTTGGAAGGACTTTTTTCTAATGGTGAATATCATTTAATTAATGAAGCATTTTCTTATCTTGCAGACAGAAAAATGTTTGCTGACGTTGAAAATTTTGCAACCGAAATTGGGCATTATTTTCACCATCGGGGGAATTTAGAGCTATCAAATGAGTATTATCATATTAGTATTGAGGCGAGACGAAAAAGAAAGAAAGGAGAGATTATAAATGAAGATCAGCCGAATTCTATTGACAGTAATGGTGTTAAGTAGCATCTTAGCATTTACTCACTTTGCAGATACAGACAATGCTTCAAATGGTGGTTTCAATATTGCAGCAGACCGAGTTGGTGCATAAAGAGGTAGGGGGATTAGAACCCTTCCTCTTTTATTTGAACGAAATATTGAAATAGGGTCCTTACTTCAACCATATTAAAGGATTTAGAGGTTGCTTGCTTTGTCGTAAATTATTCAGTAGGCAAATGAAAGGTCTATGGCGTATTTTTCAAAATAAGTGCAATTAGAAGACCTTGTATTAAAAAAGGGGGCGTTGCCTTTTTGAAAGAGAAAGCCTCTTTTATTAAGTAACGAGAGACTTTCAATGAATATAATCATACACGTTTTTAACTAACAGCAAGCAGGTTACCACAATGAATAAAGTACGCACATAACTACTACCTCTTCTAATTGCAAACTTTGAGCCACAAACTGCGCCAGCAATTTGTGCAAGTCCCATTAGCAAACCATATGTATAGTTGACTTGCCCTAGGTACATAAACATCAGCAAGCCAGCAATATTACTGCCGAAATTCAAAAACTTTGCATTGCCTGCTGCTTTTAAAAAATCAAATCCGATCATTAAGAAAGCAAACATTAAAAATGAACCTGTTCCTGGTCCGAGAAATCCATCGTAAAAACCGATTGCAAAAATTAAAAGGATAAAAATAATAAAATGGCGGACAGATAGTTTTTTATAGGTTGAGATACTTCCCCAATCCTTTTTAAGGATGGTATAAACTGCGACAGCTGCCAGCATAACCAGCATTAAAGGTTTAAGCAATTCGGGGTCCATTAAATGGACTGTCCATGCCCCGGCCATCGAACCGATGAAAACGAGTGGGAATAACTTGGAAATGGATTTAAAGTCAATCTTTCCAGAACGGTAAAACATAAATGTACTTGTTAATGATCCTATTGTTCCGGCTAATTTGTTTGTAGCAACAGCCTGAGCTGGGGTCAATCCTAAGAATAACAATGTAGGTAATGCGATTAATCCGCCTCCTCCTACAACAGAATCGATAAACGCAGCTAAAAAACCAAAACAAATGACAAGCAGCACTGTGTAAATGTTAATGTCCTCCATAACTTTTCCTCCTTAGAAAGTTTGAAATGGTTTTAAGCATATCCTTATTTCTGCTTTTTCTGTCTAACGGACTTTCAGAATTTAGCCTATCTTACGTATTATCAGAATTGGTAAACTATTCAAGAGAATCGTAAACCGTGATGATTTCTTCAAAACAAGCTTTTGTTACCTTTAGCTTGTTAGCAAAATCCCTACTTGTTATTAGACAATTCACCCACAATGGATAGCATCTCGAGAGAAGTGATTTCTGTTCAGTTGTAAGATAATATAGCGTTTCTAAAGAACAGGTAGTTTTCATAACAAAATCCCCTTGAAAGTTTATATTAAGCCAACCAAGGTTGGAATTAGTGTATAGTATTAAAAGAATTTGAGATAATCATTTATTTATATCATCAGAAAAAGAGAGCCCAGCATAAGGCCCTTTTTCCCAAGTATTTTAAATCATTTGTACAATGATTCTATGGGGGTGTCTCCTTCTAAAAGCGTTACGATTTTTCTGTATGCTCTCTCGTTTCCAATTGATGCTTCTATAACGCGTGCCACATCTTCTCGGGATATACGAGAGGTTTCTGAACCAGCAGGGTCAGTGGTTATCTTTCCAGTTCCTCTTTCGTCAGAAAGAACACCTGGTCGTAAGATGGTGTAGTTCAGATTACTTTCTTTAAGAATTCTATCAGCATAATGTTTCGCAATAAAGTAAGGTTTCATACTCTCTGGTTTCCAATAATCCCGTCGGTCTGAATCAATGCTGCTGACCATAATGAATTGCTTTACAGCAGTTTTTTCAGCTGCCTCAACAGCCTTTGCTGCTCCATCTAAATCGATCATAAGTGTTTTATCTGGACCTGTATGTCCTCCAGATCCTGCTGTGAAGACAACAACATCAAACTCTTTGATGGCTTCGGTTATTGTTTCTATATCGTCTTCTAAATTTAGGTGAATTGGTTGAACACCTTTATCCTCAAAGTAAGAAAATTGCTCTTCTTTCCTTAATCCGACGGCTACATCATGTTCCTTTTTTTCGTTCAAGACATTGACTAGATTTTTACCAACTTTCCCGTTCGCTCCAATAATGAATACTTTGCTCAAATTAATCCCTCATTTCAAATAAAAAATTTAGCATAACTTCCCAAGAAGAACTTAAAGTTAGATTTTCCTTCTTTTGTTTCCAATATCCCATGTAAATACAAATGTATCAAAATATATGCTTGCTGCATACATATAATTAATGATTTGAGTAAAAAGTCTGCTTGTCATATACTTAAAAAAGAATATACTTGAGCGACTGGTGGGAAGTTAAGTTATGAATACAAATGAGTTCATGGATCAGTGGTTATCGCTGGATACTATACAAAATACAATAAAAAAGGAATTGGAAAGCATATTACAGGCTGAATTCAGCCTTTCGATTAAAGAGTTCTATGTTCTTTATTATCTTTCTAAGTCACCGGACAAAAGCCTTAGGCTGCAACAGTTGCAGGAAAAGATAGGTTTAAGCCAAAGTGCTCTTTCCAGACTGGTGGGGAACATGGAGGCCAACAGTTGTGGTGCCTTAGAGAAACATATTTGTTCAGATGATCGCAGGGGCACCTATACCAGATTGACGGAACTGGGGGAAAATAAACTTCAGAAAAGTCTTCAGGTTTTCCATGAGATCTTACAAAAGCATTTAAAAACGCATAACTTGGATACAATAGTGAAAGAGCTAATAAATGAACTATAAACAGCTTTATCTGTCAAAGGGCTTGAAATTTTAAAAGCTCTTTGATTTGACTTTTTAACGATTTAGAGATAAATTGTATGCATGATGCATGCATATGTTATTTTATATGTATGACACATACATTTATTTTAGGAAGAAAGGATGTTTAAACATGCAAGATCTATTTAGTACTTTTAAAATTAAGAATTTGGAGCTGAAGAACCGCGTTGTCATGTCTCCGATGTGTATGTACTCTGTCGACAAGAAAGACGGTGTTGCAACTGATTGGCATTATTTGCATTACGTAAGCCGTGCAGTTGGTGGAACTGGGTTTATCATGATTGAAATGACCGATGTAGAACCTGATGGAAGAATTTCCGACTATGACTTAGGTTTGTGGTCCGATGAACAAATCCCGGCACTTGCAAGAATTGTCGAAGCTATTCATAAGCATGGAGCTAAAGTGGGGATCCAGATTGCGCATGCTGGACGTAAAGCTGAAGATGCAGATGTACCGGTTGCACCTTCCGCAATCCCTTTTGATGAGAAATCTAAAACACCAAGAGCGCTTTCAACCGAAGAAGTGAAAGGAATGGTAGAAAAATTCCGTTTAGCGGTAAGACGTGCAATCAAAGCTGGTTTTGATACGATCGAAATCCATGGGGCGCATGGCTATTTGATTCATCAGTTCCATTCTCCACTTACAAACAAAAGAGATGATGAATATGGTAAAGACTTGACTAAATTTGGTCGAGAAATCATTCAGGCTGCTAAAGAAGAAATGCCTGCCGAAATGCCATTACTAATGCGTATCTCTGCAAAAGAATATGTTGAGGGCGGATATGGCATAGAAGAAAGCATCGAATTCGCTAAAGCCTATCAAGAAGCAGGAGTGGATATGTTTGATATCTCCTCTGGTGGTGAAGGACAGATTGCTGCTTGGGGACGACCAGGAACACACGCAGCTTACCAAGCTCCACTTGCAAGAAGAATCAAAGAAGCGTTACAAGTTCCAGTAATCGCTGTAGGAAGACTCGATGATCCAAAATTAGCTAATGCGATCATCGGCAATGAAGAAGCAGATCTTATCGCTGTTGGACGAGGTATGCTAAGAAATCCTTACTGGACTCTTGAAGCTGCTAAACAATTGAGAAAAGAGACATCTGTACCAAAACAGTATACTGATGGTTTCCGTTTTTAATTCATTCCAATCTATAGCATAAGGAGGAATAGAAAATGAGTAAAACACCAATCAAGGATTATAACCAAATAGTTGAGGTGATCGGCAAGTATGTAGAAGGACTTGTGACTGGAAAGAAAGAAGTTATGCAGCCAGCTTTCCACGAAGATGCGACAATGTATGGATATAATTCTAATGGTTTTCTCGGAGGCACCATTAAGAATTTATGGGATTTTGTTGATGAAGCAGGCGCCGCGCCAGATCTCAAGTCAAGAATCGACATTTTAGATGTAGAAGGCACAATTGCCACAGCTCGTATTAGCCTAGAAAACGATGCTTACGGAGAGTCCTACACAGACTATCATCAGTTGCTTAAAGTTAATGGAGAATGGAAAGTGATTGGTAAGGTATTTCATTTACACGGATAAACGGGTTTGTGAAAATAAGGAATCACGTACAAAAAGGAGTTTTTTTGTCATGTCATATATTGAAGATAAGGTTGTTGTCATTACAGGTGCATCAAGCGGAATAGGTGAGGCAACAGCAAGCTATCTTGCTGAAAATGGTGCAAAGGTTGTATTGGCTGCAAGAAGTGAAAATAAGCTTCAGCAGATTGTAAATCGTATTTCAAGTAATAACGGAATTGCTGTATACAAAGCAACGGACGCTACCAATAAAGAAGACGTCCAAGCCTTAATCGACTATGCTATTGAAAAATTCGATAGAGTTGACACGCTAATCAATTGCGCTGGTCTCATGTTGTTTTCTATGTGGGACAATGCGCATGTAGATGAGTGGGAAAAAATGATTGACTTAAACCTGAAAGGTACTCTGTACGGTATCGCAGCAGTACTGCCGCATATGAAACAGCAAGGAAAAGGACAAATCATAAATGTTGGATCTATTGCAGGACATGCAGTAGGAGAGGGGCATGGTGTCTATAGCGCAACAAAGTTTGCTGTGAAGGCAATAACTGAAAGCTTGCGCAAAGAGGTATCTGTTAAGTATAACATACAGGCATCCATGGTTTCACCTGGTGTTATAGCTACTAATTGGCAAGATACTGTCACAGACAGTGACGTGAAAGGTGTATTGAATAACCTGGATGAAGTAGCTATTGATGTAAAGCATGTCGCGAAGACAATTGCTTTTGTTGTCGATCAGCCTTCTGATGTATTGATAAATGATGTATTAGTTACACCTACTGCTCAAGAGTGGTAAGTCTATTGCCCCGTTTAAACATATTTTTTAAGTTTAAACGGGTTTCTTTATTGTTGGGAATATCATTTCTTTTTCTTAGACTTATTAAGCCCCTTTAGGAACACCCATGAAGAGACTTGAGTGACATATGCATAACTACACAATATTCAGTGGATTACTGTCTGGAAAACAGTGCCCATTTTGTGCCCAAAATGAATATAAAATGATGTAAATGAGTGTAATGAATGACTTCAAATGCTTGAAATAACAGGCTTTTGTAACTGACAATATACTTCCACTTTATTGAGGGCCTAGTGGGTGAATAACCCGTGGAGGGTCAAGTCCTCACGGCCGCATCCCAATAATACCAAGGGTTTAACCACATTTGGTATTATTTTTTTTCAAAAAATACGGCAACAAATGTACCGCATGGTGGAGTCTGCAAGTGTATCTGGCATTAAAAAAGTGCTGACCTCTGCACAAAACCTTTGCGCGAGTCTGCACTTTTATTCTGCAAGATACATTGCCCCTTATCATCGATTATGGGGAGTTTATTTAATCCGCTCTTAGCCGCACTGATGCTTGGCTTTTAGAAGCTTTTTTTAAGTGGCTAAAACCAACAAATTTTTTGCCTTTTTCATCCCATAGGCGGAATTTTAACGACTTTAGACTTGTTGCCAGTGTGATGGTTGGGACGTTTTGCAATGATTCGGTGCTGTTATGCACTTTCTCAAGCTTATAGTTTGGGACTCTCGGGCTTAAATGATGAACATGATGGAAACCGATATTGCCTGTTAGCCATTGCATGACTTTTGGAAGCTTATAGAAAGAGCTTCCTTCAACAGCTGCTTTTACATATTCCCACTGCTCATCTTCTTCAAAATAAGAATCCTCAAACGTATGCTGAATATAAAACATCCAAATTCCGAGGGATCCCGATATCATAAAAATTGGCACCTGAACCAGCATGAAGTTTTGCCAGCCAATAGCCCAACATAAAAGTGCTGCCAAAACGACGATCCCCAGATTCGTTACATATGTATTCATCCGCTCTTTGCGTTTTGCCCCTTTACGATTAAAACGATTGGTAATCCCGAAGACGTAAATCGGCCCAATAACAAACATAACAAACGGGTTTCTGTACAAACGGTACATTATTTTTGTCTTCGTTGAGGCTTCCTTATATTCCTCAACGGTCAGTACCCAAATATCGCCTGTACCGCGTTTGTCCAGGTTGCTGCTTGTCGCATGATGGACAGAATGGTCGTGTGCCCAATGATCAAAAGGATGCAGAGTCAGAATTCCTGTTATTGTTCCAAGGATTCGATTCGCCTTTCTGTTCTTAAAAAAGGAATAGTGGCAGCAATCATGAAAGATGATGAAGGTTCTCACTAAAAAACCCGCCGCTACGACAGAAATCGCTAATGTAAGGAAATAAGAAATCGACAAGCTCTTATATGCCAAACACCATAACAGGAAAAATGGTGCCAATGTGTTAATGATTTGACAAATACTTTTTTGTAAATCGGACTTTTCATAAGGTGTAACCAGTTTTCTCAAAGTCCTTAAGTTTTGTTCCTTCATTCTTTAAAGTTTCTCCTTCCCTGATGATCTTAATTTAAGTATAGAAAACGTTTTATGGCCTTTGAAGTCTCAGCTGTCATACTCCATATATGATAAGTATCATTCCCATCCCTATGTTAAATTATTGGAAATGAGAAGCTGATTTCCAGCTCAACTAAATCTTTATTAGCAGAGCCAGCCGGGATACAGCAGCGTATGAAGATTATACCCGGCTCTTTATCGAGCCAAACTCTCTCCCTGCTCCCCTATGGGAATCGGTTTATTTAGACCGTAAACATTGATTGTTTGAGGAACAAACATGACAAGTAAGGAAATACTACCGCAAAAATGGATTGATTTTTGAGTGTCAACATAAAGAGAGCTAGAAGACCATATTAATATATGAAGAAAAGGAAGATGATTTGAGATCAAGTTTTATATTTTTATGAGCATCTTGGCAAATGGGCATATACCATGAGTGGCCGTTTGGAAACATCTGCAAAAACAAAGCTTTCCCAGTGAACAGTCCAGCTTTTAAAAGAATATATTGCGCTTGAACAAGAAAAAGCTGAGTGTTTTAAAGCGATCTTTAACAATCAATAATGAAGTACGATTAAGCAAAGAAAAAGGTTTGAAGACACTCATGATTTATTTTCACGGTGTTTTCAAACCATAGGGATGAATAGGATTTTTATTCTGCGCTGGCATCCACATGTTTAACAAATAATGCCGTGAATAAAATGATAATATTAATTTGTATTTATTTCCGTTTCGTGTTATGATTAAGAAGAATTATTTTTGTTCGGTGTAAAGGATAGTATGAATATTGACTTTTCGTCTTGATGATACTTTGGGCAGGGATAGTAATACAATGTGCGGTAACGCACTAGGAGGCAACAAAAATGGAACAAGGTACAGTTAAATGGTTTAATGCAGAAAAAGGTTTTGGCTTTATCGAACGTGAAAATGGAGACGACGTATTCGTACACTTCTCTGCAATCCAAGGTGACGGATTCAAATCTTTAGACGAAGGTCAAAAAGTAACGTTTGACGTTGAGCAAGGTGCTCGTGGAGCTCAAGCTGCTAACGTTCAAAAAGCTTCTTAATCTTAAATCGTTTTATAGAAACAGGCTCTTTATATAGGGCCTGTTTTTTTATGTTCTCTTATAATAATCAATAAAAAAACCCTACTCAACGTTCGAGTAGGGAGATGTTACAAGGTAATAGCAAAAGATTTAACGCTTCAAAGGTTTGTTTACAGTATAACATACTGGATTGACAATATGCGGAATGTATATAAATTATTTATTTTTTATTTCGACTATATTCTTTCTTTTTGGCTAACCTGCCCGTTAATTTAAGTACAAGAGTTCACAATCTCAAGTACTGCGAACCATTTGATTGAAAGTTTATCTTTTCTTTTCCTGTTCCAAAAGCTTGGCAGCCGTAGTTCGGGACCAATACTATGTAGCGAGGAAACAAAAAATATCTACGAAATTCAAAAAATGGCCAACATAAATGTATCGTATGCCATCCGCCAAAAGCGTTACACTAAACGCAGTACCGATTCCTAGTTGGCGTTATTTTTATTTTAAAAGTAATCCATGATAATTCCTACACCCCCTTTTTAAATTCATTACCAGCAGCAAACAAAAAGGATCATCCCTTTTCGTAAAAAATCATCCTTTTCTTCGTTCATTCAACAATTTTTATGTATTGTTAAATTAACAGCTGGTTCATCTACAAGAATTTCCCCAACTTCAATTTTTTCATAAGACTGATTCTTATTAGAAGCAGGCTTCTTTAACTCGTTACTTAATTCTTGCGTTGGCTCTTATTATGTTAAATGAATTATAAATCATTTTTTATCGTTGACCATATATTTAGATGTTACCAACTCGTGTATTTCTTTTATGAAAAGAAGATAAACAATTACTATTGACTGTCGCAGTGGATATAAGAAATTCTTAAAGATAGAGGGGAGATTGATTGATTTTTTTCTGGAAATAATCACTTAGATATACCTAAAACAATGAAAGCCCTACCTCTCTTTCATCCTTACGGCTCCTTGTCCGTGCCAGTGTGAATCAGGTACTAAAATCAAGTGACTATTTGATAAACTTCAAATGTTCGTTGAAGAAATTTAAATAATAAAAATGGATTCGATTGTAGGAATAACAAAAGAGGTTAATGTTATAAAAGTAAGTTGAAAAAGTTGAACGTCTTTGAAATGATTTACTTTTAATTGTCATACTAACGAAAAATTCAGAATGTTTTCAGGGTGTAATATTAACCTTAACAGAAACTTTTTATTTGATTTTCAGTAATTCCTTTAATTACTTCCAGTTCACTGATCAAAAATTCATATGCATGATCCAACATTTTTTTTTCGCTTGCATTAAGTGCTTTTTCTTTCTTCATACGCATTAAATCACGTACAACTTCAGCGCCGTCTTGTATTTCACCCGTTTTTATTTTGTTCGTGTTTACTTTATACCTTTGTTTCCACGGCAGTAACCTATCTGATTCTCCATGCTGAAAAATGTGTATAATGTGTTTTAATGCAAGTATATCAGTAACTGGTCGTATACTTGAACTCGATATTTTACGCGTTGGAATCATAACTTTCATATTACTGATTGACATTTTTATGACATAATACTGTTGTTTTTCCTCTAAGAATTCTTTTTCTTCTATGGCTTCAATTATACCTGCTCCGTGCATTGGATAAACAATGTTATCGCCAATTTGAAACATATCATCCACCTCCGTATATGGTAACCTTCTTAAGCTTACCATACATGGAGGTGGATAATCAAAATATTTAATAATAACATGATAATATTTTTGTTGTCAATAACTTTTTTCAATAAATCAGATCAAGCAAATACAATACGGAACGTGTATGATTTCCAATAAAGGAAAGGTCAATTGGTCCGTGTAACTCGACTAATTAACATAGATCAGTTTTTCATTTTAGCTATGAGACTTCTTCGGCTTTGTCAATTCGAAACTATGTTGCACCATATCACCTAGAGTTTCTTTCGAGAGGGCACCATCTAAAATAATGGTATTCCAGTGGTCTTTATTCATATGATAACCGGGTTTCACTTCCTTATAGATGCTGCGCAGAAAATTGGCGCGCTCAGGTTCGCATTTAAGATTGATGCATAGATGACCATCTAGATGAAAGATAAGCGCAAACAACTTTTTATTACCTTTGTGACGCATCACAGTCCATCCTTCACCAAAAGGATAGTCTTTATAGGTGTCTGGATAAGACAGGCAGTAATCAATTATTTCATTCAGAGTCATAATAAGCCACCGCCATTATAATTTATGAGTATAGATAAATGAGCCAATGATTCCTAGATCATTATATATCAAAGTAAAATCTGTTTTAATCGTTTTGACTATTAGGTGTTAATATAAGAACTTCATGCCTACTTCTGTATGATTTGAATGAGGTTGCCGCATGTATCGTCGAAGACAGCTATTGTGACTTCTCCCATTTTTGTCGGCTCCATAGTGAACTTCACGCCTTTTTCCATTAATTGTGTGTACTCTTTTTGAATATCTGTAACGCCAAACATTGTTGCTGGGAAGCCCTCGGCGAATATCTTCTTTTGATACTCCTTAGCGGCAGGATGTTCATTCGGTTCGAGTAAAAGCTCGGTTCCATCTTGATCATCTTGAGAAACAAGTGTTATCCACCTGAATTTCCCCATAGGAACGTCTTCCTTTTTTACAAACCCCAGCTTTTCTGTATAAAACTCCAGTGCCTTGTCTTGGTCTTGTACGAATATACTGGTAACAATGATTTTCATACTGTTTTTGCCTCCTTTGATATTTATGACGCATGATATTGGCTGCAAGCAAAACAACCCACACATTTGTCAGAAGTCCTGTTTCGACTTTTTCAAAGTGTCTTATGTATATTATATGAAACAAACGTATTTCTCCATGAATGATGCAAATCGTGCACTCAACATTTTGGAGTGTAAGAAACTGTCCAAACTATACATTGTCAATTTATTGTAGCAGGAAACCTGATCGATTCTTTAGAATATGAAAGAGCCTAGGAACAATTTTTGAATTCTTTGGAAGCTGTAAAGAAAAACGTAAAGCATTGCAATGTCACATATGAATATAAAGTGTTTATTTACTAATATGTAAATTTATGTATTAATAGTAAGTGGTGATAAATATTATTGATAGCTGCGTTTTGACTGCATATTTTTTCATTGAATAATATAAAATGGTTATGAAATGGAAAAAGGCAGAATACCCGTTTACAGGCACATTTATAAAAAAAGGAGTCATAACGATGTTAAAAAGGTTTTTTCTGGTTTTACTTACACTGATGATGTCTATAGTTGTTATACTAGTGGCTGCTAAAGATTCCCCTGGAGATAATGTCATTTCATTTGATGAGCCTATGATCTTAATGATATCAATTGGGATAGTTGTATTTTTATTCATCCCTCCATTAGCCATGTCCTTTTTTGGCAACATGGTTGTAAGAATAATATCTGGAGTATATCAATGTTTTATCGTTTTAACTTTTCTGGGGATGATTCCAATTGGATTTCTTATTCCCAATGGCTTTTTGACAATTCTTGTTTCTGTTTTAGGAACGTTAGTCAGCATAATTAGTGTTGTAGTAACCTTATTAATTGATAGGAATAAAGAGGTTAAATCTTAATAGAATAGTTGCTTTTATTGAAAAGCTTTATCCCTAATGTTGAGGAAAGAGGCCTTCCCATTTATCAGTGACACCAACATGATCGTGATAAAAGCTTCTTTATAATCTTTTGCTCGATTTTAAGCTTCATATAAACAAAGATTCTGCTTCAAATCCCTTCATGTCCAATCTTTTGAATGAGTTTATATCCTAATATTACTATGTATTATTCATATTAGAATATAATAAGTTTACATCCTATTTATTACATAGAAAGATTGGAGTTAAAAATGAAAAAAAGTAGGTTTATTTTAGCAATGATTTTTTCTGTTGTACTGCTTGTTTTTTTAGCATGGTTTATTTATGCTGGCACCCACCAACCTCCTATATTGAAGGGTAATTCAAAAGATGAAAAATGGAGTGTTATCTATTCTCCTGAAAAAGACATAGATCTTGCAAGGCAAGACTTATGGGCGGTTCATATTACATGGAAAAGGGATTCTGAGTTTTCAATAAAAGAGGTTGTGTTTAAAGAAAATGGTGTTGTTGAGGCATCAGGTGACGCAACAGATGAACCTAAGAATTCTAAAAAAATAGCAGTAGCGATAATGGGAGATCCACCAAATACGAATAATGATTATACAGTAGAAGTTACTTGGGAAGAGAATGGGAAAACACAAAAAGACATTATTCAAGTAAATAAAGAAATCAAACGGTCATTTGTTATTCCTAATGTAATAAAAAGAATTTTAAGTTTAGGATAAAGTTAAAATACTCTCATAGGAATAGAAAAATATTATTAAATCAAGTAAAAGCGTTTGCTTTTTTCTTGTTTCATCTTAATTTATCACCTTAACTGATGGTTGTTCCAAAGCAAACATGATACCAAGGGCTTTGACTGCCTTGGTATTTTTTGTGCTTGTTTTGAAATTGTCTACTGCCGGACTTACCTAACCTGTAAGTCATTTAAACGGTCAGCAGTTTCTCTTTGTTTGTTGGGGAAACATAAACATTTATTGTCGTTGTTATAATAGCTTGTCAGAGTCTTTTTTTATTGTTGCATAAACTTCGTCTTAAGCTTAATCTATAAAATACATATAAAGACGGAACCTATATCATTGCTGATAGGAGAATAAAACAAATACCGTGATGTCAAAATACCAATTAAGGGGAAGGGGATGAAGAAAAATCAAGAGCGTGATATCTAAATGGGTGAAGAGCCTAAAAAATTGTTAGAGGAAAGTACGATCAAACCGGTGAAGCTAACGTGATGAAAAAGCATACTGTTTGGAAAAGAGGGGGTCCTGATGACAAATAGCAGAACGAATCCTAAGGTTGATGAATTTTTAAGTAAAGCTGAAAAGTGGAAAGAAGAATATGAGCGGTTGAGAAATATCGTTCTTGACTGTGAGCTGACTGAAGAATTTAAGTGGATGCATCCTTGTTATACGTTTCATAAAAAAAACGTCGTTTTAATACATGGATTTAAAGAATATTGTGCGCTTCTGTTTCACAAAGGCGCCTTGTTACAGGATCCTCATGGGATTCTCATCCAACAAACGGAGAATGTACAGGCGGCTCGCCAGATTCGGTTCACCAATGTTCAGGAAATAGCTGAAATGGAACCCATCTTGAAAACCTATATTGATGAAGCCATTGAAGTTGAAAAAGCCGGTTTGGAAGTGAATGTTAAAAAGAATACGGAATACATCATTCCAGAAGAACTTCAGCATAAATTCGATGAAATCCCTGCCTTGAAAACGGCTTTTGAAGCATTGACCCCGGGACGGCAAAGAGCATACATTCTTTATTTTTCTCAAGCCAAACAATCCAAAACTCGAGAGTCAAGGGTTGAAAAATATATGAAGAAAATTCTCGATGGAAAGGGATTAAAGGATTAGGATATTCGTCAGGAAGGCATTTTGCTAAGTGAGATTTCTATGAATCTGTCATGCAAGAAGCATTGAAGGATGAAGGCAACCGTGATACCAAGAATTTTGAGTCCCTTGGTATTTCTTGTGTCAGAATAAAATACAGAGGGGCGGTTCAATGTATGAAAGAACCGTCCCTTATTTTATTTGGCATTTTCGTTTGAATAAAACGATTACTGATTAATGAACAGCCATTATGTCAATGAGGCGCTTGATTTTTTCACTGTCTCCTGTATCAACGTACACTGTTTTTGTATTTTTTATTATATTCTCAGTCACTTCCCGCATTACGCCTTTACTTAAATCATCAGAGGAATCCCAGCGTAAAGGAACATTGTATACTTTAATCGTGCCATCGCCATTACCGCTATAAGTTACAGATCCATCCACTAAACGAGAGCCTGCTAACTGGATAACATCTTCCGGATAGCCAGCACTGGTGTCATCATTCGGGTTAATTGGTTCGCCAGCCGAAATATGTCGAACATTCAATTCATCTATCTCTTGATTTGCTCCAAGCTGCAACCAAACTCTGGCATATTCGATTTTCTCAGAAGAATATTCCGCCAATACATTGTCTTTTTCGCTGTTCGCCTCGTTTTTTTGTCCTTCTGAAGAGGTTTCTTTTGATTCATCCGCTGAGGATTCTGTTGAAGCATTTTCATTTGAATTCTTTGTTACGGATTCTTCTGATCCTGTTGTTGCCTCTGATTCGTCCTTAGCTATTTGGTTGCTATCTTCAGTCTCATTATTATTTTTTTCAGATTGTAATGCAGAATCATTATTTGATGTTTCTTCCTTACCGCCCATACATCCAACGAGCAATAAGACGAGCAGCATCAGGACAACATTGCAATAAAAAATATTTCTCAGTTTCTTCATTATTTCATTCCTCACCATCAACAGCCTTACATGCTTTTCTTAGCTTAATCAGTTGATTTTTCAGTTTTTTATCATCTTTTTTTCGTTTTTCAGCTTCAGTAAACAAAGTCTTAGCTTCAAATACCATCATTGTCCAATCCTTTCAGTTAGTTATATCTAAATATTACCATGGAATAGATATGAAAGTTCGAAAAAATTGTTTAAGGAGTGGTAACGAATGTTAGCTCAATCGAATAAATCTAGACAGCTTTTAAATGATGGCCACACTGTATACGGGTGGATTCATGAGGAATCACCTATCATATTTGTGTCAACACTGTCCCTTTACATGAAGCAGACTATATTGAATGCTTTTTATCTTTGTCATCATGTGATGATGTACTAGAGTGTGTGAATATGCGGTCTAATATTTGTTCAGTAAATGGCATAAAGGCATTAAGGATTATTCCTCCTAAACAAACGGTTAATAAAGTCCCGACGCCAATTGGTCCATTTAAAATGATTGCTACTATCAAGAATAAAAGGTAAATGAATGTTCTCGAAAAAAAGATATTTGTTCTAGTTAAGTCTTTTATGATTAATGTTAATCTGTCAACTGGAATTGGTGCAAAATTTGTGTGCAAATAGGTTGCAGTTCCTAATCCTATAACGACTAAGCCGGTTCCAAAACAAATCACTTTGCTGAACCATAGGTCAGGTGTTAGCAAATTGTGCAATAAAAAAAGCCACATATCAATCCCAATCCCCGTTATAAATGCTGTTAACATCCCCAAAACTTCCGGTCTTTGTCTATTTAAAATTGAATTACAGCATATCAATATGAACGCTATTATGATTTCCCAGCTTCCCACTGTAAGCCCCACATTTTTAGACAGTCCTACCACAACTGCATCAAAGGGTGAAGTTCCAAGGTCTGATTGGATAGTGAAGGAAATACCAAGAGTTAAAATGAAAATTCCTACTACATAAAAAGTATATTTCACTTTACTCGACCTCTTTTTCGTTATTTTTATTGCAAATACAACAAAGCTACGTTATATTCAATATAGGTCATTTTTGTTGTATTTGCAACAAAGATATGCACTAAGGAGGTCATGATGAAGGAAATTCTTCGCGAAATCGGAATGATTGCCAGGGCATTAGATTCGATAAGCAATATAGAATTTAAAGAATATAACCTCACAAAAGGGCAGTATTTGTACCTTGTCCGAATATGTGAAAACCCAGGAATCATTCAAGAAAAGTTAGCTGAAATGATTAAAGTAGACCGAACAACCGCAGCTCGTGCAATAAAAAAACTCGAAATAAATGGTTTTATTGAAAAGATGGATGATGAACATAACAAAAAGATAAAAAAACTCTTTCCAACCGAAAAAGGGAAAGATGTGTTTCCCGTTATAAAAAGAGAAAATGATCATTCGAATAGTGTCGCATTAGCAGGATTTTCTGAAAAAGAAGCAGAAACCATTTTTCACCTTCTTCAAAGAATGAGAAAAAATGTAGAAGTTGACTGGGAGTATGTAAAAAAAGGGAACAAGAGAGATTATTAATTTTATAAAAGGAGCATATATGAGCATGAGTGTAAAACTAAAAAAGTGCAGCCATGAAGATTTAAAAATACTCCAAGAAATAAGTATTGAAACATTCAATGATACATTCAAAGACCAGAATTCACCTGAAAATATGAAAGCTTATTTGGAAAGTGCGTTTCATTCTAAACAGCTGGAAAAGGAATTATCTAATATCTCTTCACAATTCTTTTTTGTTTATTTTAATCATGAAGTCGCTGGATATTTAAAGGTCAATACCAATGAGGCTCAGTCTGAAGAAATGGGTGATGAATCACTAGAAATCGAGAGGATTTATATCAAGAACAAATTTCAAAAACATGGCCTTGGTAAATATCTGTTCAATAAAGCTGTGGAGATTGCGCTGGAATCTAATAAAAAGAAAATCTGGCTAGGCGTATGGGAAAAAAATGAAAATGCTATTGCTTTTTATGAGAAAATGGGGTTTGTTCAAACTGGAGCTCACTCTTTTTATATGGGTGATGAAGAACAAATAGACTTTATCATGATCAAAACACTCGTATAACTTTTTATGAAAGGCGGGTTTATATGTATATTCCAAAATACTATAAGGTGACAAATGTAGATGACATTTGGGACTTTGTTCAAAACAACTCATTTGGCACAATTGTCACAACAGCACAAGGGAAACCAATTGCAACTCATTTGCCATTGCAGTTAATGAAAGAGGGAGATACTTACTATATAACGGGGCATATTGCTTATGGAAATCCTCAGTGGAGAACATTTGAAACCTGTGAAGATGTGCTTGTTATGTTTCAGGGACCGCACGCTTATATCTCTTCCTCTTGGTATGAAAAGGAAAATGTCCCAACATGGAACTATCAAGCCGTACATGTATACGGTACAGCCAGCATTTTGAACGAAGAAGAGTTAAAACATGACCTGACAATGTTACTGCAAAAATACGAAAAACACCGCAAGAATCCAGTTTTATGGGATAAGCTTTCTCCTCAGCTCTTAGAAAGTCAGCTGAAAGGTATTGTCGGATTTAAGATGAAGGTGGGAGAGATTCAGGCTTCATATAAATTAAGTCAGAACCGAAATGAAAAGGATTATATGAATATCATTGATCAATTACGACATGAAGGAAATCCAAATTCGAAACAAATGGCAGAACTGATGGAAAAGAGATTAAAAGATTAAATATCAGTCCGCTTTTATTAGCGAACTTGGGATGAATGCGTGGTACTGCTCAAATGTTTGATTCTGCAGAGCCTTCTTGTGAAAGTTCAAGGAACACTTGTTGTTTTTAGCAGAGGCTTCTGGCGTGGCTCTTTCGGTTTTCTAATCACAATTCATAAAAACTTATAGAAATGACGGAAAATGAATATACGGAGTGTAATGAAAATAAGCTTTCAGAATGAGGGCTTGTTAGTGAATAACCCGTGAAGGTTCAAGTCATCTCGGCCGCATCCTAATGATACCAAGGGTTTAACTGCCTTTGGTATTATTTTTTTATGCACTTTACGCATAGCAGCTTCTTTTAATATTTCGAAAGGTTAAACAAGTGACACTAGTAATGACAGTAATCGTCAGGTTAGTTTAGGTCAAGTTGCAAACAAAAGAAACAAAACAGTGGGGAACAAATGCTCCCCACTGTTTTGTGCGTTACTTAGCTGATATTTTCTTTAATCGTTTTGGAAAATGTGATTGATTTATTCTCGCTAACAAATGTTGAGCCTAAAAGGAGTGCACCACCTAGCATTTGAACAATGGTCATTTGTTCTTGCAGGATAATGGCAGAAATTAATATAGCTACAAATGGGTCTACATAGCTTAACATAGCAATACTTTGTCCTTTTAATTTTTGCATCCCCGAGAAAAATAACCAAAATCCAATTCCAGTGTTTACAATCCCTAAAATGATGATAAAAGGAACGGATGATCCAGATACTCCAAAGATACCGAATCCTTCGGTGAAAAACACATATGGCAAGAGCAGCAATGCTGTTAATCCAAGTTGGATGATTGTAATCTCCAGCCTGCCCATGCGGTGTATAAATTTATTTAGTAACATCAATGCAGCGTAAAATGCAGCCGCAACTAATCCAAAAAAGATCCCAAGCAGATCGTCTGTTCCAGATGCATTTATGCCATTTCCAACAATCAATAACATGCCTATGATCGCTACACCAATACAAACCATTTTTTTGACAGATAATTGTTCCTTAAGGACAAATGGTGAGAGAATCATGACAAACACAGGTGCAAAGTAATACCCTAGTGTTGCATTAGTAAGTGTTGTATGATCGTACGATTGATAAAGAAAGATCCAATTCCCTCCTAATGCAATACCAGAAAGAAATAAGATGTAAGCATTTGCTTTGACTAATTTCCACGGAATGGTTTTCTTCATCATCATAAACACAACTATTAAAAATAGACATCCAATTGAACTGCTTAGTAAAGCTGTTTCACTCGAAGATAAATCAATGTATCTTACAACTAAACCCATTGTGCCGAAAATGATCATTGATAATATAAACTGAATCTTAGATTTCATTGTCTACTCCTTCGAATCTGCGAAACAGCTTATATTTCGCAGATTCTTAATCTGTTTTAAATATAAGCTTATTCACTGCTGATTCAACAGCTGGAGTAAACGGCGGTGGCGGTGAAGTAGAAAATGGCTTCCAAGTGTATAGATTTGTATTTGAGAGTAGCATGTTAATCCCCCTATTTATATTAATTTTTTAAAAGTTTTGATATTGCGAAAAAGTTGGTTCTAGATAGATTATACATGAAACATTATAAATGTTTTATATTAATTGTGACTTCAACGCTTGTTTTTTATAGAGAATAAGAATGTTACTCCTTTCATACATGTATTCATTTATAACAGTTTGGTATAAAACTCGTCTTCAGCAGATTTTAGGGATTTCTATTTACTCAGTTTAGGATTTAAGCCGTATTTGTGAATAGGTAAATGAAAGAATTTCTGAAGAGCTAACAGATAGAAAGGATGATAATGGATGAAGGAGTATTTTACAATTGGAGAAACAGCCCGTCTCAATAACATCTCAATTCAAACATTGCGCTATTATGATAGGATCGGAGTTTTCAAGCCTCATTATACAGATCAGGATAGTGGCTATCGATATTACCATGTGAAACAGTTCTTTTATTTAGATATTATCAAGTATCTAAAATATATTAGAACACCTCTGGAAGAAATCAAGCGTTTCAGCTCGAATACTTGTACCCCTGAACATATGCAACACTTTCTTGAGGAGCAAGAAAACATGATTGTGCAAGAAATGGAAAAACTTAAACGTGCCCGGCAATTACTTCATAGAAGAAGGAATCAGCTTAATGAACAAGTAGACATATGCAATAAAAAAGACGAAGGTTTCGTTTATTTTCGTTATATAGATGAACAAACAATAATAAAAGTGGAGACGCCTCAAGTTAATCCTCATCATCAATCAGATTTGTATTACAGAAAGCTGGCTGATGTTGTAGAAAAAATAGGAGATGTAGTAGATAACTATTATGGATTCATTTATGCTTTCAAGCCCTATAAGGATTCTCGTGACATTTATTGTAACAGTATTTATACGACTGTTCGAAATGGAAAAGAGATAGACATAGGAGAAAAAAACATAACGCTAGACACGATCCCGTCCGGTGAATATGTATGTATCGCATTTGATTGGTCTGCAAAAAATTATGATGAATATTATCGTAAGCTTTATCAATATATTGAATCTCATGGCATCCAAACAGATGGAAAAGTATATCAAGTTTCTCTTCCAATCGACTTTCACTCATTAAGAGAAGAAAACTTCCTTACAGAATTAAGAGTGCTAAAAAATAACTAATCCTTGACCCTATAGTTGCTATAGGGTTTATGATTTGTGCATCTTCTTATGAATATTTGAAAGGGAGGATGTATAAGATGACAAGATGCTTCGGTTACTCGTGACGCAATGGCAAGGCGGAAACCAATCGTCATGTACTGGGAGCCCATTTATTAAACTGGCTTGCATCTTAAAATGAAAGGTCCATTTGAAGAAGTACCTAGCCTTGAAAAAGAGAAGGGGATTGTTGATAGGAGTGTTTTATTAAAGCAAGCTCGATCTGCCAATTCAAAAGCACAGGGCCTGATATCGTATTACGTTCTTGCGGCGATTGCGGTGCAGAACTTGCTCCTTTTGAATCCTTAAACGAAACATACGATGGAGATACTGCTTTGTTATGGGTTGATTCATTATTATCGCTACTGGCTATAGTGAAGGAAGATAGATTCCTCATAACAATGCAGTGAATCATATTAGAGCTGTACGTGCTGCTTTAGCTTTACGTTGAAACACGTTTTATCGTATCTCAAATCCTAATAAAAAATGAATCTAAAAAAAGGAGCGATGAATATGAGAGCACCGATAGATGAACCAATTTGGTACGCCTACCCTGGAATGGTAGCTGTAGTTACGGCTCAATATGAAGGTGAAAAAAACGCAATGGCTTCCGGGTGGCATACGTATATCGGATCTTCTCCAGGAATGTATGGGATATCAGTAAACAAAGAGACATATACGTACAAAATGATTGAGAAAAGTGGTGTTTTCGGTGTGAATTTTCTTCCAGGGAGATGTTCGGAATTAATTCAAGCATTAGGCACCCATAGTGGCAGAGATATCAATAAGTTTGAAGAATTTAATATTCAATCCGAAGAAGGATTAAAAACTGAGATACCGATTTTAACTGATGCGTATTTTGCTTATGAGTGTAAAGTACACAGTATGTCCACTTTGGGCGATCAAGAGTGGATTGTGGGAGAAGTTTTACAGAGATATCAAGATAAAGAGCTTTTCTTAAGAAATGGAATGCCAAATTTAGAAAAGTTGGATATTCCGCTTCATATTGGAAAGTCCAGCTACCGAATATTAAATAGTAAAGCAGAGGAACGTCAGCACGCATTTGATTCCAAAACTGATTGAAACACTCAGGTTTCTCCACCTTTATTGTTACGTGGCATACATGCTCATAACACCACCTATGCGCGGTTTGCGATAGAATTTGACCCTCAATATATGCCTTTAGAAGAGGTGATGAAGCAATAAATGACGTAACAGTAAACGTATTTTACTGATTAAATACCCGTTACCGACTCCATTTTTTAAATCACATTTCATATAAACATATAGAAATGATGGGAAAGTGAATATACGGAGTGTAAAGAAAATAAGCTTTGATTTAGGGGTCTAGTAGGTGAATAATCCATGAAGGTTCAAGTCTCTCGGCCGCATCAAAGATACCAAGGGTTGTAGACCCCTGGTATTTTTTAATGTTCTCTTTAGCTTTTGCAGTTTTTTTTCTTTTTGTTTCACTCGTTAAAGTGAAACTGGAATAAACAAAGGTTTTCCCCGTTTTTGCATAGCCTATCTTACTTTGCGAATCGCCGAGCAGCTGCCACGCACAATATAACGGCAATATTCACTGCTACGAGTGCCCAGCCCACTTTCTCGTGCAGAATCACTGAGGCAAGCAGCAGTCCAAAGAAGGGCTGAAGAAGCTGCAGCTGTCCAACCGCCGCAATACCGCCTTGTGCGAGACCCCGATACCAGAACACGAAGCCAATCAGCATGCTGAATAAGGATACATACGCAAGACTGAGCAGTGCAGGAACGCCGACGCCCGACCATGAGTCCGGCGTAAAATAGAATGACAATGGCAGCATAAGAGGAAGCGACAGAACGAGAGCCCAAGAGATCACCTGCCAGTTTCCCAGCCGCCGCGAGAGCCGGGCCCCTTCTGCATAACCGAGCCCGCATACGACGATAGAAGCCAGCATGTACGCGTCGCCGATCGGGGAAGATCCTCCGCCTTGGATGAGGGCGAATCCTGCTACTAGTAAGCTGCCTGCAGCTGAGAAAATCCAGAAGGCTGGCCGGGGGCGTTCCCCTCCGCGCAGTACGCCGAAGATCGCCGTCGCGAGCGGAAGAAGCCCAATGAAAACAATGGCATGGGCGGATGTGACATACTGAAGCGCCAAGGCTGTCAGCAATGGGAAACCGACCACCACGCCGAACGCTACCACCAATAGCGCAGTTATGTCACCTTTGGCAGGTCGCTGCTGCCGGAAGATGAGAAGGAGCGCTCCGGCCAATACACCAGCTATCGCAGCGCGGCATACGGTGAGGAACAACGGATCGAAGTCCGCCACAGCCAAGCGGGTCGCAGGCAGCGATCCGCTGAAAATGAGCACCCCCAGAAAACCATTCATCCAGCCATTTGTTGCTTTGTTCATTGCAATCACTCCAAATATATTTCTTTTTCATGATCTGGATGTTCTTAACAAAACCAGTATCTAAGGATTACAATGACTATAAACTGTAATTGACCTTTTAAAAACAGCCAGTTTTCATAAAAAATTGCATACCAGTTAGGGGAAACGCGCAAATGGATATCACGCCTTTTTTAAATAGAAATCTGGATATTCCGCTTTATCAGCAGCTTTATCGGTATTTCAAAGAAAATATGCATCAAGGGCGTATTCAAAAAGGAATGAAGCTCCCTTCAAAAAGAATCCTGGCGAGTCAGCTTTCAATCAGTCAAACGACTGTAGAACGTGCGTATGAACAGCTTGCGGCTGAGGGCTATATCGTGAGCAAGCCTAGAAGCGGATGGTTTGCTGATTATCATGATTCTGATTTTGCCTATCGTAAAATGCCGAGCGCATCACCTTTTAAAGAAAAAGTTCAAGAAAATAAACAATGGATTGATTTTCACTATGGAAATGTAGATTCTTCTTACTTTCCTTTTTCCGCTTGGCGAAGAAGCATGGTCAATAGCTTAGACCAATATGGCGACGAGCTTTATCGGCCGGGAGATGCTTTAGGAGAGTTTGCACTGAGAACACTCATTGCGGAGTACCTGTATCAATCACGCGGTGTCCATTGTGTCCCTGAACAAGTCATCATAGGTGCCGGCAATCCTATTCTTCTGCAAATCTTGTGCCAAGTTTTTGAACCGAATATTTCCATAGGATATGAGGATCCCGGTTATCCAAGAGCACGCAAGATTTTTGAAGCCAATCGTATGAATATCGTTCCTATACCGGTCGACGATGAAGGGATTTGTATACAGAAGATCAAAGAACAGCAGCCAGGCCTTGTATATGTCACGCCATCTCATCAATTTACGCTGGGAACAATCATGACGATTAACAGAAGAATGCAGCTTCTCAAATGGGCGGCAGAAAATCAATCATTCATCATAGAGGACGATTATGACGGGGAATTCAGATACACAGGACAGCCGGTTCCTTCTTTGCAGGGGCTTGACCAGCATAACCGTGTTATTTATATGGGCACTTTTTCTAAGTCTCTTCTTCCCTCGCTGCGTATCAGTTACATGATTCTTCCTTCGCCTCTTTTGAAAAAAGGCCATGAAATAACGTCCTTATATAAGCAAACGGTGTCCTGCCACAGTCAGCTGACGCTGGCTGACTTTATAAAAAGCGGAGAGTGGCAAAAACACATCAACAGAATGAGAAAGCTTTACCGGAAAAAAAGAGCCGCTTTATTAGAGGCTGTACAAAGAGAACTAGGAAAGCATGTCAGGATTCGCGGAGAAAACTCTGGACTTCGTATCTTACTTGACGTTTATTTGCCATTTAGTGAAAAAGAGTTGATTGAGAAGGCAAAGGAACATGGGGTGAAAATTTACCCTGTTTCACTTTCTTATAAAAACAATCCTCCTGCGAAAAGGGTCTCACTTGGGTTTGCAGGAGTTTCTGAATTCAACATACGAGAAGGCATCAAAAAACTGAAAGCTGCCTGGAGGATATGAGAGGTCTGGAGTCATTAGGGGATGATGGCTTTTAAAATATCCCCAGCTATGAATGACAATACTGAAGATATAAGTGGCCCTCAGTCTCCCGCTCCTGATAACTTTTGAATGCTTTTTGAATGGATACTCCTATATGAACCTTCTTCAGCATCAAATACTTCAGATGATAGGCAATTGATAAAGCTTTAAGTGAGATTTTAGAAAGCCCGCTTTCCTAAAGCGGGCTCGATTGAATGAGCTGATGTGTGAAAGACTTTAGCGAGTTTCTTTTGAAAAATAAGAGGTTAACACATCATAAACAATAGGCAAAGAAGTAAAACCCTCATTTTCTAAAAAATGCCCCCCGTGCTGGACTTCGTATAACGCAGCGTCAATTTGTTGTGCCAGCTCCTTGCTCCATGAAAATGGAACAATTTGGTCGTTCTTAGAAGCAATGACAGCGCGGTGCTTCGCGGTCTCGATGATTTTTTGATGATCAAACGATCCCTGTGTAAATTCATCTAACATCTTTAAAGTGGGCAATGATTTGACAAAGCCGGAAACCAGTATGATTCCGCCAAGCTGTTTTCGTAATTGAATATGTTCCAAAAATCTTAAAAGGGCGGGGCACCCTAGGCTGTGCGCAACCAAATACGTATTTTCATCTAAAGTGTGTTGATAAAAAGAGAGTGTATCCAGCCAATCCTCAAGTCTTGGCTCGAGCGGATGAGGCATGTTTAAAATGTCTGCTTGGACCCCATCTGCGAGCAGACGTTTTTTCAGCCAAGGGAACCAATGATTTGTTGAGGAGGCTCTGTAGCCATGAATGATATAGACTTGTTTTGTCATTTTTTCCTCCAAACGAAGTATTTTCATTCAGTATAAAATTCCTCTCATTGGGAAACAAGTACGCACTTTTTTGTAAGTAGCTTTTACATATGAGGCATTCCTTCTGCCATTCCCCACTTACACATTTCTTCTATGAGGGGATACAAAGATCGCCCTCTGTCAGATAACGAATACTCTACTTTCAGTGGGACTTGAGAGACCTCAGACCGATGAATAAGGCCGTCAATTTGTAATTCCTTAAGCTGTGCGCTTAACATTTTATGGGTGATGAAGGGCATAGCCCTTTTCAGCTCGCCGTATCTCATCGTTTTTTCACACCCTAACTCATAGAGAATTCTCATTTTCCATTTTCCCCCTATAAGAGATAAGGTGTATTCAAATGGGGCTTGTTTACTGCGGCACAGGCTATTCATTGTAATCAAACCTCCTTTTTAAAGTATAATAACAGAATAAATCAGGAATTTCGGTGTTGAAGTTTAAAGGGCCTGGCGGGTAAATCTGAGGCGGCTCACGTTCTCTCGGCTGCGAACATGAAACCAAGGCTCTTGCTAGTTATTGGCCAGGGTTGAAGCATAATCTGTCAGAGCTTGCATCAAATGATATTTGTGACCTGATTCACGATCTGAACTGAAAGGGCGATTTGTTCGACAGACGGCACGGGCAAATTGAATGTTCCAAGTCAAAGAGGGTAATCTTACTGTTAATTACTTTATTTGAAAAAAACGATGTTTTTAGCTGAAAATATCTATTATGGTATAGTTAAATATAACGAAATATTTGAGAAATGAGGAATGGTATGTATACAGTCAAAAAACATAAAAAATTTAAAGCGAAAATGATTCTGCAAGTCATAATGGTTATTATCGGAGGAATTATAGCGGCATATGGACTGGAAACAGTGCTCATTCCAAACAGTGTATCTGATGGAGGGGTGACAGGCCTTAGTATCGTTGGTTCACAGCTATTTGATTTGCCGCTAGGGGTCCTTATTGCAGCATTAAACATCCCGTTTGTCTGGTTAGGATATAAGCAAATCGGGAAAGACTTTGCATTATTATCCATTATCGGAATCGTATCACTTGCCGCTGGCACAATGTTTTTCCACCACACTCCAGCCATCATAGAGGGGGATACCCTGTTAATAACCGTTGTTGGCGGGATTATCCTTGGATTGGGAATGGGGTTAGCGTTACGTAACGGCGGCGCATTGGATGGAATTGATATGCTCGCTGTGCTGCTGTCTCGAAAATTGCCATTTGGAACGAGCGATCTCATTTTATTCTTAAACCTTTTTGTGTTTATTTTTGTATCCCTTGTATTTGGCTTACAAGGGGCATTACTGTCAGTCATTGCTTACTACATTGCGTCCAAAGTCATACATATCGTTGAGGAAGGCTTAAGCGGTTCTAAAACCTTTCAAATTATTTCAACCCAGCCTGAATTAATGGTAGAGACAATACGTGATCAGTTAGGTCGAAGTGCTACCTATAAAGAAGCTTATGGCGGTTTTTCCAACGAGAAATTTAAAGAAATCACATGTGTCATCAACCGCCTTGAAGAAACAAAACTAAAGGAAATTATTAATGAAATTGATAAAAATGCCTTTGTTACCGTATATGACGTAGCTGAAGTGAAGGGCAGCAATTTTAGAAGACATACGAGTCATTAGAGAAAAACACAACTTCTAACCCGAAAGCGAGATACCTCAGAATTTTTATATTAAATTGTTTTTGTCTTCACGCTCAGAAAATAAGGTAACAAGCAAGTCAGTATGTTAAAGTCTGTACTGGAATTCCATTGCCTCCTGTCTCGTATAATGAGAATAGGGGGCTTTTTTTGTATAAGGTTATGCTTAAATGGAGGGATTTATTTGAATATTGAGCTGCAAGAAATAGATATGTTACAGGCGGATTCTGGTCCTTATGGGATAGCGGTCTCTCGTGAAGGAAATGTATGGTTTACTCAACATAAAGCAAATAAAATCAGTTGTCTTCATCAAAATGGAACAATCAAAGAATTCATTGTTCCAACTCCTGATGCACGAGTGCTGTGTTTGACCATATCTTCAATAGGTGATATTTGGTTTACTGAAAATGGGACTGATAAAATTGGAAGGCTTTCAGAAACGGGCGTATTTACAGAGTACCCATTACCTCATCCAAATTCAGCGCCATATGGAATTGCTGAAGGTCTTAACGGTGATATTTGGTTTACTGAAATGAATGGAAATCGCATAGGGAGATTGACAGCAGAAGGGGTGATTCATGAATACGAACTGCCGAATAAAGAATCATATCCTTCTTTTATTACGTTGGGGCCCGATGACTCACTTTGGTTCACTGAAAACCAAAACAATGCGATCGGCAAGATAACCCGTTCAGGAGAAATAACGGAATACCCAATCCCAACACCGGGAGCAGCGCCAGTAGGTCTTGCCAACGGAAATGATGGTGCCCTTTGGTTTACAGAAATAATGGGAAATAAAATAGGAAGGATCACGATGTCCGGCGAAATAACGGAATATGATATTCCTACACCAAATGCCCGGCCTCATGCTATTGCGGCGGGAGTCGAATCGGATTTATGGTTCACTGAATGGGGAGCAAATAAAATAGGAAGATTGACGAAAGAGAGAGCCTTTGAAGAATATACAATCAAAACCTCTAATGGCGAACCTCACGGAATTGGCTGTGACAAAGAAGGCAGTGTATGGTTCGCATTAGAATGCAATAAAATCGGAAAGCTGCGTTTACTGAAATCAAGAGAAAGTGCTGAAAGAATTTAAAAAGCATACCAAGAACAGAACATAGTATGCTTTTTCACTTTTGCGTGAAACGCCATAATGTTACATGAATTGAAGTCTCGTCAATGTAGCTTTTCAACAGCTTAAGTATTTATAGCTCTTTTACCATGATCTTCTCGCCATTAAAATCGAGCTCACCGTTAAATGTAAAGCCGAATTTTTGATACAGGCGCAAAGCATGAATGTTGTTCTCAAAAATGCTTAAATACATTCTGTTGCATGTATATAGCTCAGCAAGGTGGTGAATAAGAGCTTCAAGCATCATGCTCCCTAATCCTTGACCTTGAAAACGCTCGTCAATGAAAAATCGGTCAAGCCACACTCTGCCGTTTTTATTTTCTTCATCAAACTCAGGAAACCATCCATACATAGCAAAACCGACTAACTCTCCTTCGTAATAAAGTCCAGCAGGTTTATAATGCTGACATTCTGATGCATCCTCTAGACATTGCTTGGTTGATTCTATATATGATATTTGGCTTTTGTGAACATGAAGAGACAGAATAGATTCACGATTCTCTTCAGTTACCGCCTTTATCTCAATACTCATAGCCATTCTCCTTTTTTCTCTTTTTCTGAAAAGGACAGAAGATTTTCAGATCCATAACGTTGTTACGCTTTCATCCACATCATGTAGTCTTATAAGGAACAATGAGTTCTGCAGTTAATCCCCTTACTTTACAATTTGCACAAAAACCTTAATTAAATACTTTTCATAGCCCTGATAGCTCATCTAACATCAATTTTTCGGTAGAAGAATTCTTGTAATTTTATATTTTTGTCTCGCGGCAGCTGAGGAGCTGCTCTTTTTTTGTAAACCTGTATGAGAGGTCTTGCAATACACTAGGTGCTCCTTTATGGTGAGTATCTTCTTTTTGATGAATGAACAGCAGATTTTCTGCGCATAAATCCAATTTTTCCGGAAGTTTCGGTAAAAAACGAAACTTTTAGCGCTTTTATTTTACTTTATAATGTAAGCGGTTTCTCCTGTAGTATACTTATACTATTAGTACATCATTTGAGTGAAACACAGGAAGGATAGAAAAACAGATGAGATACATGAATACTAGACAAAAAGACATTTTGTATCTGTTGTTATCTGAACCTGATGACTATTTAGTCGTGCAAGATTTTGCCGACAGGGTAAAGTGTTCTGAAAAAACGATCAGGAATGATCTGAAAACGATCGAAGGTTATTTGCATGAACATTCTCCTGCTCAGCTCATTCGCAAACCAGGGTTAGGTGTCTATTTAAATATAGAAGAACATGAAAGGACCCGGTTAACTCAACAACTAGGTACTGAACATTTTGGCTCAAAGCACCAGTCCGATGAAGAAAGAATTCTGCAAATCGCTTATCAATTATTAATGAACACAAAACATGTTTCAGCAAAAGAAATTGCCGCTCAGCATTTTTTGAATAAATCCTCCATCAAAAGGGATTTACATGAAATTGAAGAGTGGCTGAAGCGATTTGATCTCAAATTGGTGTCAAAGCAGCGGCTCGGTTTAAAGATTGAGGGAAATGAAAGAAATAAAAGAAAAGCCTTAGCCAGAATCTCTGATTTGATTGATAACCCAGAGTTTACAAGTCAATTTATCAAAAGCAAGTTCTTAAGTCATGAAGTGAAATGTGTGTCGAATGAATTCAAAACATTGCAAAAGCA
The DNA here is from genome assembly GCF_023161785.1 of Bacillus sp. 2CMS4F. Classification (NCBI taxonomy): domain Bacteria; kingdom Bacillati; phylum Bacillota; class Bacilli; order Caryophanales; family Bacillaceae; genus Bacillus; species Bacillus sp. 2CMS4F. The sequence goes on from NZ_JALNTO010000017.1 coordinate 80,127, forward strand.
CCATTCTATCTATTTCACAGATGAAACGTTCGAGAATCTATTATTGCATACATTGCTGATGATACGCCGGATCAAAATGAAGCAGCCCATCTCGATTTCGCCAACAGAAATGGCAGCAGTAGAAAAGAAGAAAGAATATCAATGGGCAATGACATGTTTAAAACGGCTGGAAGCGGTTTTTGCCATCCGCTTCCCTAGAGAAGAAGCCGTGTATGTAACGCTCCATATACTCGGCGGAAAAGTTCGTTTTCGGTCTCGGGAAGAAGAAAAAAAGGTTTTGGAAAATCCCTTGCTTCCCATGGTTGTGCGGCATTTAATCGATCGTGTGTCAGAGCTGAAATTGCTTGATTTTCATAGTGATCAGGATTTGATCAACGGATTGAACATCCATCTTAACACAGTGCTAAACCGGCTGAATTACGATCTTTCTGTATCAAATCCAATGCTAAATGACATAAAAAAAATGTACCCCTATCTGTTTCATATGATCATTGACGTTCTGGAAGACATCAATCAAACGTTTGCTCTTTCTATTCCTGAGGAAGAGGCCGCTTATCTGACATTGCATTTTCAAGCTGCGGTCGAACGTTTGCACCACAGCAGCGAGAAGCGTAAAAAGGCAATCATCGTCTGCCACATGGGCATTGGAATGTCACAATTGCTGCGGACAAAAATTGAACGGAAATTTCATCAAATCGCTGTGAAGGCCTGTATTGCAAAAGCTGATTTAGCAGATTACACAACAAAGCATGGGGACATAGATCTTGTCATTGCCACGGTAGCGCTGGAACATGTGCCGATTCCTCATATTGTTGTATCACCGCTGTTGGAGCCTTCTGATGAGAAGAAACTAAGTGCATTTATGGATCAGGTTGACGAAGCGCGACGCCAAACACAAAAAACGTTTAAGATGCTGAACAATACGACTCCTTTCTTAGTTTTTTTGCAGCAAGAGTCAGTTCATCGCTATAAGCTGATTGAACAAATGGCAATGGTTTTATACGAGAAAGGCTATGTGGAAAAGGAATATGCCATTCATGCTGTGTTGAGAGAAAAAATGTCGGCGACAAACATTGGGGCTGGCATTGCGATTCCTCATGCAAACTCTAAATTTATTAAACAATCAGCCATTGCGATTGCCACATTAAAAGAGCCGCTTGATTGGGGGGCTGAAAAAGTGTCGCTCGTCTTTATGCTGGCTGTCAAACACGAGGATCAAAACATGACAAAGCAATTGTTCCATGAACTGTCATATCTGAGTGAGCACCCGGCATTCATTCATAAGCTGACGAAAGAAACAAATGTTATGACATTTTTATCTTATTTGAATTATTAAAAGCGGGGCTTTGATGCCCTGCTTTTTTTGTATATGGAAAAATGCCGGTTTTTCCGGAATTAACGGTAAAAAACAGCGCTTTTACAAGCATGATTTTGATATACAGTTGTTACAAGCCTTATGATTCATACTTTAAAGGAGGACTCGTATGAAACTGTTAGCGATTACATCATGTCCGAATGGAATTGCCCATACATATATGGCGGCGGAAAATCTGCAAAAAGCTGCCGACAGATTAGGCGTCCAAATGAAAGTCGAGACCCAAGGCGGAATCGGAGTGGAAAATGAGCTGACCGGTGAGGAGATTCGTGAAGCAGACGCGATCATTATCGCGGCAGACCGTTCGGTAAACAAAGACCGGTTTATAGGAAAAAAACTGTTGTCTGTCGGGGTTCAGGATGGTATCCGCAAACCGGAAGAATTAATTCAAAAAGCACTTAGCGGCGATGTGCCGGTCTACCGTTCAGCTTCAAATTCGGAAGCCGGCAATCAACAGGAGAAAAAACAAAATCCGATTTACCGTCATTTAATGAACGGTGTTTCTTTTATGGTTCCATTCATCGTCGTCGGCGGGTTATTGATAGCGGTTGCATTGACGCTTGGAGGTGAGAAAACACCGAAGGGCTTAGTCATTCCGGATGAATCTTTTTGGAAAACGATTGAACAGATCGGAAGTGCCTCATTCTCATTCATGATCCCGATTTTGGCCGGATATATCGCGTACAGCATCGCTGATAAGCCCGGGCTTGTACCAGGAATGATCGGCGGATATATTGCAGCGACGGGAAGCTTTTACGGCAGTGCAAGCGGCGCCGGTTTTCTCGGCGGCATCATCGCCGGTTTTTTGGCGGGGTATGCTGCCCTTTGGATAAAAAAATTAAAGGTTCCAAAAGCGATTCAGCCGATTATGCCGATTATTATTATTCCAGTGTTCGCTTCACTAATTGTAGGTTTGGCGTTTGTGTTTTTGATTGGTGCACCTGTAGCCCAAATTTTCGAATCTTTAACGGTATGGCTGGCGGGTATGAAAGGTTCGAGCTCCATCCTGCTGGCATTGATTTTAGGCGCAATGATTTCATTTGATATGGGAGGCCCCGTAAACAAGGTGGCATTCCTTTTCGGATCGGCCATGATCGGAGAAGGAAACTATGAAATTATGGGACCGATTGCCGTCGCCATTTGTATACCGCCGATCGGCCTTGGGATTGCAACGTTTTTTGGAAAAAGAAAATTTCAGGAGTCGGAAAGAGAAATGGGAAAAGCATCATTTACCATGGGTCTCTTTGGCATCACTGAAGGAGCCATCCCATTCGCGGCACAAGATCCGCTTCGCGTCATTCCGGGGATTATGGCGGGTTCTATGACTGGTTCTGTGATCGCTATGATCGGCAATGTCGGAGACAGAGTAGCACACGGCGGGCCTATAGTGGCAGTACTAGGCGCCGTTGATCATGTATTGATGTTTTTTATTGCAGTGATTGCCGGATCTCTTACCACCGCTCTTTTAGTTAATGTACTAAAAAAAGATATTCCGGTTTCTTCACCCGCCGGGCTGAGTGAAGCTGCAGCATCGAATGACGTTCCGCAACAGCACAATGAAGCGGAAAGCAGACAGATGGAGAAGACGGATATTAACAAGCTGACAGACATTATGAGTATAGATCTTATTGAACCAACATTATCAGGCGAAACCAGAGATGACATTATCGATGAAATGATTCAAAAATTGTCCCGCACAGGTATGCTGCATTCAGAGAGCGGTTTTAAACAAGCGATCATGAATCGCGAACAAGAGGGGACAACGGCGATTGGCATGAATATTGCGATCCCGCACGGGAAGTCTGATGCCGTCAAGAAGCCTAGTGTAGTGTTTGGAATCAAACGATCAGGCATTGACTGGAACAGTCTTGATGGATCAGAAGCAAAGTTAATCTTTATGATTGCTGTACCGAAAGATAGCGGAGGGAACCAGCATCTGAAACTGCTGCAAATGCTATCTCGAAAACTGATGGATGACAGCTATAGGGAAAGGCTGCTCTCTGTGCAGACAAAAGAAGAAGCATACAAACTCCTGGATGAAATCATATAAAGCGGGGGAATTTTTCATGATGACTGAACCGTTATTTTTCAAGCCTGTTTTCAAAGAAAAGATTTGGGGCGGCACCGCTTTGGCTGCTTTCGGCTATGACATTCCGTCAGAACGAACGGCGGAATGCTGGGCTTTTGCAGCACATCAAAATGGGCAAAGCATTGTTCAAAACGGGATATACAAGGGGCTCACGCTCAGCGAATTATGGGAACATCACCGGCATTTATTCGGACATCTAAAGGGGGACCGCTTCCCTCTTCTCACGAAAATTTTGGATGCCAATCAAGACTTATCCGTTCAGGTGCATCCGAAAGATGAGTATGCAAAAACGCATGAAAAAGGAGAGCTCGGAAAAACAGAATGCTGGTATATTATAGACTGCCAAGAAGATGCAGAAATCGTTTATGGCCACAACGCAAAAACAAAGGAAGAACTGATCTCGATGATAGAAGGTGGAAAATGGGACAAGCTCCTGCGCCGCGTAAAGGTAAAACCGGGGGATTTCTTCTATGTGCCAAGCGGCACCGTTCATGCGATTGGGACAGGCATTCTCATTTTAGAGACGCAGCAGAATTCCGATACAACCTACAGATTGTATGATTATGGCCGGAAAGATACAGAAGGCAATTTGCGCGAGCTCCATTTGGAAAAGAGCATAGAAGTGATAGACGTACCATTTGCGCCAGAGCAGCAAACGGTTCAATATAAACAAACAGATGATTTGCACATAGCCATATTGATTGAGTGCCCTTATTTTTCAGTGGAAAAGTGGGAGTTAACAGGATCGGCAAGTTTAAAACAGCAAAAATCATTCCTTCTTGTCAGCGTCATCGAAGGAGAAGGCCGGATAATCTCCGGCGAGCGTACATATGACTTTAAAAAAGGAGATCATATGTTGCTGCCTTACGGGTTTGGGGAATTCAAACTCGCGGGGGATGCGGAGTGTATCGTATCTAATCTGTAAAATAAAACTTTATGACCAATTTCACGTTTTAAGATCGATATATAGAACGGAAAGATATACAGAACGGAACGAAAAAGTGATCTCATTTTGAGCTAAATGAATGTTTCAATATAAAAAGATACCAGCTGGTATCTTTTTTCATATTCACTCACTATGACATCCCTTCGATGGTTTCTTTTATCTTAAGACAACCTATAAAAGCTGCTTCAATTTTATATGGACCAAAAGAGAAGAAAACGAAATGTGTTTCTGAATGATTTGTTTGTAAAAAACAAGCTATCCTATTATAAACGCAGTTTTTTTTATTTCATGTGCAAAATCATCTTTGGGCTGTCGCGTTGGCTATTGCAAATGTTTCTTTCCCCAAACTGAGCATTTGATCTGACAAGTGTTATAGGTAAAAATGTAAAGGATGATCTACATGAAATATGATAAAGTATTTTTTATGTGATAGTTGATGATAGAAATATTTTGATAAGAGGTGTATTTATGAAGTTGGATGAATTTGCGATTGGACAAGTATTTCATACAAAGTCTTTTAGGGTAACAAAAGAAAATGTAATGAGGTTTGCGGAAGAATTTGACCCTCAATATATGCATGTAGACGAGGAAAAAGCGAATAAAGGCAGATTTAATGGAATCATCGCTTCTGGCATACAAACGTTAGCCATTTCATTTAAGCTCTGGATTGAAGAGGGATTCTATGGCGACGATATTATTGCTGGAACAGAGATGAATCATATTAAATTCATAAAACCCGTGTATCCAGATGATGAATTGCATACAGTTGTTGAGGTAGTGGATAAAAAACCAAAGAAAAGTGGAACGGGAATACTTACTGTATTGTTATTTACTTATAATCATAAAGAAGAAAAAGTATTCGAAGGTGAGTTATCAGTATTGATTAAGCAATAAATAATGTAATAGTAAAGGTTTGTGATCACCAATTGATCAAACGATGAGAGTATAATTAAGATATGCTTTTTGGACTTACAATGTTAAGAGCTCATCTTAGAAAAAAACATACCAAATACGATTGGTATGTTTTTTTTATTCATTCATGTAATGACATGAAGCAGGGTACCGATACCGTGCATCAAGACAGAAAAGAAATTAGAACTTTTTCATCTCCTTTAACATCTTTATTTTGCTTCCTTTTATGTAGGTGAAACATACCCCGCTGACAGTCACCATTCCGCCTAGCAGTGAAATAAGTGAAGGCATTTCGCCTATCCACACCCAGGAAATCACCAACGTCAAAGCCGGTGTTACATAAAGTGAAATCGTTGCTTCAGAAGCACCGACGATTGAAGTTACATATGCAAGCGCAAAGTATGGGATGACCGTGGGGAATAAACCTAAGTAAACGATAGACAATGTGGAGTTCATTGAGGCGTTTACAAACTCCCCCCATAAGCCTGGAAGAAAAACAAGCATTGGTAAGGATGCACCCCAAATCGTAAACGTTACAAATGGAATAAAACCATACTTTTTTATATAACGGGCTTGAAAAACAAAATAAATACTCTCTGCAAAAGCTGCCAGCAGAATGAACAGAATTCCTTTCATTGAAAGCGTATGGTCTCCTGTCCCTAATGAAATAAATGACACACCCAATAAACTAATGATAGAGCCAATCCATTTAAAAAAGCCAAAATGTTCACCAAAAAACAGGCGAGACAACACCGCAGAAAAGATTGGTGCTGTGGTTACGAGTAAGCTTGCAATCCCGGCACTAACTGTTTTTTCACCGATATTAAGCAAAATATGATAGAGTGCAAAACCTAAAAACCCTAATAATAAGATGACAGGGATATCTTTCATGTCAGGTAAGCGCATGTTAGTCAGCACAGCAAAAAGCAACAATGCCATAGATCCGATTAACAAACGAAATAAAGCAAGGTGCTCGGGTGTGTAATATTCCAGACCTACACGAATTCCCGGAAAAGCTGATGCCCACAAACCGATCATAAGACTGTAAGATATGATGAGTTGAACAGTTTTCTTTTTCATGATTTTCACTCCTTCTTTACAAAAACCAACCAGTTATTTAGTGTGTTTTATACTAATAGAGATTTGATAAAATGGCTTCAACCAGTTACATAATTTTTGACCCAACCACTTTAGTTGAAGGAGACTGCTTTTGATGAGCTTTACAGAAGAAAAAACGGTTAGAAAGCTTCCTAAGTACTTACAAATCATTGATTATATAAAAGAGAAAATAGGTAATGGAGAGTGGCCGATTGGAAGTAAGATTCCAAGCCAGCGCACGCTTGCAAAAGACTTTCATGTAAATCGAAGCACGGTTATCACAGCGTTAGAGGAATTGATAGCAGATGGGTTGATTGAAGGCAGAATGGGAAAAGGGACAGTTGTCATCAACAATACTTGGACACTGTTGGCTAAGAATTCTGCACCCAATTGGGAGAAATATGTAACTTCGGGAATCCAGCAGCCAAGCCGAAGAATTGTTCAAGAGATCAATAAATCAGAATCAAATTCTGATCTTATACAGCTAAGCAAAGGAGAACTTTCAAAAGAGATTTTTCCTTTGTCTGCTATGAAAGAGATTATGGGCAAGGTATCTCAAAACATAGAGGCGTTCGGATATGAGGAACCAAAAGGATACTTGCCTTTAAGAGAGGCATTGAGTGATTATTTAAAAACAATCGGGATTCAGGCTTCACCTTCATCCATTCTTATAGTTTCAGGAGCACTGCAAGCCTTACAGCTTATATCAATGGGACTTTTGCAAAGAGGTTCAACTGTTTTTCTTGATCAGCCATCTTATCTTTATTCATTACATGTATTTCAATCAGCCGGAATGAATCTGACCGGACTTCCTATCGATAAAGAGGGGCTTTTGCCAAATCATATTCATATGACAAAGGGGGAACGGGGAAGAGCCATATTATATACAAACCCTTGTTTTCAAAATCCGACTGGTATCTTAATGTCAGAAGAGCGGCGGAAAGAAATCCTTGCCGCAAGCGAAAAAACGCAGCTTCCCATTATTGAAGATGACATATATCGTGAGCTGTGGATAGATGACATTCCGCCATACCCTATTAAAACAATAGATAAAAACGGTCATGTGCTATATGTAGGAAGTTTATCGAAAACGCTAAGCCCGGGCTTAAGGATTGGATGGATCGTCGGGCCAGAGCCAGTGATTGAACGTTTATCTGACATTAAAATGCAGACAGATTACGGATCGAGCTCGTTGTCTCAAAGAGTAGCGGCGGAATGGTTTACATCTGGCCAATATCAGCGGCATTTAGAACGGGTGAGACATCAATTAAAGATAAGAAGGCAATTTGTTACGAGCGCTTTAGAAACCAATATGAAGAATGCAGCTGTTTGGACTATTCCTAAAGGGGGATTCTTTATCTGGTTAAAAATATTGCCTTCGATATCTATGAAATTACTTTATAAAAAAGCCTTAACAAAAGGGATTCTTCTCAATCTTGGCAGTATTTATGCTCAGGAAAAAGGCAATTATATTCGCTTGTCATACGCTTATGCATCTCTTGAAGATCTTCAAAAGGGAATTTATGAATTAAGTTTGATCATTAAGGAGCTGGCCAGTAAATAAATATGCATTCAATGTTGAGAACCTATCTATCAAAAAACATACCAAACAATGGGACTGACCCCCGTTTTTGAGACAGGGATCAAAACACCTTTTATACAGCCAATTGCCGATAGCTTATCGGTGATTG